>NZ_JAMAWB010000002.1:0-458605 GCF_023713585.1 Paenibacillus sp. MER TA 81-3
ATAAAATGAAAGGGCGTCTTGAACTTGTGTTCCTGCCCCCATACAGCCCGCATCTCAACGTTGTTGAAGGGTTATGGAAGTGGCTCAAGTCCGAGGTCATTAACAATGTTTTCTATCACACAGTCGCTGAAATCCGCAAAAATGTTCAGCAGTTTATGGACGAGATCATGAAATATCCCTTGTCCATCATCGATCGTCTTTGTGTTAGATTCTAAGTGATTCAATAATTCAACTTATATAGCAAAGGTTTAGGGGACGCATTTGTCAAAGGGTTACCCAATTCTGGAGACCAGGTATGGATTGTCTCCAGAAGCAGACCCAAAAGCTTAGACTTAAATGACGGAGTTCAGCGGATATGGCTGGAAGCAGATTTATCGCAACAAAATAAAATAAAAATGATTACGGAAACTCTCCAAAATGAAAGAATAGATGTGCTTATTTATAACGTCGGAGTTTGGGAAAAAGAAGGGTTTGAAGATGATTATGACTTCGAACATGACGATCCAGAAGACATTGCAAATATAATTAATATAAATATAACATCCACAATAACCTATATTCAAGCCTTGTTGCCAAATCTAAGAAGGTCAGAAAGCGGTAAGATAGTCTTGATTGGATCAACTGCTGGGTTAGATAATACAAATAATTCTCAGGTGTCTTTCGTGACTTCTAAATTCGGGCTACGCGGTATAACAAATGCTTTGCGTGAACATGTTAGGAAAGATAGAATTGCTGTCACTTGCATCAATCCAGGTGAACTAGCGGCGGAAATCCCATATGAGGCTGGTGCTGAAAAAGCCATTTCTGAATATAACGGCACACGAATTCCAGTCCAGGATATTGTCTCTTTAGTCAAATGTGTTGTGAACTTGTCAAAAGTATCTTGCGTCAAAGAGATTCATGTACCAGCCATAACAGATCTAAATGCTTGACGAACATATGACACTAGTATTGCATGGATAAATTAGTCATGCGTTCTCTTTAACGATTATCCAAAAGGGGTAAAGCAGTGCAACTTTATTTCAAATCAAACAGCAGCCATTGAAGGCTGCTGTTTTCGTGTCTATTTAATGTAATCAGCGGCTTCTCATATATGAATATCATGCTCTCTAATATCAACTAACTGAGAAGATTCAGGATGCCGCAACGCCTCCAGCACAACCTGAGCATCATAGCCGTCATGGAAATCATATAGATCGGCTTGTTCCCCTCTAATGGCTTGGATGACATGTTTCAACACAGTCGGCTCGCCAAGCTCATCGTCTGCAGCGACAGGCTGCAATGGCTGACCAATCGAACCGGCGAATAACTCGCTCCAATTTTCCAACGCAATCGTACCGGTTGTACCGTAAACAACGAGGGAGACGCGTTCTTCTCCTGCGAACTCTGACATTCCGTTCAGTTGAACGGGTACCCCGTCGGCAATCAGCATCTTCGCGCGAACTCCGATCTCACAGCGGTCTGGCTGCTCCGAGAACTCCAGTTCGCTCTGCACATGAGTAATGCGGCCAAATAGCTTCTGCATAACGTGAATCCAGTGAACCCCCACCTCAAGCACGAATCCGCCTTGCTGTCTCGAAGAAATCCACGAGTTATGCTGCCAGTCACGTGGCCATTTTGGAAATTGCAAAATAAGGTCAATTTTACGGATTGCTCCGATAGCTTCCTCCGCCACCATCTTCTTCATCTGTCTCACTGCCGGTTCATGCGGCATCGAAAAATGAATCGCATGCACAACGCCGGCCTCCTTGGCCATCAGCAGCAAGCGCTTCGCCTCATCCAGACTGTTAGCGAGAGGCTTCTCGCAAAAGACATGAATGTTCTTGCGCAATGCAGCAGATACGACATCATGATGGAAGGCAGGCGGGACGGCTACATAGAGCAGGTCGATGTCCGTAGTATCCAACAGGAGCTGATAGTCAGCGTAACATTTCAATTCTGGGTATTTTTCCCGGCATTGTTGGCGCGAATGGTCATTCGATTCACAAATTGCCGTTAATTCGATTTCTGGTTGAAATTCAGGCTTGTTCACGAGACGAATCATATGCTGTCCCATATTCCCCAAGCCGATGATAGCCAATCTAATTTTTCTAGATGTCATTGTTCTCTCTCCAATCAATCTTTCTGCTCATATACGCAAGAGTTCCATATCTCTTCAATATGTACTGCTTTCCTGCTGCTCGTCTCCGCAGATCCTTCCTCGGACCAGAGCGGTGGGAAGTAACTAATCACTTGGTTCGCATCCATTGATGCAGCGTCTTCCTGCCAATTGCTCCATCTAAAAGTACGATAATAGAGTTCCAAGTCACCATTCGCCAGCCATGCAAGAAACTCGGAATAAGCCAGCTCGGTGTTCTCCCATTCCAATGTATCGGGCGCAAAATAATAGACAGAATGCTCTTCTTCTCCGAAACGGCCGCCATTCAAGGCAAAAAATCCGCCAGCCATGTCATACGCTATCACACATGCGCCGCGCAAAGGCGCAATCCTTGTATCTTCGCCCAATCCATTCCAGCTCAGCAAATCTCCATATACAAGCTCGCTGCCAGAACCTAGCAGCTTAATCCACCCTCGATCGACCATCACACCGCCGGAATGGCAAGCGATGGATCCCAAATAAGAGCGTTCAGATACTTGAAGCCGCTGCAGCGTCTCCTCCGCGCGTTCTGGGCATACGGGCATGATGACGATGTCATTGCTGCCCTGTTCGAATAAACTCACAATTTCAGCCCATGTCTGCTCATTATTGTCCGAAGCATTCAATTTTCAATCGCCTCATTTTTTTATGTTTGTTACGTGCAAGGAATAAATTTCGCAGATGCCATTCCGACCCCGGACTCATACTGGTGGCTGCTGTACTGAATAGGCAGCTGTTGCAGATCGCCAGTATCTATCCACTTGGATAACCGTTCTGCAACGATGCGCTCGTCATCTTTCTCGCTGCAATTGATCTGAATTCCCGTAAACACAGCCGTGCAGTTCAGTTCAAATGGAACGTCGCTGCCATACTCGTCATCCCAATAAATATGGCATACGCCTTTCCAGTCTACCTGAAAGTGATTTCCTCTACGAGTTCCGATATGCAAGTTGCCCTCTGTTATATCTTCATGTCCGAACACATAAATTCCGCCCTCCGGCTCCCCCTCTGCATCCAAGGGTTCCGACCAACAATGGCGCTTCCCTTCCAACCCTTTCCAGCTTCGCAGCGCAAAATTCAAATTTTCATGATGTAACCGCGGTTCCCATTGCTCCTCATCATATTCACGGGGAACGGTGTCAATATTCAGTGACCAGAGCAAATGCCGGGGATACTCGGGCCCGTATGTGTCAATCCAGTACGGGTCCAATAGAGTTGCCGTAATAGCCGCCTCTTTAATCGGGAATTGCCTGTCTTTGATTTTCAACGGCATGGATGTACTTCCTTTCTGCCTTGTTGTCAGAACATATTCCCTAAATATTCTGGTATGATTGCGCTCTCCGTCACTCGCCCAGCGGCACAGTCCACATGATATGCCCTCGCCTCCGGTCTTGATCCAATCACGCGATAGAGTTCCTGATCCCGGTAATGAATTGCTGCCCCATCATCCGTAGCGATGCCGCCGCTTATTTTGCCCGTTTGCATCAATCGATGGTAGCTTGGTCTTCGATCTGCTTCACCGTCATAATGGGGACAGTTGCTCCCTTTCAAGAAGCCCAAACCTGCCAATCCAGTAAGTTCGCCCGGAATGGAATCAGTCACCCCTTCTTCGAACCAGCAAATGGATCCCGCACTGAGACCGGCCAAAATAATACCCTGCTCCCATGCTGTTCGCAGGATGCGATCGAGTCCCCATTCTTTCCACAGAACAAGCAAATTGCGTGTATTTCCGCCGCCGACATATATAATATCTTTGCTCAGCACATAATCTTTCAGGTCTTTCGTGGGAGCATTAAACAATGACAAATGGGAGGGAATGCAGGCGTGCTCGCCGAACGCCTTATAAAATCGCTGTATATACCCATCCGCATCTCCGCTGGCCGTCGGCAAGAAGCATATCTTCGGTTGCTCTGAACCCGATTGCCGCAAAATATATAAATCAAGGAGCGGGTTCTCCGGTTCCATGGAGAATCCGCCGCCGCCCATTGCAATGATTTGCTTCATCATTTAAACCTCCCTTGTCTCATCCGTATACAGAATTCGAATATAATCCGTATCCCGGCTGTCCATATCTCCCAAATAAACCCGTTCATGCTCGGGAATCGCTTCATAAGCTACCTTTAACGCCGCTTTCGTGTCCTCATCTGGATATTGCAAATATTGATAATACAAGTTCCTGCATACTTCCAATGTCGTTTCTTCGCCGTTCATCTCTTTGTAAAGGTCCATCAATTCCTTCAGCTTCTCTTTCCCGTCAACCGAATAGCCCGCATCCGTCAACGTAACCTCTCCGAAGTTATCCAAGATGATTCGTGTCGGTGCATCACAGGAAGTGAATAGCGTCCCGTCATCGAACAGGGCTTCCATATCCTCTACTCTTTGTTGAATGGTAAAATCAGAATGATAGATCGTAACTGTTCCATCTTCATAGACGACTAGATTGACCAAATAATTATGGTCTTGATGGTTGAAGAACACCGTAAAACTACCGCCCTCAACGGTTTGATAGCCGAGCTCGCTTTTGACATAGAACTCTTTCGCGCGTGGTGAGTAAGCGATTCTGCGTTTCTCCAGCCGTTCTTTTTCCGCATCAGTGACGACATACAGATTGGACAATTCAGGATTCATCTGTTTTATTTTTTCTTTTATGTACTGAAGATAGCTCATCTTGTCATATTTCCATACTGCCGATTCTACTTTATAATAACCCAACCCGAAAATCGATATATTCTCACCAACTGGAACCTGAGGCTGCAGCCAATTGATGTCGAGTTTCCCTTCCAATCCTGCGATATCTACCAATTCCCAACAATTGATCATGCCGTCTTCATATACATCCACATTGATGTAAAAATATTGGCCATTGCGAATAAAGCCCGGTATTCTTGTGCCTTCCACCGTTTTTTTCCTGTTTATTTTGTGCATCATATCCTCCTGCTGCTGCCTCTTATATTTCTATATGTCAAAGTTGAATTGCTCCAGCCTCTTCACGTAACCCGGCATTCTTTCGCCTACTGCTTCCCGATTGCCCGCACGAAGCACGGTCTCTTCCTGAAAATGATCTTGCTTCAATAAGTTCATATGCTCCACGGTCAAATCAAACAGCATGAGATATTCCTCCATCAGCACGGTCATTCGGATTTCCCGCTCCCCTTGGGCGTACCCATCGAGAAACCCTTCAGCGAAGCATTCCAATTGACGTTGGTACACATGAAATTGATGCTTAGCATAGCGGGGCGAACGGTAATAAGACGGGAAGAGCGTCTTGAAATTGTTCAACAGGTTGCCAGCAAAGACATGCCCATTGTAATACAGCGGATACGGATCGATTAACCTGATGCTACCGTTCATTGTCGTTATATTTTCAGGCGATATATCCCGATTGGCTAGAGAAAGCGTACATTCAGACTGTAAGCGGCGTTCGATAATCCGCTGCAGCTTATCCTTAATAGCGCCTGACTGGCAAGGATAATCGTTGGCCAAAAATTGCTCAAATTGCTCCCAATATCCGTTCGTATCTTGAATCCAGTACTCCTGATGGTCACCCTGAGTCGTTCCATGCAGCCTTCCTTCGCGCCATTCCAAAAAGCCGAACCCATCGATGCCCAACTGCATTCCGGTCATGGCCCGGCACAGTTCGCCGCATTGTCTGCCAAGCTGTGCCGCCTGCGTATCATCGGTCTGCTTCAGCCGCAGTGTGTCGCCGCAATACGCTTCGATGGTGAACGATAAGTCAGGCTGAACATCATAGGTATACCACTGCGGACAGATTCCGGGCACAAGGTTGTTAGCCGCCTCATAGTACAGTCCTCGGGAAGCGAATTCCGTAAGCAGCTCGGTCTCGTCATATTGAAACGGCTTGCCATAAGATACCGGCTGCGGAAATCGTATCACCGCCGATTCGCGTTCGTTGGTCGTGAACCAATATGCCTTGAACCAAGCGCCCTCGCCCAGGAATTTCACGTCCAATCCCTTGGTGCTCCAGCCTTTTCGTTCCAGAGCCTGCAATACATTTTCATAATTACTCACAAGCTGCTCCTCGCTCTCGCCATATTTTTCTTAGGTGAGATTACTCATCGAACTCAACTCCCTATTGAGCCGATCTTTCCGATAACAGGCTATACGGAATACCCGAATTACAGTTCCATCCTTCTGACACTGCCATCTTGATAACCGACAAATACACTATGAGCCATGTTGATAAACAGGCCGTTCTCCACGACTCCAGGTATCGCATTAAGTTGAACATGAAGGCGTTCTGGATCGTGAATCGCTCCGAATTCGCAGTCCAAAATGTAATTTCCGTTATCGGTAATATAACATTTTCCCGCTTGCATTCGAATGGTTGCGCCGCAGCCCAACCCTTCGATTTGTCGCTTCGTCATGTCCGCTCCGAACGGAATGACCTCGACAGGCAAAGGAAACGCGCCCAGCTGTGATACGAGCTTGGATTCATCTGCCACGACATAGAAGATGCGGCTTGCAGCGGCCACGATTTTCTCTCGCAGCAGCGCGCCGCCGCCGCCTTTGACCAGAGTAAGCTTCGAGTCCACCTCGTCCGCGCCATCAATCGTAAGATCGATATGATGGATATCCGCAAACGATACGATCGGTATTTCTAATTGCCGGGCCAATTCTTCGGAAGAACTTGAGGTTGCAATCGCATTAATTCGCAATCCCGCTTTCACTCTGTGACCGAGCTTCTCAATCGCCCAATAAGCCGTAGATCCGGTTCCGAGACCTACGACCATCCCATCCTGCACGAGCTCGACTGCAGCTTCCGCCGCCAACTTTTTCATGTTCATTCTAAACACACTTCCTTATCTTCTTCGCTTACATATTCGCTAACTTGTTGACGGTCTGCCAATTGCGGGTCGTTGCCGGCATGCGGAGCTTTTTTTCAATGAAATTGTTGGAAAATTGAGATTTCCCATACCCTTGCCGACACAAAATATAGACCTCGCGCTCTAGCGCACGAATCTCGTCAACGCCGTTCTGAACGGACAAGAGCGCAGTCAAGTCCTCGGCAACTGGTTCCTTGGATAAGAATGAAACATATAATTTACCTTCGGAAGCTTCGTTCTCTGTGAACGGATTATGCTGAATGACCTCTTCCAATTCGCTGAGTGTCTTTACGACAACGGTGATTTCATAGCCAAGCTCCACTCTAAGCTGCTTCTCAATGCTCTCGGCAAGGAGTTCAGGCTCCGTTGCTGACGCTTCAAATATGACGTTTCCGCTTTGAATATACGTTTTGACGTTTTGAAATGCCAGCGCTTCGAAGATGCTTTTTAAAGCATCCATTTTAATAATCTTTTGTCCGCTGACGTTAATTCCGCGTAACAATGCAACGTATTTGTTCATGTGTTGTCCCCTCATTTATGCGTGAATTGTAAAATTCCCGGTTGTTGGGATATTCGTTCATGCCTTTCCCGAGGATGTCCTTGGCCTCGGCGTGTCGGCCCAATGTCCGGTACGTGCTGCCGAGACCCAGCATGGCACCGGGATAATGTTCTTCAGACAGATTTTGCTGAAGAGCTTTATGGCTTGCTCCAGCTTTGTCGTCATTTATGTTCATCCTCTTCATCTGTATTCAAGCTTTCTAAGTTGATCGTAATGTAATGCTCTACGGTTGGAAACGGATCATAATAGTGGTGCAGCAACGCCTTCCAATCTTCATATTTGTCAGACTGACGGAATCCTACCATATGATCCTTCAACGTCTCCCAACGAACAAGCAATACGTATTTATTGTCTTCCTCCACGCATTTGTGCAGTTCATGCTCAATATAGCCTCTCATCTTCGAAATTATCTTCGATGCTTTCCTGAAGCTGCTTTCAAAATCACTCTTCATGCCGGGTTTAATATGCAGCATGGCTACTTCCAGAATCATTTCCTCACCTCTTTTGCATCAATTTTATTGTATTTTATATATACGTTCTAATCCCATTTTCGAAGGCTGCTTTATCGTCATTTTCGATACCGAATAGGGCTTCCTGCAGTGCAAAGGTCCTCGCATAGAAATCAAGCCGTTCTTGGACACGCTCCATTCCGCCATAGCTTGCCTTACACATTTCCAAGAAACCTTCCCCATATTGTGCATATAGAGCCGCAAAATCCAAAGCCGGGTCTCCTAGCCCGGAATCCCCGAAATCGATGACCCCTGCCAGCGCTCCCGTCTCCGGGTGAATCAAAATATTCGACGTCCCGAAATCCGCTTCCATATCTAAAGCGCTGCCAGCTTCTACGCCATGCAGTGTTTTAAGGAAACTGCCCAGCTCATCTGCCAGTTTCTGCTTGTCCTTCGTGCTGTGGAAGATGTCATCAGACAACGGAATACCTTCGATCATCTCGTAACCAATAAATAACGTGTTATCGGAAGCAGACAGACTCACATATTCGGGATGGGGAATCCGGACATGCATCCGCCTGTGCAAATGCTGTAAAATGCGGCATTCCTGCAATTGGGATGTCAGGGCACTTCGAACTGATTGCGTTTACATAAGATCTCGTTTTCATTTTCTAATCATCCTTCTGTTGTTACATCTAGCTCCACATTCTTGTTACCGTCAATAGAGCTGCTTCATCAAATTCCAATCTGTATATGTCAGGCATTGTCGTCGACTTCCAGAAGTCAAATCCGTATGAATCATCAAAATAGTTCATCATCAACGTCATAATATCTCCATGCGTCCCTATAACGATGCCTTGTCCGCGATAGTCTTTCAATATCGCCAGCAAGACGTCTACCGCTCTCTTCTGTGCGGTGCAGCTCGATTCTCCATTTGGGTAAGAGAAACGGAAATCACCGAACACTCGCTGCTTCGCTTCCGTAAACTTTCCGTCGGGAAAATCGCCGATTCTCCGTTCTCGCATATCCTCAAGGAGCAAAATCTCCTGCCCCCGCTCCGCTGCAAGCTCTTGAACGGTCTGGACTGCTCTCTCATAGGGACTGGACATGACACAATCGATAGCTTCTTGTATTAATATTTCACAGACTCTGCGCGCATCTGCTTTTCCTTGGCCAGATATGCCCCGCGAGCGTTCTGCGCCTTCCATATATATTGATTCGGCATGCCTCACGAAATAAACTTTAGTTCTCATATCGTCACTATCACCACCACTATTTTTTGCAAGGCCTTGATCCGCTGCTCTTATGTATCGATACCTGAGAAACCGGAAAACCAGCCACTGATTCCCTGGTTTTTCCGGTTTTTTCAGCTTGTGAAGGAAGATCAGCAATCGTTATATTGAAATGGATATCCCCCGTTGCCAATAACGTGCTGTTGCTGCGGGTAATAATATTGTTGCCGGTGCTGCTGGCCATACCCTTGGTTGTGAGATGACTGGCTTGGAACCGAATGATTTGAATAGGTCGGATTGGCATGTTGTGCTGGCGCTATTTTACTCCGAACCTGATTCATTTTGCAATCACTGGGCGGGCCGATGACGACCGTTTTTGTAATGGGTGCCAACGTATCCTTCACTTTGGCCTCATCCAGGCAGTACGTATGCGCAAACACACTTGCAGGAGTTAATCGCAAGAGATCGGAACCCGCGATAAATTCCGGAACCGGCGCATCGAATATCGCCAATAAATGTGTATTGTCAACCGAGGCTACCTCATAATGCCACCATCCCTGCGGCACATTTGCCACCTGGCCCGGCTGAATCGGAAAATTGCGAAGTTCTTTTGTAAACGGGTTAATTAAGGAAACCACCGCCGCTCCTGAAATACAGTATACCAGCTCTGAAGCATTTTGATGGGTGTGGGGTTCGATAACATTTCCCGTACTGAGGTAAATGTCCAACAGGGAAACGTTCCCTAATGTGTTTATCTGATTGATGGAAAGAAAGTTAATAAGATTCCGATCATCCTTTTTAAAAAATGGGTTATTGCTCAAATCATAAGTAAACTGTGCGGATGGCGAAGAATAGTCCATATAAGACACTGCCATGTAAACCCTGCCTTTCATTTTGCTTATTAGGCATTTACCCTTATGGAGTAACGTATGCATGCGCCTAAGAGCACGTGCAACCAATTTTATCCCATAATGAGTGGGAAGGAATGCATTGTGCACTATTTTAATTAATTTCCAAACAAAAATGATTATCCCTCTAAATAACGATCCATCACCTTCATTAAATAATTCTTCAAGGATTTCAAGTGCTCCAGCTCTTCAGGGTTATCGGAATGGAAGCTGGCATTTTCGATTACAGCCATAATGAAAAAGGATTCAAGGTCGTTCGCGTAATCAGCAGGCAGCGAACGTTGTTTCGCATATCCATCAATAAACGCCTTTCTTCCTTGCGGTGACTGTCCCATCAACGATTGGGCGATATCGTACAAATAAAAGCCGAAACCACAGCGTCCAAAATCGATGGCACGCGGCTCTCCGTTGTGGTGAACGATGTTCTCCCAATGCAAATCAGCATGAATGACTCCATACGTATCGCCAGTTTTAGCTAATGAGTGAATGCGGGCACAAATCTTGTCTGCAATTTCTTGCACTCGCTCAAATTCTCCATCCGTCATAAAGTCGAAATAATGGCGGCCTAATTTCTCTACATCTTTTCTAAGGCTATCCTCACCCCATACAGGGCGCACAAACTCTGGACCTGGTTGAAAGGAAGTTGTCCGCTCATGCAGCTTCGCCATCAGCTGTCCCACATGAGCAACATCGTCCAGCGTTATTTGTTCCTGCAGAGATTGGCCCTTTACCCATGCTAACAATGTCGCATGCATCGTCGCTTCCCCAATTTCAACTTCGGTTACATATTGACCATTGTTGTTCTTCATTCCTCGCGGTGTCTGTAGTCCGCCCCCACTTAAATGTTCAAGCCATACAAGCTCAGACTCAATCTCTTCCCGACGCAATTCGTTCGTATGAATTCGCAGCAAATAAGATTCATTGGAATACGTATCGATGCGATACGTCACGTGCTCTGATCGTCCGAGAAAGTAGATTTTGTGAATATCCAGATTATACTGCTTCAGGCTTGCATCCACCGCATTCTTCGCTAGATCGTATATTTGTGATTTGGTGTGCATTGTATCTCTCCTTTACAGGTTCGGGTTATATAAATTCAAACGCGTAATCATTCTGTCTGACAAACCCCTTTGACTCATAAGGTAAATAAGAAAACGTAGTATAATGCGAATTAGGCTAGGCTTGCTGTATCAGCGTCAGCTTGAGATGTTTGCATGCGATTACAAATACATCATCATACGTTTGTATAACATAATGTTTCAGATGTACGTTTCTAGCCTTTTTAATCGTTTCTAGCAAATCCGATTCGGTATACTCTCCGATGCTGCAATATGTTACTTCTTCTGTATCCATTAGCTCCAGGCACACATCTAACTCGATGGATTTGAAGACATACACGTCTTCAAATATCATTTCATATGCTATAAATTCTTCACTGGAAATATCCGAACATAATAGTCCGTTAAATTCTCCCTGTAGCGTAACGGTTCTGCGATTGTAATCATAATGAATGTCGTATACATAAATGGCATCTCTGCTAAGCGCAAGGAGAATATCATGAAAACCTACAAACCAGTCAAAACGGAATTAGGCTTTATTAGCGTTAGGTGGCTCTCGAAATCTGCACACGAAAACGTGTCCTTTAAAGCAGGCACAATTTTACATGCATCCAATCGATCTAATTCTATCCAATCGTTGATATACCCTGCTTCCTGACTTGTTTCCATCAACCTATCGTCATGATCGATCGTGTCGATGCAGTAATACATACCTATTTCATGCATTTGTCTGTCACCAATTGCATACATTTCTTCAACAATCCACTGCAGTTTCGCACTCGTTATTGTTATTCCGGTTTCCTCGATAAACTCTCTGCGCAAAGCCTCTTCCGAAGTCTCGAACATTTCGACTCTTCCTCCCGGCAGATACCAATAGTCGCCACCATCGTGCTGTTGCAATAACAAATGATTGTCAACGATGAGTATTCCCGACACTCTTACGTTGAAAGTGTTCTGTCCGCTTTCCAATGAAAGCATCGTCACGTTCGGTCACTTCTTCCTATGTATGGTGATTATATTCCAAGAAGCACACTGCATTTATTTTTGAAAAGGTTGAATCTTTGATACAGAGATATAGCCGTTCGGAACGGCTATTCCTTCCCCTTTGCGCAACAGTTGGACGACAGGCGCCACATGCCCACGATTGTACTCGGCCACTGGAATAAATGAATGCACATAGGCCTGCGTCACTTCGCTCCCGCCGCTGCAATCGTACCCAAGTTGTAATGCTGGGGTCCCTCTCAATTCAATGCTTTTGCATTCCATCACATGTGCATAATCCGCAATATGAACATCAAATTCACGGACAGGCAGCTTGATTTCCAACAGTATATTTCCAATGTGCCTATTCATCAGTTCATACCCTAGATCGTCAAAGTAAGTGCAGTATTAAGCCAGTTGGGAAAGGGTTCAAGAAATCCTTCGGTTACATAACGATCCTAAAATTGCTCTGGTATATTGGGACATGCTGCTGGTCTTCTTGCCAACAAGCCGCTATCCGGAGAAAAGATTTCTTCCAGCTTGTCTGCATGAGTATAGTGATAATACGTTACCGTTCCAGCTGCCAACTCTACGATTCCTTCGTCTGGAGTGAATCCATACTGACTGAGCGATAAGCCTTCCTTTTCCAAAAACGGTTGTCCTAATCTTGTCATGTGAAATCACCTACAGTCTATTACTCCTAATTCGTGACGTTAGACTGCGTTCTGCATCCACACGCCTGTGCACGGCTTCTTAGCTTCTTCTGGCCAACTTGCCACTCGCGTCTTTCCATACTTGCATACCTAAGCACATTCCGCATTGAGTACGCTTCATTTGCAGAGGCAAGGTGTTGCAATCTGAATGAGGGGGAGAGTGGTTAAAAGGATGCGGAAAGGACATATCTTCTCCGGACAGGATAGAGTAACTCTAGCTAATTTAGCCGTCGTGCACTAGCTGTTCAATAGCTCATCTACCCATGCATAGCATCTTTCCAACTGCTCGTCACTGATTCGATCAGAACGATGTTCGAACATAATTTTCACATTTCGATTTTCCTGTCGAACGATTCGCAAATACTTCGCTATTGGCGCCCAGCCCTCCTCCGGACGCAATTCAGGCAATACCGGGTAATGTCTGTTCTGAATCCCGTCGGCAGCAACTTGCGCATTACTCAAATGAATGATATGGGCATACTTGGTGAATTTATGTACAACGAGCTTAGCATCGAAATGCGGATCCGTTTCATCCTGTAAATGCAATCTGGCCGTATCCAGGCACAATCTAATTCTGGGATACCTATCCAATAAGCATTCAAGAAAGTCCGTCTCGTATATATATTTATTCAAGCCGTCAAATTCAAGCACCGGTGTAAATCGATACTCCTCGCTTTTGTCCGACAACCATGCAAATAATAGCTCACTCTTCTCGGAAAACTCCGCGAATGAATATTTACTCTCATACACATACTCGCTTTCATCCGTGAAGCGCCACAGACTCCAATCTACCCGATCATCGAGAATTACGGGCTTCGGATAATGAAATAACACGTAATCGGGGTTGACCGAAGTCATATAATCCAAAGACAGGCTTCAATTCCATGAAATCCTAATTTGAAATCTCTTTTGAACTTTTTATCATCAAAACCTCCGTACTGACCGATCATAAACTGCTTCAACATCATTCCCTCTTTTCAGGTGGCGCTTGTCACTGTCTGCCATGGTTAGATCTACTATGCAATATACCATATAATACCTACCAAAAATAAGAAGATACGAATAGAACCCCATACGAGATTCTGCTAACCAACAGAAGCTTATACGGGGTTATTGTCTTTTTATTATGATTGGTGTTCGTATCATTTGTTACGCTCATCGGCTTATCGAATGTATGGCTTAATCGTATGAAACAACTTGTGAGAGTCTACAGTGATGTTATCGTTCTCTTCGAATATATGAAGCTCATACACGTCCGGGTTGGTCAGCCGCTCCCACTCTTCGAATCCGAAATCATTCGTGAAATGATTCAGAAGCAGCGACATCAAATTTCCGTGGGTTACGATCGCAATATTGTGTTTGGTACTTTCAAGTGCTTCATCAATGACTTCAAGCCCACGATTCATCGCCTCCCGCGACGATTCTCCGCCTTCATACTTCAAATCTATATCCGCATAGGTCTCCTTTAATTTATCAAGCCAATCAATCATGTCATATGAACATAGCACTCGTTCCTGAAGTCTGGCATCCGTATGGACGGAGATTTGCAGCAATTCAGCTAAGGGACGGATTGTTGAAACCGCTCTCAAATAAGGACTTGCAACGATTCGTTCAATACCTCGGTGAGCAAGAAAGTCTCTTAGTTCCTTCGCCTGCCTTACTCCCTCCGTTGTCAACGGAGCCTCTGGCTCTTGTCCTGCGGCCTGGCAATGCCTAATCAGATAGATACGTTTCATGGAGATACACCACCTTGATTTCATTCTAGAAACGATGTGCTTTTTACGTCTGTAAGCGAATGGCAGCTGCTGCCCTGCACCACTTTAATCTACAAAGTTCTTCTGTCCTTCGTTGGATATCAGCTCCAAGTCTCGCTGTTCTATTTCGCTGCAAACTCGATTTCAAAGAAAGGGAATCCTTCATCTTCCTCTGGAATGGGCTGATAACCTAAGCGCATATAAAAACTCGTCGATGTGGGATTTGCGTTCCATTGCAACCACGATGCTCCGTTATGCTGTGACCATTCTTTCATACTCTCAAAAAGAGCGGCGGCGATTCGATTCTTCCTGTATGGTTCGAGCACAAAAAGATCATGCAATCGGAATAGCTGTTGTCCCGAGCGCAAATGCGGCCCATAATTTTGCACCCAGCCATACCCTACAAGCTTTTGATCTACAGCCGCGATAGGCAAATAATGCTGTCTATTCTGAAAAATGGATAAAAATCGGGATTCGGCTAATTCCTTGGCATCGGTTGCTCCTCTGCGCTCAAGCAGGTTCCAGACTTGGTCCCATTCGCTTTCTGCTGCCGCTCTAATTTCAACATCGAATTGCTTCATGTAATATTCTCCTTCCACAGGTAGAAAGAAACCCGCATAACAGCCTCTTGAATAGCAGCAGCGGGTACGGGTTTCTAATGCCAGGTCATCGTTATGGTTGGGGCTCAAAAAAATGAAGACGATTGCCAAAGGGATCCGTAATAGACAATCACTTATCGTCGTGATCCAAGCCAGGACGAGCATGTTTATATTGCTTTGTTGTGAGTCGTTCATACAGGTATTCAATGTTAGCAACAGCAATACTCTTTCGCTTTCTCTACGTTAAATATACGAAAGATCGGTGTGACCGTTTTCATTTGAAACAAGTATATGCCATATAATTCCACAAGTCTAGCTTTCCACTTCATTCGCATCCGTGGAGACGGATATGACTTGCGAATTACGCTCCAGAGAAAACCTCTTTGTTCGACAGCAGCCCGATAAAATGAGTGGCATTATCCGAAGGAAGCTCATTCAACATCGTTATAGCATACTGATGATCGAGCTCCAGAATGTATTTTTTTTGCTGCAGCGGATGAAGCTCAGCGAAAATATGCCCAAATTCAGCTGGGGACAAGAAGGAATTCCTTAAATTGATATTCATTTAGCCTAATCATCATACAAGACTCCTTTCATCCAAAATGTTTATGCCTTCCGCTTGACATCACAAATTCTCGACATCCACCTTTAACACATGGTCCACTTTCTTAATGTAATAATATATTTCCGTCGTATATTGATTTTTCGGCACGGACAGCACCAAATCGATGAGCTGTCGTTCGTTATCGAGATCCTTAAGCTTTAAATGCCGTATTTTGAATTCATCTTTTTTGGCATGGCCAAACTGACCTTTACGTTCGAGCATCTTGATTAATTCAGTCATGCGCAAATTGGATTCCACTACAATCTTGACGGCGACATCGTACCGATTCAGCCTTGCCGGTCCAATTGATTTGATGAGGTAGGGCACGACATTAACAGCCGCAATCATCAGGATGACGCCACATGCCGCTTCCGCATAGAACCCTGCCCCGATCGCAATGCCAAGCGCCGAAGCTGACCATATAAGCGCCGCAGAGGTCAGGCCCGAAATAACCTCGTTGCTTCTTCGCAAAATGACACCCGCCCCAATGAACCCGACTCCGCTTACAATCTGCGCGGCCAATCGCATCGGATCCATATTAGGGTGATCCGCACCACCAAATTTGCCGAATGCTTCAATCGAAACGATGGTGAGTAGACAGCTGGCAATACAGATGATCATACTAGGCCTTAATCCCAATTGTTTTTGTTTAATTTGTCTATCGATTCCGATGAGCATTCCAAAAAATAAAGCAAGTCCCAGCTTCAGCACTATTTCCATAGTCAACGGCATCACCTCTCTATAGATCAAAAAAAGCTCCCCCGGAAAGGGAGAGCTGGCAGTGTACTTGTGTGGCTCACATGTCAAATAAACCTGCTTGAACAGACCCATCCTGCTTGATGGGATCGATGAAAATCCAAACACGGGGAACATGGGAGCGGCAAAAGAACAGAGCTCTTCCTCTTTACAGCAAATGAACAGACTGAAAACATGACATTTCGGCCTGGGCTGCTATCCATGAATATATTCCCCCTTTCCAACAAATATAAATCCTGCAAGCATTCTGGATTTTACTTCAGATGAATCATGTTGTCAATAGGTGTCTACATCGAAGTTATCGCTGGCGATTCTTCTATCATTTCTCCGACTCCCCGGATTAGCTTCTTCACAATATACGTTTTAGGCTTGAGCACAGACAGTAAATAGTGAATGGCTACTTCGGGATCAACCTTGTCCCCACAGGTGTAACAATCCAAAGCTGCGAACCCTTTTTCCGGATACGTATGAATCGAGAGATGGCTCTCTGACAATAACAAAAGTACGGTAGCCCCTTGGGGCTCAAATTGCTGTTCCGACACGGACAACACGGTTGCTCCACATTTTTCTGCGGCTTCGATCAGTTGGTTCTGTAAAAATTCAGCATTATTAATCCGGTCAAAATCAACTTCCCATAAGTCAGCCACGACGTGTCTTCCATACGTAGAGTAGGTCATTTGGCATTTCCCCTTTCTGGGGAGAAGACAATCAGCTTGCTGTTCCCAGCCTGATTATCTGCTGATGGCAGCACCATGCGAGCGCTTATCCTCCCCGCTCCTTGTTATGAGTAGTTTTGATTGCGATTGTCGACTGTCACTACTGTCCATGGTGCATACCCCCTTTGTTGCACACAAAATAGTAAAATACTGACAAGAAAATCGTACTTCCTGACCATCCAATTGTCAATCCTAACAAACTGCTTTGTTATGCCCATTTTTCTCATATTTACCGAACCGCATACACAGCAGCAGTATCTCTTTGAACAAATTTACAGCTTGACAAACGAAAATATAAGACTTAAGATGACTAGGAATTAAATAAGTCCTCGTTAGGTGAGGCTCCTATACAAACAGAGGCCACTGCCCAGAAATATCGAAAGATGCCCATGGGTAGAACAGGAACTGCCGGATTAAGGCTTTTCTTAAGGTGGCTAAGAGACATTGCATCTCTTTACGTTGTATAGTGCCAAAACTCGACTAGGGGGATCCGGAAGCTTTTTTGCGTGCGTTTCTAACCCTCTAGGTCTCCTGGAGGGTTTTTATTTTGCAGAGGGGGGAACATCCTTGGACAGTGGACCAACCAGCCGATTATGTAAGTTCAACCGATATCCTGTACTGAAGGAGAGCTGGCTTTGTCATGCTCTTGCGTGTTTCCCATACTTTTATTTCCATTCAAACTGCAGATGCAGGCGGGTGTATTTAAGTATGCGCAGTTGAGACATGCAAGCCCATGATGAATGCTCGGAACACTCGCTCTCCCTCCAACAGGGAGAGCTTTTTTGCGTTCAATTTGAAGTGAAGTAGAACAGGCGCTTTCAATCGAAAACGCCTGTTGTGTAGAGAGGAGTTAGAATAATGAACAAACCAATGAAAGATAAAGAAATGCAAAACCGCGAGATCGCGGAACGTTTAATCCAAGCTTCCATCGTCCACGAAGAGGATTTGATGGAAGAGTTTGGCACAAGTTCTGGGGGGCTCACGGACATAGAAGCCAACAAGAGACTGGAGCAATATGGGAAAAATCAAGTGGCGCACGAGAAAACACCAGCATGGTATGTCCAATTGCTTGCCTGCTTCAAAAACCCGTTTATTCTCATCCTGCTTTCCTTGGCCTTATTCTCATATATCGCCGATGATGATGTCGAAGCCGTCGTCATTATTACAACCATGGTCACTGTTAGTGTCATCATTACATTCACGCAAGAATTCCGTTCCGCACGCACCGCCGAGAAGCTGAAGGAAATGGTCAAAACGACAGCAACGGTGAACCGTCAATCTAAGCGCAAAGAAATTGATCTGGAACTGCTCGTCCCCGGTGATATCATCCATCTCTCCGCAGGCGACATGGTGCCGGCAGATGTCAGACTCGTTCACTCGAAGGATCTGTTTGTCGGAGAATCCGCTTTGACCGGTGAAGCGATGCCTGTGGAGAAGCTGGATACGCTGCCGCGCGGCGCCTCGAAGTTGGCTCGCAATCGCAACCAACTGACGCCCACCAATGCGCTGGAACTGAACAATATGTGTTATATGGGCACGAATGTAATCAGTGGTTCAGCCTCCGCTGTCGTTGTGTCGACGGGTGACCATACCTACTTCGGTTCAATGGCCAGCACCTTAATCGGCAAGCCGCCGCTTACGAGCTTCGACAAAGGCGTCAAGAGCGTTACCTTCGTGCTTATTCGCTTCATGCTCATTATGGTTCCTGTTATTTTCCTTATCAACGGGTTCACAAAAGGAGATTGGATGGACGCGCTGTTCTTCGGCTTATCCGTTGCGGTCGGCCTTACGCCGGAAATGCTGCCGGTTGTCGTGGCTGGCAATCTTGCCAAAGGCGCATCGATTATGGCGCGGAACAAAGTGGTCGTTAAACGGCTCAATTCAATTCAGAACTTCGGTGCCATGGACATCTTATGTACGGACAAAACCGGCACTCTGACTCAGGACAAAATTATTTTGGAACGTCATCTGGACATCAATGGCGAAGATGATAATCAAGTGTTGGAATATGCTTATCTGAACAGCTACCACCAGACTGGGCTGAAAAACTTGCTGGATGTGGCGGTTCTGGAGCACGCGGAGCTGTCGGATGTGTTGGGCGCAGAGAATAACTATTCGAAATTCGATGAGATTCCGTTCGACTTCAACCGCCGCCGCATGTCCGTCGTACTGGAGAAACGGGGCAACGGACATCTGCTCATCTGTAAAGGAGCTATGGAGGAAGTTCTAAGCATTTGTTCGCATGTGTCCGACAACGGGCAGATCGTCCCCCTCACGCCAGAACGAGCCGACCGGGCTCAACGATTGGTCAACAGCTTGAACATGGACGGCTTGCGAGTCATCGCCGTAGCCATTAAGCAAATGGCGGCAACAGACGAACCGTATAGCGTAAAAGACGAACAGGATCTCATACTGGCCGGATATATCGGCTTCCTCGATCCGCCGAAAGAAACGGCACGGGAGGCCATTCGGGCCCTGAAAGACAGCGGTGTGGAAGTAAAAATCATTACCGGAGATAACGCGGCGGTTACCCGCAAAGTATGTAAAGATGTCGGGCTTACTATCAGTGATATCGTGCTTGGAAGTGAGATAGAACGATTAACGGATCAACAGTTAGCCGATGTCGCCGAAAGCTCTAATGTCTTTGCCAAAGTGAATCCAATGCAAAAGGCGCGAATCGTCCGTGTCTTGAAAAGCAAAGGGCACACGGTCGGATTTATGGGCGATGGCATTAATGATGCAGTGTCGCTCAAAGAAGCGGATGTCGGTATTTCCGTAGATACGGCTGTCGATATTTCCAAGGAATCGGCAGACATCATATTGCTAGAAAAAAGCTTGATGGTACTGGAACGCGGCGTAATCGAAGGCCGTAAAACATTCGGAAACATGATCAAATATATTAAAATGACCGCAAGTTCGAACTTCGGCAACGTATTCAGCGTACTGGTCGCAAGCGCCTTTCTCCCATTTCTGCCGATGCTGCCGATTCATCTGCTGATTCAAAATTTGTTCTATGATATTTCCCAGCTCTCCATTCCTTGGGACCATATGGATAAGGAGTATTTACGCAAACCTCGGAAATGGGACTCAAAGTCTGTCAGCAGATTTATGATATTCATTGGCCCAATCAGTTCCATTTTTGATATCACTACCTACGCCTTGATGTGGTACATCTTCTCAGCCAATTCAATCGATCAGCAGACGTTATTCCATTCCGGTTGGTTTATCGAAGGGCTCCTATCGCAGACACTGATCGTGCATATGATTCGTACCGAGAAAATTCCATTCATCCAGAGCAGAGCCAGCATGCCTGTGTTATTGCTGACCTGTGCCATTATGATCGCGGGTATTTTTGTCCCGTTCTCGGGCTTTGGCGCGAGTCTCGGCTTGCAGCCGCTGCCAATGGAATATTTCCCATGGCTGGTGGGAACGTTGCTGTGCTATTGCGTGCTGACTCAACTGGTCAAAAAATGGTACATTCGCAAATTCAACGAATGGCTGTAACGGGGAGGCTATGTCTTGCCGTCGTAAGCAACAAGGGAGCCATTATGAAAGGCTGGGGGCTATGCCCCCAGCCTCTTTCATTTTAATGCCTGCAATCTGCCACTTAGCCAAGGCAAATTTTCGCTTCCTATTATAATAGAAGCTTTTCAACTTTCACATTAGCTTCTCCTTCATAATACTTCTAATTATGTTGCATTTACATAAAGAAATCCCGGTACCACAAACCCAAAATAAAAACGATTTGAAAGATGCACAAAGATGACTTTTAACCGGTGAAATCACAAAAAGAGCCGTTTGTAAGGCCCTTAATTGGAGAAATCATCGTTGTGTCCAAGCGCCTCATTCTGGCGATTCGCTTCTCTTCCACTTCCTGAAACGCAGATCATGAGCCAGCGCCAGCCATAAACAAAAACCTCCTGCAATCATTAAAGCGACAGTCAAAATCGGATATAACGAATTCATGATGCGCTCTTCCCCCTCATCGATTTTTCTTACTATATAAGTTGAACTAAATACCTTCCGATAATTGATAGTGTTGGATGACTTTCACCCATTCCATCTCAAACATGTCCTTTCTCAAATGGGTGATAATGATTATCATTAATTGTATTGTAATACAAAACATGCAGCCCTTTCAATACCGATATTCTTGAATAAGAACAGTAAGTAGCCTCTTCCAGTTAGAACGTCTAACGATATTGGATCATAAAGAGCCTCGCGCTGGCGATTATCGCAGCGTGGGGCTCTGTTAAATTTTTATGTATTTATGAAATAATAACCTGCCAAATGAACAGATTGCTCTTTTTTAGGATGTCATAAGGAATTTAATATCATGAGGGGGGATGAGAAGGAACTATATTGATAAAACTATTCCTGAATAAGGGGGTGTTATGGGTGGATAAAACGACAAAAAACGGACTGAAGAATTTAGAAAAGACCATTAAAGCTCAAGATTTTACTCAGGAAGAAAAAGATAGCCCACATGTTGAAACTGTCAAATCCGAGAAGATCCGTTACGAAAACGCTGATAGCATTTATGAATAGACGTGTGACCCGCCTGATGAAGTCCTAAGGCGGCTGCAACAAAGCCCAAGAACATGCAGGGCTCCCACGAAGATTATATGCTGTTTATCGTGGAACCCATCATTACCTAGTATTTGTGGTTCTGGTTGTTCTTTTAGTTTTTATTGTTACGGAACGCTCCGTATTATTGGAACGTTCCGTTCCATTCTTTTTGGCGCATCAACTTCTGTCAATGACTCAGCATCCATTTTCGAGACATATACTTCTTTTGGTAGTGGGCCGATTAATCCGGGTTGTTCCATTGCATCGATTAACCTAGACGCTCTTGTATGTCCTATCCTAAGCCTTCTCTGCAATAAAGAGGTAGATGCTTGTTTAGCTTTAGCAACAATCTTTACGGCCGTAATATATAATTCATCCGACTCGACTTCATCTTCGACTGTTCTTTTCGTTTCATCGGATGTTCTATATTTTCATTTTAGGACGTTCCGTTTAATTTAATGTCCTACTTATCCTTAGCCTTCCATCCCCTTACCGTTCCGTCTGATATCCCAAGCTGTGTGGCGATATCGATAAGTGAGATTTTCCTTCACTCGCTTTATAGATTTCAAATGCAGTATCTAGCAGTATCTCTGTTAGGATCTCTTTTACGTGCCATTACATTCCCCTCCTCCGTAATTAAAAGTAAAAAGCAACCAAAATTGGCACTTGATCAGACCAAGAAGAACTTCCGATACTGCTTGAATATAATTATGCATAATAGGTATGCCCAGATGAAGCTGTAAGAGTAATACTATGAGAACCGTAACGGTTAGCCCAACTAAACTAACCTACATCAGTAGGACTTGATTTCTTGTGTAAATAGTTCCATAACTTCCTATTTCCGAGGCTGTATCAATAATATCATTTGGCTCGTAGGAATCGGCAAAAGCCAATAAAGCAAAAGAAAAGACCAGGATTGCCTTAAAAAATAGAGTTTAACTTTTCTTCACTTTAATCCCTCCATTAAATTTGTAATATCATTACCTATATACGTATGTCAACATTTTCTAATAATGTATACCAATTGGTGTAAAGCTATAAATGATCGACATTTCTGGACAAAGTAATAATTCGGTACAGTCGATCAAGTCAACTCGTTCACGTTCCATTGTTATCATCCTTTCTAGGGAAATGAAAAAAGCACCACTAAGGGTGCTTTCAATTCACATATAATTAGAAATCTGAGGCGTCACCCACATCAAAAGTTAAACGATACTGTTCCGATACATTTTTAATTGCGCCCGTGACTAAATAAACTGTCGCACCATCAGGTATTAGTATGCCACTTATAATACGCGTACCCATTCTGCTAGCATAAAGCATATCCGATTCTCTTCCATTTTTATACTTGATAATTAGTGCAAGCGTTAAATCGGCATCGCCTGTAGTCCCATTTACAAATCCTATTAAATTCTTCATCGTCCCTGTATTATTCATCCAAGTAAACAATCTTGGTCCTTACTATTCTCAATTACTAAACTGTAGCTTTGTCCAGGAAATAACGTCAATGCTTTCTCTCTTGTGTCAGCAATGCCAGTAGCAGCAAATGCACTTTGTGAAAAAACTAAAATCATAGCGAACACAAGGAACGTCGAAATTAACTTTTTAAATTTCATAGTTAATCCACCCTCATCAACATCCCAACATTTCACTTTTGTGACACAACACCCCAAAGTGCCATAATAATAAGCACCGGTTAGGTGCATTAAAGGTGATTTTTTTATTTTTAGTCATGTATACGGACATACAAATCATATTGTGCCATAGCATACTTCGTTGAATCTACCTTTATATAAACTTTTGCGCCATCTAGAATATATATAATTTCTAAAAACTGAGCATTTCCCGGTCCATTATCCTGCGCATAAAATAGACCTGTACTAGCTTGATTTTTGAATATATATACTCCATTCCCAATCTAAAATAACAATCACTTCCTCCACGAGCCTGCAAAATTGTTGTCACAAGTTTACCTTCCCCTGTATTATTGGTCCACGTGTACCAATCTTTATCATCAATGTTTGAGAGATATAGGTTAAAATCTTGAGCTTGACCAGGGATAATCTTTATTGCGTATCCTTTGTATCGGCATTCCCAGTAGCAGCAAATGCACTTTGCGACAACACTAAAAACATAGCGTTCACAAGGAGTGTTGAAATTAACTTTTTGAATTTTATCGTTATTCCATCCTTCCGGTTATGTAAAAGCGGCCGCTTTTCAATTTCCATTCCACTAAAATACCCCTAATTGGTATTTGTTTTTCCGCCCTCCTGCCACGGCTATCAACTCCTTTCGATGGAATAATAAAAAGCCGCTGAATAATCAGCGACTTATTTCGATTTACCCTTACTTTTCATCACCTGGACGCTCATGTATTAAACCGAAGTTTCTGATTTCATAAGGTTCGAGCTTATCTCCAGTGTTTTTTAAAAAGAAATATATCTTTGCATATGGTGGAACTAATATGTTCCATAAATTTTGGTGTCTTCTGATTGATGGATCTGCATAAAATGGAAGCGTTTGATGTCCAAGTGGATAAATAACAACCGCTCCCAATAACACACCAGAATCTTCCGATGGTGTTACAACTTGAAAAATTGTATACTTGTTCTTTCCTGTTTTGTTTTCCCATTTGTACCAATCATAATCAGTGGAATCTTGCAATGCACTATTAAGCCTGACACCGGGTTCAATATTAATTGCTTTTTCTTGTGTATCTCCCATTCCAGGTAGTGCAAATGCACTCTGTGAGAGCACCAACATTAATGCGAATACAAGAAGCATTGAGATAAACTTTTTGTGTTTCATTTTATCCCATCCTTTTGGTTATGTAAAAGCGGCCGCCTTTCACTTCCTATTCTACTAAAATATCCTTAATTAGGTATATAGTTCAAAAGTAGTGTTATCCTATTATTTTACTTTTTTAGCTATTTGGGGAAATGAAAAAGCACCGGTTAGGGTGCTTTAATCTTGCATTACTTTTCGAATCTCTGTCGTCTCCACTTGATCATGATAATAAAGGATCTTGTTTATTAGCCCCAAGAGTTCGCCTGGGGAATAAATTAAATCAAAACTTCCATAGCATTGTAAGACTTTCTTTACTGATATCTCATAACGCCCCATCGCCTTTTCTAATTCAATTATGTCATCAGTTACAAGAGAATATATCTTCTTGTACGACTTCATAAGACTGATTATATAATTTCTGAAGCTTCAACATTTCTCTTACTTACAACTCTTCGGAAATGGTTGTCATCTTGCCAATAGTGTTTCTCAGCATACTTACTGATGCTTCTATCGTATTGATATTTCTCGATTATTTTGTTATCTCATAATTTTCCATTCGTTTTCCTCCCCCTCATCATACTTCGACATGAGGAATGATTCCCCTGAAAAGGGAAAATCTGCTCCGTTGTTCGAAGCGGCAGCAATATAAATGTTACATCAGGCTCGATCAAATAATCTGCTTCGTTCCCAGTACAGATAGCGGAACCCATGAGCTGACAGAGGGAACGAAAAACACGACTACCATTTGCTCCGTCGGGTCGACGAACAATGCCGAACGACCAGCGCCTTCTAATTGGAAAGTCCCATGTGTTTCGAAGGACGTCATATGATCTGCTGCAATGTCGAAGCCAAGCGCATGGGGCTTATCTTGAAGCTTGCCTCCCCACTGATAAGCAGGCTTGCCGAACAGATGCCGGCGTGTCATCAGTTCAACCGTTCTGCGCCCTAATATCCGCTCACTGTTCCAAGCTCCACCGTTTAAGAGCATCTGCCCGAATTTCCACATATCGTGTAAGGTTGAATAAAGCCCGCTGGCCGATCGAGGGGAAGCTTGGCATAATCCTCCTGTGGCTTGAACAAATTGACGTCCCATTGATCGACAACACACACCTGCCCATGCAACGATTCCGGTACGTCGAAGAATGTGCGCTCCAGTTGCAACGGCTCAATAATGTTCTCAATGATGAACGATTCGAACGGAACCCCAGATACTCGTTGTATGATTTCACCTAACAGCAAAAATCCTGCGGACGAATAATTGTACGCTTCGCCCGGCCTATAGTAGAGCGGTCCTTGCAGCACTTTGCGTATCCAATCCTCCATTCCGTTCGTGCCCCACCAAGGGTTAGGATACGGTTCATTGAAGTAACCCCCAATCGGCAGAATGCCGGACGTATGGGTCAACAGATGATATAGCGTAATATCCTGATGCGTAGGATTGTTTAATTTCTCAATGATAGTGCATACGGGCTGATCCAGGTACAGCTTGCCGTCTTCCACCAGCTTCATGAGCGCTACAGTCGTAAATGTCTTCGTGATGGAAGCCAGCTTGCGAATCGAATCCGGCTGCAGATCTCCCCTGTCTGCCGTGCCGCCCAACTTGCCCATTGACTTCCAAGCAGCGATTTTCCCATTCCGGGCGATCAGATAACTGGCCGATTGGATGGATCCGTTTTCTTACGTCTATAACAAATTCATCACTGCAACAATTGGAGACGATTGGAAATTAATTGTGATGATATGAGATTGTGGGTATAATAAAGTTCATAGTTCTGTTTAATATACTCATGCAGAAGGTGATGGAATGTCTAGTTCATTAATAACAAAAAAAGCGCTTGCAACTTCGCTCAAGGAAGTCATGAACCATGTTCCTTTCAATAAAATTACCGTCAAGCATATCGTGGATAGCTGTGGCTTGAACAGACAAACTTTTTACTATCATTTTCAAGATATATACGATCTGCTCGGTTGGGTCTATAAGACGGAAGCGGTTGAGAGCATCGCCCAATACAGGAGCTATAACACGTGGACACATGGTCTCCTTAAGATTTTCCTCTATATCGAAAATAACAAAGCATTCTGTGTTAACACGCTCAATTCATTAGCAAGAACTCATCTGGACCATTATTTGTATAGCGTCACCACAGAATTGATCATGGGTGTCGTTAACGAAGTTTCGTGCGAAATGGAAGTCAAGGAAGAGGACAAGAAATTTATCGCCAATTTCTATACGCTTGCCTTTACTGGCCTAGTCATTCAATGGATGGAGCACGGAATGAAGGAAGATCCGGAAGAGATGATTGAAAAATTGAACGAATTAGTCGAAGGCAATTTCGCAAAAGCGTTACAGCGATATGAGCACAAACCGCAATAACAATAGTCATACAAGGCGATCCGCCAGTTTGCAATCTGCCTAGCCAAGTTTTTCTTCCCTTTTCCCACCGCACAATTTCCACAATTCTTTTCCTATTTTTGCAAGTATTTTGTTTGAAATATATACACTTTATAACAAATGACTAAAAATCATACAGTCGCTGTTTATTGATTATTCCGCCAGCAGCCGCGATGTAATACATTTAGGTTGCTAAGGAACACAATTAATAATTACCAATGGAGGCGACTGTTATGAACAAGGAATACAACAACAAACAAGTATATTTTGTCGGTGGCGGAATAGCGTCACTTGCAGGTGCAGCTTTCCTGGTTAGAGACTGTGATTTCCCTGGACAAAATATTCATATTATTGAAGAAACGAAAATTCTCGGCGGCAGCAACGACGGTTCTGGCAACGGCGAGCAAGGATATGTAATTCGCGGCGGCAGAATGCTGAATGATGAAACGTACGAAAATACGTGGGATTTGTTGAAATCCATTCCATCTATCGATGATCCTGCTAAATCCGTCAGAGACGAAATCATTGAATTCGATTCGGCCCATCCAACCCATGCCAATGCTAGACTCGTCAATAAAAACGCTGAGGTTCAGGACGTTACATCAATGGGATTTGATATGGCGGACCGGATTGCAATGTCTAAGCTTATCATTACGCCGGAAGAGAAGATGGGTAAAGCTCGCATCCAAGACTGGTTCGGCCCGCACTTCTTCGAGACGAACTTCTGGTATATGTGGGCGACTACGTTCGCTTTCCAGCCTTGGCATAGCGTGGTAGAGCTCAAACGGTATATGATTCGCTTCATGCATGAGTTCCCAAGAATTCAGACGCTTGAAGGCGTAACGAGAACACCGTTCAACCAGTACGATTCACTCACG
Source organism: Paenibacillus sp. MER TA 81-3 (assembly GCF_023713585.1). NCBI lineage: Bacteria > Bacillati > Bacillota > Bacilli > Caryophanales > Paenibacillaceae > Paenibacillus > Paenibacillus sp. MER TA 81-3. The sequence continues at coordinate 27,937 of NZ_JAMAWB010000002.1, forward strand.
CTTCCATTGCATAAATATTTGGCTCAGTACGGCGTTGATTTTGATATGAAATGCACGGTGACCGATCTTGATTTCAAAGATTCAAGCGATATCACCGTGACGAAGATTCATTATGTGAAAGAAGGCACAACAGGTACCATTGACCTCAATGAAGGCGACCTCGTTATCGTTACCAATGGTTCCATGACAGAAGGCTACAGCCTTGGCTCCATGACCAAAGCGCCAAGCTTAAATGGCAAAGGCAGCTCTTGGAAGCTGTGGGATCGGCTCGCAGCCAAGAAGTCTGGCTTAGGCAATCCTTCCTCCTTCGATGATAACATCGATGGCTCAAAGTGGGAGTCCTTCACCGTAACGTGTCAAGATTCGAGATTCTTCGATCTGATGGAAGCCTTCTCCCGCAACAAAGCAGGAACAGGCGCCTTGGTCACCTTTAAAGAGTCCAGCTGGCTGATGTCGATAGTACTAGCGCATCAACCTCACTTCCGCAATCAGCCTGAACATGTCAGAGTATTCTGGGGCTACGGTCTATTCCCAGACAATACAGGCGACTACGTGAAGAAGAAAATGTCTGACTGTACAGGAGAAGAAATACTGACAGAGCTTCTGCATCATCTTAAATTCGATAAAGACATGGACGCGATTATCCAATCCGCCAATTGCATTCCATGTATGATGCCGTATATTACAGCGCAGTTCATGCCGCGCGCAGTCGGCGACCGGCCTCAGGTCGTTCCGCAAGGCTCAACGAACCTGGCATTTGTCGGACAATTCTGTGAGATTCCGGACGATGTCGTATTTACCGAGGAATACTCGGTAAGAGCCGCAAGAATCGCCGTGTATACACTGTTAGGCCTCAATAAGCCGGTTGCTCCAATCAATCAGTATCAATATGATGTAAGAACTTTGTTGAATGGACTCGTAACTTCATTCCGCTAAGCGACACATGATTGTGATATGAAATGCATCAGCTTGCCCTTGGCGCTCCTTATCGGAGCAACAAGGGCATTTTGTATTGGGCTAGATGGAGGTCTTATTCGTGGACACATTGGAATAGAGAATGGATACCGATATTTCGCACGATTCATCGGTGTTGTTTTTATAAATGTGACCCGTTTCAGCCGAGAAGGAGATCGCATCCCCTTTCCCAAGCGTGCTTGTCTCCGGTCCGATTTCGATCGTCAGCGTGCCCGCAAACACGGTGACGGATTCAATCACACCGAGCCCATGAGGCTCTGATTGATAAGAACAGCCCGGCAGCAGTCGAGCCCGGAACGTTTCTAATGATATGCCAGGCGCCGCATATGTATTGTAGGCTTCGAACCGCTTATTGTCTTCCCGGAATTGGGGCTGGTCCTCCGCTCGCACGACCTTTAAGGAAGGATTCTCGAATATGAATGCGGTCAAAGGGATTTGAAGTCCGGAAGCAATCTTCCACAGTGTAGCTACCGTCGGATTGGAGCTCCCTCTTTCGATCTGTCCGAGCATCGGCTTGCTGACACCAGTAAGCTCGGCTAAATCGTCCAACGTCATGTTTAACTGCTGCCGATAATGGCGCAAACGTTTGCCAATACGGTCAGAGATTAAGTCTTTTTCCATAACAACGACCTCCATCAGGTAAAGTGATGTGATTAAAATTAATCACTTTATAAAAAAATGATTAGATTTAGACAAAATAATCAGTTGACCACCACAATAGATATGCTATATTATATCTCGGGAGTTATTATAGCATATTAGAGGAGTAATCGCGGATGGACGGCTATGTATCATCTACAATAACAAAAGAAATTCCATTACGGAACGGTTTTATGAAGGCCGTATTCGATGTGTTTCCGCTTGCTCTCAGCGTGTTCACTTATGGACTTGCCTTCGGAGCGCTAGCGAATAACGCCAATCACTTTACATGGTTGGAAACCGTATCGATGTCTCTGTTCGTGTTCGCAGGAGCGGGACAATTTACGATTCTGTCTCTCCTTCAGCAGGATGCCACACTGTGGACGATTGCAATCAGCACTTTTCTCATTAACGCTCGATATATTATATATGGACTATCGCTAGGCCGAGACCTCGGCCCCGTACATCGCAGGCATCTGCTCTGGTTATCATATGGCATTACGGATGAAAGCTACAGCGTCGGCACGATGCAGGCAAGACAAGGGAAGCTAGGGCTTGGATATATGGCCGGAGCTTGCTTGGTCGTGCTGCTGGCATGGGTGTCGAGCGCTGCGGTCGGATATCAACTGGGAGGGTTTATTACAGACCCGGCCCGCTTCGGACTGGACTTTGCCTTTACGGCAGCGTTTCTCGGGCTTCTCATCGTCATGCTGAAGCATCGCAGTCATTTCTTGGCTGCCGGTCTGGCAGTAATCGCATCCGTGGTCGCCTACCAATGGTTCGGCACGTCCGGAGCTGTATTTGCCGGAGCTGCTGCGGCATTTGCTGTAGGAGTGTATTCGAAATGACGTCAAATACTATCTTTGTTGTCATCTGTGTGGCCGCGGCCGCAACATTTCTGACCCGCTACCCGAGCATGGCGCTCAGCCGTTACATTAAAGTATCCCCACGAGTTGAACGCGGCTTCCATTATGTGCCTATCGGCGTATTTGCCGCTCTGGTAGCGCCGGCCATCTTCTATCACCCAACGGTGGGTGGCGAGATTGAATGGGTGTATTATGTGGCTGTAGCCGTTTCGAGCCTGACCGCTTGGTTCGCCAAAAGTCCGCTGTGGGCGATGATTTCGGGCGTATTGATTATTGCGTTGCTACGGTTGATTTAACGACGTAAACCTCGAGGATTGCGTTTTTTTGATATTTTGATAATTGATATTCACAAAAAGAGCGCATTCTCAGTGGATTCCGCTCTTTTTTGTGTTCCCAATATTCGAATGTGCATCTCATTTACTTCATAATTGCAGCCTCGATCGTCTCGAGCAGTTTCTCCCAGCCGATAGAATCATAGATTTTCTTGTAATTATTTCCTTAGCCCGACGCTATGATAATCTTCCTCCCTTGATTCTCCATCCCCCGAGCCGCTGTTGTTCCTGCCACAGCCTATTGTACAATCCGCCTTTTTCCAGCAAATCCTCATGCTTGCCTTCTTCCACAATGCGGCCTTCATCGACGACCAAAATCCAGTCCGCCGCGCGGATTGTTTTCAAGCGATGGGCAATGACCAGCACTGTTTTATCGTAAGCCAGCTTGCCTATAGCTCGCTGCAGATACGCCTCATTTTCCGGATCGAGAGAAGCCGTTGCTTCATCAAGGATAACAATCGGCGCGTCCTTAAGTATGGCCCGGGCAATGGATATGCGTTGCTTCTCTCCCCCAGACAGCGCCGCTCCCCCCTCTCCTGCCACCGTATCGTAGCCTTGCGGCAGCTGTTCAATAAAATCGTGACAATGTGCAGCCTTAGCCGCTTTCACCACCTCTTCATGTGAAGCTCCCGGCTTCCCCATCCGGATATTGCTTGCGATCGTTTCATTGAATAAGTAAGGCTGCTGCTGCACGGTGCTGACCAAAGCGAGGAGTTCCTCGCTGCGCATATCTCTCACATCGACGCCGCCGATTCGAACGGCTCCTCCTGTGACATCCCAAAAGCGAGAAACCAAGCCTGCTATCGTAGACTTGCCTGCGCCTGATGGTCCGACCAGCGCAATGAGCTTGTGCTCCGGCACCCTAAAATCAATCCCACTTAAAACTTCCTTCTCCTCGTATCGAAAACGCACATCGCTAAATTCAATATCGAAGGAGATGGGGAACTGGGGCTGTTCAGGCTCTGACAGCGGAGGTTCGGCAAAGATGCCGCGTATGCGCTCACCCGCCGAGGCCATATACCGCATCTGTGTCAAAGCCGCCCCAGCCGAGCGCAGCGGTTGATAGAACTTCATACTGACGACCAGAAAGATCAAAAACGCAGCCGTATCCAGCGTGCCCCCTTCTAGCAAATAGCTGCCGATCAGCAGCAGAAACACAAACCCAAGCTCTAGAACAATGGAGAACAGCATCACGACTGGAGACGTCATCGCTTCCACCCGAATACTATCGTCTCGCAGCTGGGCCATCGCGCTATCTAGCCGGGAGAACCGCTGTCCCGTCTGATTGTTGGCTTTGATCAACCGGATCGTCTGCACGTATTCAAGCAAGCGCGAATGCACTGCCGCTGCTGCCTCTTGCCGCTGCTTGCTCCTCCGATTCATCAGAGTCTGGGACCAATATACAAGAGGAAGCGCCAGTGGTACGGATACGAGTACGGCGAACGCCAGCCGCCAATCGACGACCAGCAGAAACGCCGCGCTAACGATCGGCAGAATAATCGAACCAATGACATGATTGAACAAGTGGGTTAATATCATTTCCACTTCATCTACATTTGTCAGCAGGGTGTGGCTGATGTCCCCTTGATCCCGGCGGGCGAAGTAACCCATCGGCAGCTTCCGCAAATGTTCACCCAGACGCAAGCGCACATCCTTCATAATCGTGGCGCCGTTGCTCTGTGCTTCGATCTGGCCGAGGCTGGAGAACAATGCTTGTACGGCGAACAAGCCAATCAGCAACACCGGCCACCACAGAATTTGCTTTAGCGAAGCCGGCCCCTGAAACAGAGATGCCAGAATGGCATATAAGAGCCCGACAGGAGCGGCGTTTGCGATCATTTCCAGCACCGTATAGAGAGTCGCCCGAGACAGTAACCCTCTGGAACGCCCCGTAATCAAGCGGATTGTGCTAAACATCGGACTCCTCCTTTCCTTCGAGCGACCACTCCCCGGCATCCCGGTGAGCCTGCCACATACCTGCGTATAATGGACAACTGTGAAGCAACTCATCATGGGTTCCTATTCCGGCTGCTTGACCGTCATCAAACACGACGATGCGGTCCGCATCCATAATCGTAGATAGCCGATGTGCAATGACGACGACCGTCTTCCCATGCACCAGCCTGCTTAACGCATCCTGTATTTTGGCCTCGTTCTCCGCATCAGCGAACGCGAAAGCTTCATCTAAGATCAGAACCGGCGCGTTCTTCAGAATAGCGCGGGCGATCGCAAGCCTTTGCCGCTCCCCTCCGCTTAGAGGAACGCCACCCTCACCAATTCGCGTATTGTAACCTTCCAGCAGCGCGGAGATAAAATCATGCGCTTGAGCCGCTTGAGCCGCATCAATCATATCACTCTCGCTGGCCCCTTCCTTGCCCATCCGCAGATTGGCAGCTACGGAGTCGCTTACGATAGGAACATCCTGAAAGACGAACGATAGGAGGTCCATCAGATGTTCCGGCGGTATGGAGCGAATATCGAAGCCTCCCAAGCGGATTTCTCCTGCCGCAGGGTCGAAGAATCGGGCGATCAGCTGTGCAGCCGTTGATTTCCCCGCTCCGGAAGGACCGACAAAGGCAGTCACCTTGCCATGCTCAACCGTCAGATCGATTCCTTTCAGCACCTCCCGTTCCCCATAAGCAAATCGAACCTGGCGGAAATCAATGTCGAACCGCTGCGGACTATTGGCCTCTGAACGTGTCGGAACGGATTGTTCCTCCTCGGAAAGCACGGCCTCAATTCGGCGGACTCCTTCCAGATTGTTCTGCATCATGTGGCCCAATGTCGAGATTTGCCGTAACGGCGCTGTCAGTCCGACGCCAAGAAGCAGGAACAGCAGCAAGACAGAAAGCGTAATTGCGCCTTGCCCATACAACCAGACGCCCACTGGCATAATGAACAGCAGCCCAGATTCCAATAACAGAAGAAACAGGGTATAGAGCGGCGTTTTCTTGCGGGCAATCTGCGTCCATAAGCTCGCGTAGCTCTCTACCGAATGGCGATATCGAGCGAACGAATGCACGGTCTGGTTAAACGACTTGATGACCGGCATCGCATGTACGAACTCAACGATGGCTCCATTCATCGTTTCCGATAGATCATGCATTCGTTGCATATCATCGCTCCGGCGACCGCGTGCCGACATCACCCCCTGAACGGCAAAGGCGGCGGGTATCGGCAGCAGCGCAGCGATAGCCAGACGCCAATCGACAGCGAACAGGTACGCCGTCGTTAGCAACGGCGCAATGATCGACGCCGTCAGACCCGGCAGATGATGCGCGATGAACGACTCAATGCGCTCGACATCGTCGGAGATAACCTTGTTGAGCCGTCCAGAATGCTGCGTACTAAAAAAACCGAGCGGCAGCTTCCCCAGCTTCTCGATCAGACGTACACGCAAGTCATACAACACATGAAACGCAGCAGTGTGCGCCAGCATCGTCGAGGCCCCCATCAAGGCGAACCGCAGCAATACAGCAATACATGCAACCAGAATGAGCTGCCTGACCGCTGACACGTCGACCGGTGGATGGAGAAGCCCTTCTGCCATGCGATACACGATGACAAAAGGAATTAACGCAAATACAGCGCTGGCCGCAGAGCACAGACAAGACAATATTAGTTTTCTGCGCTGCTTGCCGGCCAGTCGGAGCAGAAATCGCAATGATTTTGACTGTGCCATCTCTCTATTTCCCCATCGCATTCATAATTTCTTCGATGCCGTCGATTTTGGCAAGTGCCATCGGTCCAGGAAGCGAAGGATCTTCCAAGAAGTACACGCTGTTGTGTTTCACCGCATTCATGCTGTTCCACACCTTGCTGTCCTTCAAGGCCTCCTTGACGCCTCCCTGAATCGGACTCTGCCAATTGTTGATTACAAACAGATGTTCCGGATTTAGCGCAGCCAAGCTTTCCAGCGATAATTGTCCATCTGCATTCGCTCCATCCACCGGCTTAAGTCCGAGCCCCTTGTAGAAAGGATCGAAGCGGCCATCGTTCCAGGTAATAAACTGTTCTTTCCCTGTGTACATGACAAACAGTACGGATTCCTTACTTCTAAACGCTAATTTTCCTTTATATTCCTCGGATTTGCGGTCAAATTCGGCAAGCACGCTGTTAGCCTTGTCCTCTTTGCCAATCACCTCCGCAATTTGTTGCAACGTTTCCCGCCAGTCCCCCGCTTGCGGAAGAATGATGGTTGGAGCAATTTGGGTTAACTTCTCATACTGCTCCTGCATATCATCTGCTGCAATAATCAAATCCGGCTGCGCGCCCAGCAGTTTCTCCAGATTGACCTCCATACCGAGATCTAGTATCTCTTTCCCCGCCACACGCTTGCTCAAGCTTGGAAAATTCCGCGTGATAGTCTCAACCCCTTGAGCTGCAATCGGATATTCGTCCAAAACGGCCATATAATCGACAAACGAGATATAGGGCGTCGCGATTTTGAGCGGTCGTGCCTGGATGACGGTCTCGCCCTTCAAATGTGTGATCACGCGTGGAAAAGCTGATGCAGCACTATCCACTTTGGCTGTTGAAGCCGACTTCTTGTCCTCTTCCTTGGCTGTATGACTCGAGTCAGTCCCGGCGCATCCGACTATGCTCCATAACATGGTAACGATTAATAAAAACGAAAATACTTTTCTTCCCCTCATGTTTTCCATTCCCCTTTTCTAGTATCAGTCACTTCATCATATAATGCAGCCGATTTGAGCTTCTACCAGTAGGCGGAATACGTTGCGGTTAGCGGGAATATATCTTCACGCAAAAAGACCACTGGAGAAATAACTCCAGTGGTCATGTTCGTTTTTTTAATTTAGGAAACTGCCTTGCATTTCTTTACGGATGCTTTCTTGCAAACATTGCTTTTACATATGTGGTATCTGCCTGAAAAATCGAGTCGATGATCGGTCACCTTAAAGCCAAATTCGCGTTCGATTCGTTCTTCCAGTTCCAACAGCCAATCATCCTGAATCTCTTCCACCGCTCCGCACTCCGAACAAATCATATGATGATGCATATGTTCATGTCCGTCTCCACGCAGGTCGAAGCGAACCACCCCGTCACCGAAATTCATTTTTTCTACGATATGAAGCTCAGATAATAGATCCAACGTTCGATACACGGTGGCAAGTCCAATTTCGGGATACTTGTCCTTCACCAGCATGAACACTTCCTCTGCGCTCAAATGATCGCTTTCGTTCTCCAGTAACACTCGAACTATCGCTTCACGCTGAGAGGTCAGCTTGTATTGCTTGCTGATCAATTGCTGATTGATTTTATCAAGCCGCTCTGTCATCATCATGTTCGTCAACACCTCCCAAGTTGTTGTTTATCGCCAAATTCTTAATTAGAATTATTTTAATTTAGTTATAATACTAGTTTAATCAAATAAATAAAAATAATCAATAGCCATTCAAAGTCCCGACAAAAAAACATAAACCAAAAAGAAAGCTCTTCAACATTGGCTGAAAAGCTTTACCGATTGGTTTCCTAGTTACTGCTGACTTCGTTGCTGCTTCTCACTTCACTAACATCTTAACTACATCATCAATTTGCATCATTTTTGCTGTAACCGCTGTCGTTTGCCAATGGGAGCGTTCTACCTTGTATACATGTCCATTTTTCACAGCCGGCAAGTTCTTCCACAATGTTGCACCCTCTAATTCCGCGATTGCTTCTTTATTGTAATCCGTATTCCAGTCTCCATTGGATGGAAAAATAAAAATATGATCGGCATCGAGCTCAGGAATTTTTTCTAATGATAACTGTGCATGATAGTCTTTGATATCTGTGACCAACTTGTGTGGTGTCAAGCCAAGATCTGTGTACATCGTAGGACCGATAAAGCCCTTATGTGCGCTAAACAATGCTAATGATTTATCTTTGCCGCTTTGCCGAATCACGGCCACGGTTTCTTTTCCAATCGCTTTTTCCAGCTTTCCTTTTGCTTCCGCCGCTTTTTGCTCATACTGTGCAAGAACATCCTTTGCTTTATCAGTCGCACCTAGCAAATCACCCATCGTTTCAAGTGTTTTTGGCATATTTTGATTGACATCAGTCGGCAGCCAGTAGGTTGGCGCAATCTTGGAATATTGCTCGTACTTAGCCGCATCAGGATCTCCAGGAAGGATAATTAAATCTGGATTTACATCTAACAGTGCCTCAATGCTGCCGTCCATATCGAACAACGGCACGTCCAGATTCAGATATTCTTGTGTGCCCCACGTATGCGTGTACCATTGCACCACCGGCTGTTGACCCAATGCCACGATATAATCCTCCAAGTAAAGAGCAGCCACCCGCTGTGGCTTTACTGGAATCTCGACTTCACCGAATGCATCTGTAACTACCCGAGTGCTGCCTGTTTGCTGTTCGCTTTCCTTTTGTTTTTGTTCAGTGGACGATTTGTCCGTATTTGGCTCTGCATTCTCTTTGTTTTCCTGCTGCTCCGTCTGTCCCGCCGACTGCCCTTGCGCTCCGCAACCAGTCAGACTCATAATCATAACAAGCAATACAGCCATCCATATATCCATTATCCGACGCGAACTAACCATAAACCGTTCCACTCCCATGCAAGTTGTAAATGTAACGAACAGAGAATACTCATATGTAATGATTCTCATTCTCATTTATTCGTTCACGACAATTGTAGCTCATCACATTTACGTCTTACAATGCAATTTCTCGGTTCATTTCTTATACAAACTCGTGATCTATTATACAAAATGACTGCAATTTCCTTGGCTCGCAGAGGGATCTACGTTCTCATTCCAGAAAATTCATAATCTCCTTGTTTATCATCTCGGCTTGTTCATGATTAATAGTATGAACAGCATCTCTTATTATTTTGTACAGCAGCTTATTCTCGTCTAACTTGGCTATTGCTTTCGCGTAATTGGATAACCTATCGTATTCACCTATTAAAAACAGTGCTTTATTTTGTTCAAAGACAGAATAATTCGGCCCCGTTAATTTCCTCAACAGCTTTTTACAATTTTTCTCTGAAAGAAACAAAGCCATGCCCCACCGCAACACGCGCACTGGGAGAATGCACGCTGTTGTTTTCCGCGGTCGAATCAGGTTCCATTGGAAAATGTACAGCAGAATGTGCGGACTGCGCAGCTACACGACATGTAGACTGTACTTTGTCCAGTGGATTTGGCTGTTTTCAGCGATTGTTGCGGTATGAGTGTCAATCCATTGGACAAACTCCAATGAAGCCTGCCGTGAAGAGGTACACGAGGCTTTTTCACTCTCTAAAATCCAATGAACAGGATGTGCAAGGCCAGATATGGTCACTTTATAATGTCTGACCAATCCAATCTTCATCACGAATCGCACACGTCCTCTACTGTCCTTTCTTCTTGACCCTTCACTTCGCCTGAGTTTTATCTTTATCATTCAATAAATAGTCCACTTTTTCCTCTAAACGCTGCAAGGTAGCTTTCGTATTGCGCATATGCTGTACCATTCGATTTACAAACCGATATAACCCAATGAAAAACAAGGCAATTAATCCGAGTAATACGATCTGGTAGATTGCAATCCCCCAATTAAAAGTCATTGTTGCACCTCCCTTTTCTTATTCATAACATTTCCTCTTCCTGTATCAAAATGGTTTAGGTCCACTCATTCTACATAATATGTTTGTCTGGACGGCAATTCCAAGCAGTTCAAGCGGCCGCCGTATACACACCCGCCATCGATTCCGATTATCCGATTCGCAGCAAAATAAACGTCGTCCGTTCCATGCAGCGACTTGGTGTTAGTATGACCGAAAATGACCGTCTTCGCCCCGCAATACCCATCATAAAATTCCCCTCGAATCCAGACTAGCCTGTTCGGATCACAGTCAGATAAAGGTACGCCAGGCTCAACGCCGGCATGAACAAAAATATATGCATCCGTCTCATAATAATAGGGCAGCTTCTCCAGAAATGAGACAGTCTCTTTTAATTCATCGGTCCATTCCAAGTGGGCCAACACAGGGACCTCTTCGGTTTCATTTGCCTGAAATGGATAATCGTAACTTAGCAGCGTCTGCCTCGCTCCATTGCGGAACCAACGTCCGAGCGCCTTGTCTTCGTTCCGAAACGCATCGAGCATCATTTTCTCATGGTTTCCCATTAGCGCTATGGCTCCTTGCTGCTGCAACACCCTCACCTTTTGAATGACGTCTCTCGAGCGCGGACCACGATCGATATAATCGCCAAGCAACAGCAACTGGTCTTGATTCGGATCGTAGTGAACCGTCTCCAATAGCTGCTCGAACTTTTCCAGTTCCCCGTGAATGTCGCTGATTGCCAATATTCGTTCCATTGTAACGCTCACTTCCTTTGCCTACCATCGTAACATGGGCGTTCGCTTCTTTTCCAGCCATTAACAATATTCAATTGTCAGGGACTATACGCACAAGCATATCAGCCCCTTCCTCCGCATGGGCTAACACAGCAATCGGATCATAGGGCCAAAATCGTTTTGCATCAAGGTAGAAGACCCGGTCATTTTTAACCGCAGCGATAGAACTCCATATGGGATCTTTTTTGTTCAACGCACCGCCATTCGATTCATCCAAAAAGATATAATTACCGGCATAATCAGCCAGCACTTCAAAAGAAACTTGCTTATATGTTTCCCCCTGATCCACTTACCCCCTGCGCATTCCTTATCATTCACGACTACAGTAAACAGAATATTCTCCATTTCGCAGCAGTACGTTTCATGTGCCTTACAGTTGATAAGGAGCGCTGGTCAGTTTTCCTCTTTGTTTTGTTTGCTATGAACGGAATCCAGGGTTGAAGCCTTCGGATATGGAAAGAGCCGGCTCTTGCTTACACCTATCATTTGAGATGTATAGATGCCGGTATGCCCAGAGAATAAATAGCTGACCACGCACACCATAAAGAGATATACGCTCGCTTCGGAACCAAACAATTCAATCCCCATCACAAAACAAGCTAGCGGAGTATTGGTTGCGCCACTGAAGACAGCGACCATGCCTAAAGCAGCCATAAATGGTGCCGACACCTGCAGCAAAGCGGCCAAAGCGTTGCCTAGAGTAGCCCCAATGACAAAGAGCGGGGTCACTTCCCCTCCCTGAAACCCGGATCCAAGGGTCACCGATGTAAATATAGTCTTCAGGAAAAAGGAGCCTGGAGCGACTTCACCATCGAAAGCCTGCGTCAATAATGGAAGCCCCAGTCCAATATAATCACGAGTTCCGACCAGATAGACCAAGCCGATGACAATCGAACCGCCAACAAAGCTTTTTAACATCGGATTTTTGAAAAGGATGGAGAAGCCCTTTTTCAAACGATGGGTCAGCTCGCTGAACAAAATGCTTGTCAAACCAAACAAAATGGCTGCAATACACACTTTTAGAATCAAGGGAAGTGTCATCTCTGGAATGGCCCCAATGGTATAATGGCTATGGTGAACCCCCCACGCAGCAGTTACTCTGTCCCCCGCCAAGCTGGCAACAAAGCTTGGGAAAATAGCACTGTGCCTGAACATGCCAATTGCCAGCACTTCAATGGCAAAAAAAGTGCCTGCCAACGGTGTGCCAAAGACCGAGCCAAACCCGCTGCTTATGCCGCATATAAGTATGATTTTTCGGTCCAATGCATCTAGTTTAAAGCATTTGCCAATCCATTCCGACAGACTTCCTCCCATTTGCACCGCTGTTCCTTCCCGACCTGCAGATCCGCCAAACAAATGGGTAACAATTGTGCCAAATAATACTAATGGGGCCATTCGAAAAGGCACATGCTCTTGTGCTTCGGTATTGATTTGTTCCAGGATTAAATTGTTCCCTTTTGAGGCGTTGCTGCCGTAACGTTTATATAAATAACTTACGGCTGCTCCTCCAATGGGCAGTAAGAACAACAGCCACGAATATTGCAAGCGCATGTCAGTAGCCCACTCTAAGCTGGTGAGGAAAAATGCGGAGGCTGATCCGGTAACAATTCCCACCACACCACCAAGCAATATCCATTTAAGAACATAAAATAGAATCGCGGCATGGAACTGTTTTTTTGCCAACCTTCTCGCTTGTAGCTTTAGTTTTTCCATCGATTTGTTCCTCCAGGTGCAATTAAGCCAAAAAAACAGACTCCTACCAGTAAAAGTTGCTTACCGGTAGGAGTCATTAGCTCAAAGGCAGTTAAAGGCGAACTCCATCGCCTATGATTTGTTATCATTATATTCGATATTTAATGGAGAATGCAATAGCTAATCCATGAGTGAAATCCCTTGCAGGACCGACTGACAGCCTCTCCACAAGCTTAACGGGGATTTGTATGTTTTGCGACGCAATTCTGCCAGTCAACAGTATATCGATTTCTAATTACGTTTACCAGAGATTCAAGCTTTGAGCAGTCTTACGGTGACCTATCAATAACGCTTGCTGTTCCGCTCGTCCAGCGGCACGCTCAGACTAACAAGGGCGCATCCCCCGTCCCTTTGCTTCATTCTCCCCTTCCATCAGAAGGGGGCATGCTCACTCTAGATTACTGCCATTATAATTAGCCGCTTCATGGAATGACCTCTATACGAAACGAAACGGATTGTGTCTTGTCCCCGTCGTTATCTTTCCTGAATGTATGGGAGAGTGGATCTAAGGGCCATCGGATTGGTCTGCTTGGTTATCGGTGCCGGCCTTCCTCCCTCTTACGATAGTCCCCGATATGTTCGCGTCCGCTTTTATAACAATAATTTTAATTGTGCTAACTTTATAGGCTCTCTGGTCGTAATTGCATCGACACCCATTTCGATAAACCTTAATATATCGTTTGTTGAATTAACCGTATATACCCATATGGCTAAATGATGTGTATGCGCTAAGTCTACTAGCTCCTTGCGGCATGTCCGATAATCCATATTTAAGCCGTAGGCGGAGCTACGAACGGCTTCATCGCACATTCTTTGGGCAAACGCTCCGTAATTGGCGATATCTCGTTCACTCAGCTCATCCGGCGTATTGAACACGATTCGGATCCGATTATATTTGCTTGCAATGCCGTGACTGCAGCCAGTAACGAAGACTTTCTTCTCTAAGCCGTACTCTACGACACATTGCATCGCAGGTTCGACTGTTTCTTCATTTTTGATATCTAAATTGAGTTGAATGTCATACTGTTTTACAACTTCGAGAATTTGCGCGAACTTCACAATATGTCTATTTTCATAGATAGGGCTTAATTGAATGCGATTTTCATATTGATTTAATTGTTTATAGGTATGCTGAAGCAGCAATGGAGAATGGTCGTGCAGGAGAACTACGGTGCCGTCCGCTGTCACTCTCAAATCAATTTCGACAAGATCGGCACTCGATTGCATGCCTTCAAGGAAAGACTCCATCGTATTGTCAGGAGCGGCTCCTCCTCCCGTATGTGCGCTAACCAAAGGATATTTTTGTGCCATGATTACTCTTTCACCTCTTATTTTTCTGCTTATCTATTAGAGAACTCACTGTCTTAAGCTTAACGCAAGTCGACTTGCTCGAAAAAAAAAGATCTCGTGAGTGTATTTGGTACCACGACACGTCGGCAATAGCCCCGTTTTCGCAATCATGTCGCGATGAATAATATCATGACGCTCTCAATCTCCTTATGATCAAGCACAACTCCGAGCGCCGCTTCCAGATATGCACAGGCGCGCTAACAAGAATCCGTCGCCGCTCACGCTTAAGCTGATTTGGAACGCTCCACTACAAACTCCGCCAGCGTACGCGCGCCATAACCAGTAGCGCCGGCCGCTGCATACCCGTTGGTGGCCGACACTTCTTTCAATGCCGACATATCTATGTGCGCCCATTTCATAGACGGATGCACAAACTTCCGTAAAAACAATGCCGCTGTAATCGCTCCAGCCTCACCTACACGGCTGATATTACAAATATCCGCATAGTCGCTTTTTAGATAGCCTTCATATTCGTCCGCGAGCGGAAGCTCCCATACTTTTTCTCCTGTTACTTTGCTTAAGTTCCTTATGGTCGAAACTGTATGTTCATGTCCCAATATCCCCGCAAACTTTGATCCAAGCGCACTGGCACAGGAATACGTTAATGTTGCCATATCGATAACTTCCTTTGCCCCTAATTTATGGGCATGGATCAAAGCATCCGCAAGCACCAACCGTCCTTCTGAATCCGTATTTCCGACTTGAACCGATACGCCGTTAGGAAACTGCAAGACATCTCCCGGCAGCAGCGCATTTCCATCCGGAACATTCTCGGCGGCGGCAATGATGGCGACCAAGTTCACCTTTACACCGCTGTTGCGAATGATGTCTACCGCACCGATTACGGCGGCTGCGCCGCCCATATCTATTCTCATATCGCTAATATCGTTATCTCTCTTCAGGCTGATACCGCCCGTATCAAACGTGATCCCTTTCCCGACAAGGGCGATCAGTTCCTTGGAAGGATCGGTGCAGTAGCGAATTTCAATCATTACAGGAGGATTGGCGCTGCCTTGACCGACACCGACTAACCCGCACATTTGCTGCGCTGCCAATTGTTCGCCTTCATAACATTTCACTTGAACGTCGCTTCCTGCAAACCGTTCCATGACACGGTCAGCAAGTGTCCGCGGGCGCAAATGATTCGCCGGCTCATTACCCAGATCGCGCGCAAATTTAATGCCTGCGGCACGAACCTCCCCTTGCGATATTGCATCCTTCCACGAATATTGCTGATTGAGATCCAAGCAGACCGTTTGCACATGGCGAACCGTTTTCTCCGCTTTAAACTTATCGAAAACATAAGCTCCCAGCAGCCAGCCTTCTACCCAGGCGGTTACAGCTTGCTCCATATTGGCTATACCTTCGCAATCTTCCAAGGAAACCGCGACTATTGGCAGCTTATGCTGCTCCACGGCTCTCACCGCATTACCGGCTGCTTCTCTTACATGCTCAAGCTCGAATTTCTCTCGGCTCCCAAGACCTACAAACAACAGATGCCGCTCGCTCTGTCTTCCATAGAACCATGTTACAGCGCCTCGCTCTCCCATATGGCCCAGCAATTGAATCGATTGAAAGGGAGCTTCTGCCGCTTCGTGAAAAACAGGATAAATAACAACTTGCGCCGCTTCTCCCTTGCTGATTTGGAACATCATTTCAACACCGTCCCATTTTCAAGCCGCAGCCATGTATGAAATTCGCGTGTTCCTTCAATTAACTGGATCACCCGCGCGCCACGCTGCAATTTACCATAGCAGTTATAACCCGTTGTACGGCCGTAGCAAAGGGATATGCCATGAAGTTCCCCGATGTAATCGTTATCATGATCATGTCCGACAAAAGTGGCCATAACGTCCCCCATCTCTACCATTCTGGCGTATAGCCCGGAATTCATTTTCGGAGCGCATACTCTTTCGAATTTACTGCCGCTAATAACGCTTCCTGTATGCCAAACCGCATCATATTCCGGCAATGGGATATGGAAGAAGGTCAGGGCAGGAAGCGGAGACCCGTGTTGGGCCGTCATCTCTTTCGAGACGCCAGCATACCATTCCACCTGGTCTCCATGAATCCATTCATAACCGCCGATATGCTTCGGCGCTTCGCATCCGGAGTCCAGAAAATAAAGCAGAGCCTTTACTTTCCCGCCTCCCGCGCTTTGGATGGGAAGCATGTAATTGCCGACACCGCTAAGATGCTCTGGTCCCGGTTCAGCCAAGCAAGTATCGCTCTCTAACATCACGTCCATTAATTGCTCGCGCGTGACTCCTTCTTCTGTATCATGATTGCCGAAGACAGCGGCCCAAGGAAGACCGGATTTGACAGCAGGGGAAATGGCACGGCGAAAGCCTTGCTCAGGATCCTTCACACCGTGGCTCCAGCACAGATCTCCCGTATATACAATCAAATCGGGTCGCTCCTGTTCAATTAACCGTTCCATTAATGCGACGGTGTGTGCATCTTTGTCCCTGCCATCGACTCCATCGCCTATATGAACGTCGGTAAACTGCAATATTTTGAATGTTCCGTCTTCACGAAAAGTTAATGTCTTAGACATAATTCTAATCCCCTCTCATTTTGGTAACGAAGCTTGAACCATAGCCAAGATCGCCACTTCAGTCAGTGCTACAGGGTGCAGGTAGTTCAACAAATGTCCCGCTATGCAGAAACTTACGAGAAAGGCAAACGTGAGCCAATTGAAATCGACATATCGCGCTTTTGTAAGAAACATGCACCCTGTGTACCGTAATCGTCAACAGTAAAAAAGATACGCTACCCATGAAAGATTCTTTTGCCATAATTCCATCGCTAGAACAGGCAGTAAATCAAATAGCTTTATGGATGCTAGATCTCGTTAAAAATATTCCAAATCGAACGGGCTAAACCGGAACATAGAACCAAACCAATACTCAATTCATATATTTCTCTCACTTACATCTCTAGTCGCAGTCGAACTCTACGCATATGCTCGCAAGGCTAGATGCGCCTACATCGAACGTAATATTTGATCCATTGATCGAAATCTCCACCCCGTCTGTTTTCTGCTCAACAATCGATACAAAATAGGCATTCTTCACCTTTTCGCTAAACTTCAATGAAACGGTTGTTTGTTCCCCTTCCGTTTCATAAAGCCGCACAATCCAGCGATTGGGCGCAGACCTCTCAGCCACTTTGATCGCCGCAATTGATACCTGTCCACGCTCCAGCGTTACAAAGCTGTTGACAAGCGGCAAAACCCCTCTGCTCGGCCGCACGGAAACGGCTTCAAGCGGATGCTGGTAATGATACGATTCCTGCAACATCTCTTGCGTGCTGGTATAGTCGGTCAAGCATACGGAAAACTGGAAGTTGTGCATGCCGACTTCAGGATACGGATCAGGACTATGCGAACTGCGCAGCAACGTAATAGCCATCGCCTGGCCGTCGCTTCTAAAGCCATATTTCGAATCCGTCAGCAGCATAACCGATCTTTTTACGTCTCTTTGAGTCGGGATCGCAGCTACAAAACTGTTGCCCGGCACATCAAACTCCATACCTTCTCTATCGATTGTTCCAAAAGGAACATCATATTTAAAAAACTTGCAATCAACCTTTACAGGCATATAGAAGTTTAACTGCGGCGTATTCTGATCCTTCTTTCCAATCTCATGCCAATCACACTCTACCTTATAATTTAAGGCGCAGCTATCGCGATCCAAAGAAACGATGACCTTCAGTTTCGAGCTTCTAAAGGTCGTGCGGATCGTGATAGACTGGCGCAGAAAGCCTTCACCGATTTCACAGCTTTCAAGATTCCACTGAATCAATGGTTCCACATGGCGATATCTTCCGACAAGCCAAGCATTGCCTCCGCCGTTAAACGTATCTTCCTCAATGAATCGGAATACGCCCGCGGTATTTGCCGGGTCTATGTATTCACGATTGGTATGCTTGTCGATCAGGGAAGTGATCGTAAATCGCTGCGTATCAAACCGTGCGGTAAGATGAGCGTTCTCTAGTACGAACTCATATTTCTCGATTGGCGGCAAATTTTGTTCGGCTAAATAGAAATCATTGGCGGATAACCGTGTCATATCGCCGTCCTTCTCGGTCATGACGTACGTGCTGTATCCAATGGCGGGCACGTTCACCTTCAGCAGCACTCGTAAAAAGTAGTGGCCCCAATGCTCTATGAATCCTCTGTCTATATACTGAAAAGGAACGCTCTGTCCTTCACTGTCTTGGAACTGAATGCTGTCAATATGCCCGTTCCAATCCCAGATCACAATCTCCGCAAGTTCTTCGCGCGCACGGACGGAAGAGTTGAACAGATGGAATATGCGCGTCTTCCCCCGGCCGCGTTCGCTTGCACCCATCCGGAACAAATGCACGCCAACGCCGGGGCCGGCCCCTTCGGACATACTCTCGCGCACATCTTCATCGGCAATGATATAAGCCGACGTATCGATTTGCTCAGCAAGTTTGCGGATAGCGTAGCTTTTCTTGCTGCCGGCCGTCGCCATAATCTCCTGGAACGAAGCCATAGCATGTTCTCTTGTCTCCAATACGCAGGAGCCAGGCAAAATATCATGAAATTGATTAAAGCAGGTTTTCTTCCAGGCATCGCCCAATTCTTCTCCAAAATAGCGGGCCGACGTGAATAGAGAAGCAATGCTGCCGAACAGTTCCGCTTCGCCGAGCATATTTTCCGACATCCGGTTCGCAAGCTTGATTCTCGATTCCGAGCTGTAGCAGCCGGTAAATATAAAATTCAACTCCTCGCGAATTACCGGCAAGCTGTCCGCTATTCGCTCCGTTAAAGCAAAAAATTGCTGATAGGTTCCAAACTGAATGTTCGGGAAAATCGGCCATGTCTGCATATCCCGTATTCGTTCGATATCGCGACGCGTCGGTCCGCCGCCATGATCCCCGACCCCATACACTTTCAGCATCGTGGTCATATTCGTTCGCGAGCAAAATTCAGGCACCGTAAGCGCCATTTCCGGCTCGATTCTGGAATCGTACCAATGCGGCTCCTTGTATGCGACGACAGATCGCCCTGACGGGGACTCCCATCTGAACAAATGATGGCCGTTGTCGTTATGGCCCCGGCAATAGTAGTAATACTTCACGCCGGCATGATTCAACGCTTCCGGAACGTTGATGCTATGTCCGAACGTATCGGGCTCGAAATCGATTTGCAGGCTGTCTGGATCGAGGCCGAACAGCTGCGAAAGATAGGTTTTGGCATACAACAATTGCCTTGCCATGCTCTCGCCGCTAGGCATGTTTTTATCCGCTTCGACCCAGGTTGAAGCCGTGACTTCCCACCGTCCCTCCTGGACCCGCGCCTTGATCTCCTCAAGCATCTCGGGATCGTATTGCTCCACGATGTGATAAGCGGCCGCTTGCGAATGGGAGAACAAATAGTCCGAATACTCCTCCAGCAGATCGAGCATCGTGCGGAACGTATTCAACGTGGCGGATACCGTCTCCGCCCAGCCCCATAGAAAGTTCATATCCAGATGAGCATGTGCAGCGCAATGAAGCGTATAGCTCTTGGCGGCTGGCCCGCATTCGGCCAGCATGCTCTCCGCCTGGAGCGCTGTCCTCTCTGTAATGGCGCCCTCGTTATCCACGCGAGCAAGCAGCCATTCGACAACCGGGAGAATGGCCCCATCCCACTTTCGATCTTGTACATAGGATACTCGATTCATATACTCCAATTGGGATAGGATTCGTTTTCCCCAGTAGCCCGGCAGGGTTCTCTTCGTCAAAGCCGTCAGCTTGCCATACAATTCGTTCGTATTCATCCGTTCCATTCTCCTAACGTATCACGATAAGCTTCCAAATAATCGGCAACAAGAGCTTTTGCCAGAGAATACGAATTGACAAGCGGATGAACCGATAGCGCTTTCACGGCCAGACTTCTCGACTTCTTCGCAACCGCTTCTACCGTCAGTCTTTCGAACAGCTTCACCGATTTCATCAACGCATGCATATCGTCCGGAATGCTGCCGATCTTCACCGGATGGGCTCCATCCTTCGCGATATAACAAGAAATTTCAACGACATCGTCATCCTCAAAGCCATTGATGCTTCCCTCGTTCGGGACGGACAGAACGATATTGTGTTGGCGGCCGGTCTGCAATGATTCCACGAAATCCAGCATCACTCCCGCATATCCGAGCGTTTCGGGAAGCATCAGCTGCTCGATCGGAAGCATTTCCTTGACCTCCGAATTCGTTTCCGCAGACATATAGGACGCTTCACGCTTTTGCGTGTAATAGAGATAAGTTTGAATCGCCAGTTGCGGGTCGCTGTCAATATCCATTTTTTTCAACTCATCAAGCATGGCCTTATTATTCAGCGCTATCATTTGTCCGCGCGTCATTGCCGCCTGTTGAATATTATCCAGCGATTTCTCGCGATGGTAGTAATAATATAAGTACTCATTCGGCAAATACGGCAGTTCCCGCAGCAAATCAGGATCGAACATTTTCAATTCCGCAACTGACTTCACGAAGGCCGGATCGTTTTTCAGTTCCGGCAGCAGATCTTTTCCCTCATACATCAGTTTGCTGATCCAGGAAAGATGGTTCAGGCCGAAAACTTCGGTTTGCAGCTTCTGTTCATCCAGGCCAACGGCTTCCGCAATGCGCAGCTTCGTATGACTGGGCGTATCACATATTCCGATGACACGGTCGTATCCGTAGCTTCTCAACGCTTGCGTGACAAGACCGGAAGGATTCGAGAAGTTGAAAATCCAGGCGTTCGGCGCAACCTCCTTCGCTAATTCGCAATACATCCGCAATACCGGAATCGTTCGCAACGCCATGGAGAAGCCGGCCGGTCCGGTCGTCTCTTGCCCAAGCAATCCCCGGTCGAGCGCAATCTTCTCATCGATATACCGCGATTGCTCCTTCCCGACGCGAATCGTCGTAACAATATAATCCGCTCCTTCCAACGCCGTCCGAGCATCCACAGTCGTATCGAGCCGAAGATCGATGCCGCTTTGTTCGATGACAATTCGGCATAGCTTCCCGATTATCGCCAACTGTTCCTCGTCGGTGTCATGCAACACCAGTTGCGTGATTCCGGTCTGCTCCGCCTTTAATGTTAGACTTTTCGTAAACAATACGGCCCGAACGCCGCCTCCGCCAATTAGTGCTAATTTCATCGTAAGTCCTCCCGCCAAATGGATTACACCGTTGTTATTGAAGTTATGAATTGCTGCAGCGCGTAGATGTCCGGAATGCCCGTACTCCCTCCGTAATTCATGACGGAACAAGCGCCGCATGCATTTCCGTACAATAAGCATTCCTCTACAGGTCTGCCCGATAAGTATCCGAACATATATCCGGCATTAAAGGCGTCACCTGCGCCCGTCGTATCAATGGCGTCCACCTTAAAGCCCTCACTGTGGGTCGTCTTGCCGTCAATGCACGCGAGCGCTCCCCTGGAGCTCAATTTGATGACAAAATGAGAGGAGTGCTTCCTTAACTGCGCAATACTGTCCGCTTCACAAGAGCAACGAGTATAGTGCAGCGCTTCCGCTTCGTTCATGAAAAATATGTCAACCGTCCTCATCAATTCATATATTCCTTCATACCACTCGCCCGTATCGTCCCAGCCGACATCGCATGACAATGTCACACCCATCGATTTCAGCCTGGCAATCATCCCCATATAATCGTCATGATTTCTGCGGCCGCGATATCCTGTTAAATGAACATGTCTTGCAAGCTCGACGCTTTTCAGATCAAGTTGCTGCAGATCGATTTCTTTGTTGGTGCCCATATACGTGATGAATGAGCGGTCTTTGTCCGAATTAAGCGCGATCGATATTCCCGTGTTATTCCGTTCGCTTATTTTTATATATTGTGTATCTACGCCATGCTTTTGGAACTCGTTCAAAATATACTGCCCGTCATCGTCTTTTCCCAATACGCCATTGAAAGCAAGCTTCAATCCTAACTTTGCCAGTGACAATGTGAACAGCGCCGCTCCTCCACCTACATGCACCTGCATCTGATCGGCAAATACTTCTTCCCCAGGCGCCGGCATCTCTGGACAGCCCACCACAACAAGATCGATATTCGCATCACCAATGACTACTGCATCATATTTTTTCAATAGCCTTCCCCTCATCTCTGCCTCTCAAAGGAATGTTGTCATATTCAATATGGTATCGTTACCATATTGAAATAAAAAAAATTACTTTATCTTTCTGGTACTATCCCGTACGACAAGCTCATGCTGTAAAATGATGTCTTGATTCAGAGCGGACGGTTCCGATATGAGACTCAGCAATGCCTTTACCGACTCTTTTCCCATCTGCTGAATCGGCTGCTGCATCGAGGTAAGCCGCGGGCGAATAATTTCCGTGAACGGGCTTCCGTCGAAGCCGATGATCGAGATATGCTCAGGCACTTGCAACTGATGGTCGCTAATGCAATTCATCGCTCCCAGCGCCATATCGTCGCTGACGGCAAAAACCGCCGTCGGCATCGGATCGCATTGCAGCAACTCCTCCATTATGGCGTATCCGCTCTGAAGCTTGTAGTCGCCGAATTTAATATATTCATACAAAATAGGAATCTCATAGGCGGCCAATGCATTGCGGTACGCAGCATATCGATTCTGACCGGAAGTAATGTCTCTCATGTCTCCGCCGATGAACCCAATCCGGCTATGTCCCAGGGAAACTAAATATTCCGTCGCTTCATAAGCCGCCTTGTAATCGTCGATAATAACGGAATGGAACTTGCGGTTCACCGGTTTCACGCTTGAAAAAATAACAGGTATATTGGATCTGTCTAAAAAATGCTTAATTTCATTATTGATCTTCTCGTGCATAATAATGATGCCTTCTACGCGCATCTCCTGGAACACATTCAAATATTTCAATTCCTTATCTGTGTCTTCAATGATATTGCAGACAAGCAGATTGTATCCATTCTCGCTCGCCGCTTCTTCCACGCTGCTTAAAATGGTCGAATAGAAGCTGGAGGCGAGATCAGGCACAATAACCCCGATTAAGTTCGTTTTCTTGCGCACCAGACTTCTGGCAATATGATTCGGACTGTAATCGAGCTCTTCAATGGCTGCCAGCACTTTTTTCTTCAATTCATCCGTTACATATTTCTCATTGTTCAATACTCTCGATACGGTCGTAACCGACACGCCCGCTTTCCGGGCCACGTCTTTAATTCGCACTGCCATAGTCCATCGATTCCTTTACACAATACAATGTATTCATCCTGCTAGTCATAATCTACGAATAAAGGTTGGGAAAACGCTCCATAGCCCCCTTCGAGATATGCCGCTATTCGGACATAGCCTTCGTCTCCGCTGCATTGATACTGTACGCGGTTCAGACGGCCTGTCTCTTCATGTAACACTTGGCCTTCTTTTCCAATCAGCGTAACATACTTATACATCTGATTCAATCTCTCATTAGCGGGCAGATCAACGGTAATCAGCCCTTCGGCAGCATGGATGCCAGCGAAATCAAATCCGGTAGATACATAGAAGCTTCCCGCCCTGACGGCTTCCAAAATGCTCTCGTTCGTATTTCGCTCCGTAAGAACCATATTCCAGGCGCGCTTCTCTTGACCATACACATGAAAATCATCGTTGCCGAATCCCCATACGGTGCGGCCCGCAGTCAGCAGTTGATCCCACTTGTCGAATGCCACGTCATACTCCGGGTTGCCGTCGCCGTTAACAATTTCTATGCCCGTATAGCCCGTTAAGCTCAACATATCTTCCAAACGCCAATATTGGGAAAAATAACGATTCGGATGCGCCAAAATACTAATTCCGTCATTGGAAATGCATGCATCGGATAAATGCTGATAGTTATCAATCGTAAACGTATGATGGTAGCCCTCCATAATCGAATGCGGCGGCTGGACAAGCACCATATGCGCTTCGGGACTACTCACTTCCATCCCTTCGAATACCGTCGGAATACGCCGCTCTCCCTTATGAGCCGTAATGACATCGTGATCCGAGATGCCCAAATAATCATATTGTCCATACATTTGATAGACCACTTCAAGCGGCTGCGTGCCGCACTTGCTGTTGGTCGTATGATTGTGAAAGCTGCCTTTCAGCCATACTCCCTGCTTATCGTATGGATTTTTTATCATTATCACAGTGAAAACCTCGCCTTCTCGCTTATTCTTTGACCGATCCGATCATAACACCTTCAGCAAAAAACTTCTGAATAAACGGATATACGCAAATAATCGGAGTTACGACAACGATAATGGTTGCCATCTTCAACGAATTGCCTGTAACCTGCATCTTCTCCAAAATCTCATACGACGTCGTGCCCGCGTTCTGCATCAATGCGGCACGAATCGCGTCTTGTCTCGTCAACATCTCTTGCAGAAGCGTCGATACCGGCCTCAGATTCGTTTTTTGCACATAGAATGCTCCGGTGAACCAATCATTCCAATGCCCTACCGCGTTGAACAGACTGATAACCGCAATAACCGGTTTGCTAAGCGGCATAATAATTCGGAGGAAGGTCGTAAAATCGTTGCAGCCGTCAAGCTTCGCCGACTCTTCCAGACTGACGCTGATTTGCGAGAAGAACGTTCTCATAATGATGATGTTCCAAGCGCTGTACAGCCCGGGAATGACATAGACCCAGATCGTATTCACCAAATGAAGCTGCTTCAACAGCATATAGTACGGAATTACGCCACCGCTGAAGAGCATCGTAAAGAAGATCATTAACGTAAAAAACTTGACTCCCGGAAGTGTTTTGCTCTTCAATGTATAAGCGGCCATCGCTGTCAGGAACACGCTGAAGAACGTGCCTACAATCGTACGGAAAAGCGTAATGGCGTAAGCCCCTAAAATATTGGATGAATGGAACACTTCTTGATAATTCTCCAAGGTCCATACCCGAGGCCAGAAAAAAATGCCGCCTCTTTCCGCATCTTTCCCCGCATTGAACGACAGCGCAAATATATTGAGAAACGGAAGGATAATCGACAGGCATAACAATATGATGACGGCATAGATGACGATGCGGTATATTTTCTCGCCTCTAGAAATTTTATAGAAATCGTTCACAGTCGTTCCCCTTTCCTTTTGAAATGCAGCAGGAATACCCGTAGAGGCCCTCGTCCGCCGAGGGAATGCCTCTACGGATTCTGCTCCTTTCTGTCTACTGCGCAGGTCTTAACAAGATTGGCGTGCTCGGATCTTTGCCCTTTTGCTCTAACAGATGGATGTAGCCTTGCACATCCGCCGCCTCAAGCTGCTTGCTAACGGACTCCATAATCTTGGCCGCTTCAGTCATCGACTTCGAATAATACGCCCGGATTAAGCTCTCATTATAATTATCCAATGCCGTTTTCAATTGCGTACCTTTTTCATATTCGCCAAGGAAGGACAGCGGTCCATAGCCGTCTTCGACTTTCGCATTTTTATATTTCTCGTCCCAACCGAAATAGTCGGCGATTTTGTTAGGACCTTCATTTTCGGCCGGGAATGCGGCGTCCCCATATTCCGCTTCGCCGAAGTCAGCTACCGGATCCAAATCCGTATTGCCGAGGTACTCGCCCCACGTATCGCCTGCGCCTTGGAAAGCAAGCTGCTGCGCTGCTTTTGGATCCTGCTTTTTCAGATCGATAACTTCCTTCTTCACGATCGGGTTGCCTTTCTCATCCAAAGTGTAATCGCGGCCTTCTATCCCATACTGCCATAACAGCTTGCCTTCGCGGCTTGCCAGGAAATCGGCGAACTTCACAATTTCCTCCGGGCGTTCCGTCGTAGCCGGGATCGCCCACATGTTGTACCCCGATTTGTAAGTCAGACTCATCTGATACGGGCCTTCCACGCTGTTCAAAGGACCGAGCGGCAAGTAATGCATATCTTTATTGAACTCCAAGTAGTTGTGCATGTCGGAAATAATAGCGAATGAGCCGTTCAGAGCCCCTTCTGTAGCGCGCGTCTCGTCCATCGTATAGTATTCTGGATGGAGCAAGCCTCCATTGAGCAATTTCTGAACGAACTCGATCCGCTTCATTGCATACTCCGTCTGACTCTCGTGCTTGATGGCGCCATCGCTGTCCGTAAAGAATCCTTCGTCTCCCCACCACAGATCGGAGTAGATGTAGCTGTTTTCATTGCCGCCCCAATAACGAGGCCCAATCGGATACACTTCATTGCCATTCGAATCTTTGAAGTTGCCGGCCTTAATCTTCTTCGCCAACTCATACAATTGTTCGGAGGTTGTAATGGATTTCGGGTCGATTTGAAGCGCTTCCGCAATATCTTTGCGGATATGCGGCCCCCCTACCCATTTCCGGGTTTCCTGACCGCCCTCGCGGTTTATTCGCATATGAACGAAATAGGTTGAGCCATTGAATTCCGGACGAAACATGACACCGTTTTTCGTATCGACAGGCAGAAAACCGTCTTCTAAATATTTGCTGTATATTTTCATATCCTTTAAATAAGGCGTTAAATCCGTAAACATTCCTTCACGGGCCGCTTTGAGCAGAATCGGCATTTCCGGCCGTCCGCTATGATTCAAATAACTGACGATAACATCTGGCAAATCACCTGTAGCCAGTCCGGCCGTCAATCCTTCCAGGGAGCTGTTTGCCGGGGTATTCTCCCACTCAAGC
The DNA here is from genome assembly GCF_023713585.1 of Paenibacillus sp. MER TA 81-3. NCBI lineage: Bacteria > Bacillati > Bacillota > Bacilli > Caryophanales > Paenibacillaceae > Paenibacillus > Paenibacillus sp. MER TA 81-3. The sequence continues at coordinate 54,847 of NZ_JAMAWB010000002.1, forward strand.
GTAATTCCGGTCAGTTCTTTAATTTTTTTGGCTACTTCGTTGTCAATCTGATTGCCCGAAATATCATTCATGACTCCATTCATGAACAAACGCCCCTTAATGATGCGATCCGCGATCCAGGTCGCCGGCTTCTCCCCCTTATCCATACTCGTCGAATCACTGCCTCCCGCTGACTGGCTATCAGACCCTCCCCCGCTGCAAGCGCTTAACAGCATGACGATGGCAAGCATTAATGTCATCCACTTTCCCCATTTCCCCTTCATACCCACACCCCTTTTCTTTTAATTGGTTTATGAAAGACGTCTTTCGAAGCCGTTCATGCTGAATAACAATTGGTCCGTCAAAAACATGGAATCGTTACCACAATGATGTGTCGGAAACCTTGCGGGATATTTTATTGGCAACAATGACAAGGATAAGGCCAATCATCCCTTGAATCATACCGACTGCGGTCGCATAGCCGAACTGGCCGTTTTGCAAACCGACACGAATAATGTACGTATCCAATATTTCCGCCAGATGCATATTCCCAGGTGTCCTTAACAGATATATCTGATCAAATCCGGCAGATAATATGTTGCCAAGCGATAGAATGAATAAAATGACGATAGTTGGCAATATGGATGGAAGCGTAATGCTCCAAATTTCGTTCCATTTGTTCGTTCCGTCAATTTTTCCGGCTTCATATAGCTCAGGATTAATGCCGGATATGGCTGCCAAATAAATAATCGATTCCCAGCCGATCCCTTTCCATATGTAGCTCCAGAACATTATAGAGTAAAAATAGTTGCCTTCCATAAGGTAAAAAATTGAGCCGTCTCCGCCAAAAGCGCTGATTGCTTGATTGAGCAGTCCGGTATCCGGCGCCAATATTCTTTGCAGCATGCCGACTACGACCACCCAGGAAATAAAGTGAGGCAAATAAGAAATGCTTTGGGCAATCCCTTTAAATCGTTTATGTCTCACTTCGTTGAACATGAGAGCCAAAATAATCGGAAAAGGCAATCCAACAAACAGCTTCAGCGAGCTGATAATGAGCGTATTTTTGATCAACATCCAAAATTGATAATCATTGAAAAATGCCTTGAAATAGTCAAAGCCAATCCACGGACTTCCTAATATCCCCATATTAAACTTGTAATCTTTAAATGCTAGTACCAAGCCACCCATAGGAATATAGTTAAAAATAATAAAGTACACGATACATGGCAAAAGCATAAAGTACAAATATTTATGTAGTACAATCCTTTTCCATAGCTTCCGCCGTTTTTCCAACCGAATTCCGGCAGTTTGAATATTCGCGTGCATTCCATCAGTCCTTTCCCTAGAGTCTGTGAGGCTGTCGGATTGACTTTTTACTCACCTCCTTCTATAAGAAATCGTTACCATATTAGAATAAAAAAAATATCAGATTAACAAAGTGAAGCAACAAAAAAATAAGTTTATAATACTGTCCTGCTATAGATTATCCTATATCCAAGAAAGCGAGCGATTAAGATTAGAGTTTTTTTTAGCAGATGATTATAATACCGGGGTAATTCCTTTTTCTTCTCACTTGAACAAAAAACCGTATGATAACGTTACCATAAAGAGCTAGAAAATACACTCAAGAATGAGAAAAATGCCTTCGGTCTAGGATAATTAACCCAAAATAGGCTCGGCTTCCATTTGATCATGAAGTTGCCGCATCTCATACGAGTAAGCGCTTTCCTTTTAGCGTTATTCTATCTAAAAACCTTTCCAGAGTCAACAGAAATGTTGGCGCTCACATCGTCCTAATGGTTGTTCTACACAGCCAATGAAAGTGGCCCGAAGCAAAAGTGCTCTTCTAATGGAGGCCGTCCAGGCTAGGATACTCCCTCTCCTTTATACGATTGCGTCACAATAATTGCGAAGGATGCTTTTTTTCCAAGGGGTTTATCTTATAGATTATACTTCTCCATTTCACGTTCTGAAAATCGCATGCTCGAAAACATGTCATAAAAGTGCATCCCATTCGGCTTGAATACAAAGTATCATATGTATATATGAACCCTATGTATTCCTTATAAGTCATACAGAAATAGTCAGGAAAGGGGCTTTACAGTGACTGCAGACATGATTATCACTCTCGTGGTTTTAGCAGCAGCAGCTATTCTGTTCATGAGCGGCAAGGTCCGGTCCGATCTAGTAGCAATCTGCTCATTAGTCCTGCTTGTTTTGCTCGATATTTTAAGTCCGAATGAGGCGCTTTCTGGCTTCTCCAACTCCATCGTCATTATGATGATCGGCCTGTTCATCGTTGGGGGCGGCATTTTTCAGACGGGTCTTGCCAAGATGGCTAGCGGGAAAATGCTCAAGCTGGCGGGAGAGAGCGAGTTCCGTTTATTAATAACCGTGATGCTGGCCACTTCCTTTATCGGCGCCTTCGTCAGCAACACGGGTACGGTAGCCGTCATGCTGCCCATTGTGGTCAGTCTGGCCACGAGTGCTAATATCAGTCCGGGGCGTTTGCTTATGCCGTTGGCTTTTGCCAGCAGCTTGGGCGGCACGCTTACCTTGATCGGTACTCCTCCCAATCTAGTCATCAGCGAAACGCTAAGCAAGGCGGGATTCGAGGAACTATCCTTCTTCTCGTTCACCCCGATCGGATTGGTCTGCTTGGTTATCGGCACCGGCCTTATCCTGCTTCTCAGCAAGCTGCTGCCTAAAGAACATGGTGAGGGGAAAGGAAACAGACGCGGCCGCTCCTTGAACGAGCTTGCCCGTCAGTACCGGCTCTCGCAAAATCTATATCGCGTCCAAGTGAGTGACGACTCTCTCATCACAACAAAGACGCTGCTTGAACTGGATATACCCAATCAATATCAAGTACATATTATCGAAATTCGTCGTAAAACATCCCACAAGAACCCGTTTTTCAAAACGATTAATCAGGAAATTGCCGGACCTTCAACCGTCATTAACAAGCAGGATATCCTGTATGTATATGGAGTGTTCGAAGCTGTTCAAGCCTTCGCCGAGTTCTACCAATTAACACTGCTTGATCACCAAGTCGTGGAGCAGTCGATTATTCAGAATACGGAACGATTCGCTTCCGATCAGATTGGAATTGCGGAAGTGCTGCTTCCTCCCAATTCAAGTCTCATTAATCTGCAGGTCAAGCAGTCGGGATTCCGTGAGAAGTATAGCGTCAACATTTTAGGCATTCAGCGCAAGGGAGAGTATTTACTGCACCAGCTGAAAGATGAGAAAATCCGGTTCGGGGATGCGTTGCTTATTCAAGGAACATGGAAGAGCATCGCGCTTCTCTCCAAGGAAGAGTCAGATATCGTCGTGGTCGGTCAGCCACTGGAGGCCGCGGCCGCCATCCCTTTGAACCATAAAGCGCCGATTGCCGCCGGGATAATGCTGTTCATGGTCGTGCTGATGATCCTGGAAGTATTCCCTGCTGTCATTTCTGTCATGATCGCGGCGATATTAATGGTGGCGACGGGTTGTCTTCGCGGTATGGAAGCTGCTTACAAGACCATCAATTGGGAGAGCATCGTCCTTATCGGCGGCATGATTCCGATGTCCATCGCCATCGAGAAGACGGGCGCGGCCGCACTCCTCTCAGAGAAGCTCGTCTCAAGTCTCGGCAATATAGGCCCGTTCGCCTTGCTCGCAGGTGTCTATTTCACTACTTCTATCCTGACGCTATTTATTAGCAATACCGCTTGTGCCGTGTTATTTGCGCCAATCGCGTTAACCGCAGCTGTGCAGCTCGGTGTCAGTCCGGTTCCTTATTTATTTGCCGTAGCGATTGCAGCTGGAATGTGCTTTGCCGTGCCTTTTTCCACGCCGCCTAATGCGCTCGTCATGTCTGCTGGCAAATATACGTTCATGGACTATGTCAAAGTCGGACTGCCTTTGCAGCTGTTGCTGGGCGTTGCCATGGTTGCTTTGTTGCCGTTGTTCTTTCCTTTTTGAATGATCTATCTTCCCATGGAGCCGTTGCGACCACTTACGTTCTATCAAGTTTTCGACTTGGGCGGCGGTTCCAACTGACAGGGTTCAACAGACAGGGTTCAACAGAAAATCTCCAAATTAGAAAATTATGTCTGTGATGGTATTTACATTATCGACATCAAATGGTAATATAAAGGAAAAGAATACACTTTTAATAGTATCGGAAGGTGATGGTATGCAATCGAATCTGAATGTGCTGCTGCACACAACCATCGGCGACCTTATCCGACAGCATAGAGAAGAAGCGAATTTATCGCTGAGCCAATTGGCACATCAATCAGGAGTCGATAAGGCGGGGATATCCAGGATCGAACGTGGTGAAACCAAGCGTCCGGAATTGAGAACCGTTCAATTACTGGCTGACGTGCTTGGTATACCATACGAAGTATATGTGAGTCATTATATTGATGTGGAGCAACGTCCTGACGTATTGCATGATATGTTGATGGAAGCTATTCGATTAGCTCACATAGCGCTTATCTCAAAGGTTGTCCTGCGGTTTCTCGAATCTCCTCAGAAGGACAGCTATGACCTGATTGAGCAGTTGTTTCATACGACAATTAACATCACCAATCGTGAAATGAAGTTGGAGCTGCTTAAGCATATCATTGATTTCTCCCGAAATCACGGCATTCAAACGTATTTCTCCAAAGGAATTTTACATAAGTATTTAATCGAGCGCGATGACTTTAGCAAGCTCGATTCCACCTACCACGCGGGAAAAAACATCATTCAATACGAGAATTTCTTATCATACGAGGAAAAGATACTGCTGTACTATAAGCTTGGCGTGCATGCCTATGTTTTAAGGCTGTATAAAGATTGCATTGAATTATGCGAACAAGTGATTCGTAATGATACAACAGACAGTTTCTTTAAAGCTGAAGCTTTTTTTGCCTTATGCAATTCACACTATTATTTATGTGACTATACACGTGCCAAACATTATTTGGAGGAATACAGTAAGTTCTCATTCCCCAATGTAGCCGAAAACGTCAGGTATATGACGGGATCCATAAACGGAAAGATTGGAAATACGGAATTGGCAGTCACCCAGCTCGAAAGCTTTCTAGAGCGTTCTTCCGAATACAACTTTATGAATGTCGTAGTCGCCTTAATGGAATTATATTTGGAAAAGAAAGACCTTATTGCAATCGAAAAGCTTCTAAGCTACGAGATGAGGATTACGCAGACTGAGATTCGAACACCGTATAAAAGATTTGCATTAGCATATTTTCACAGGTTAAAAGGAGATTATTTAATTTATTCTAAAGTAACAATTACTGCTTTTGAAAGTTACATTAAAAGTGCCTGCGAGTATATAAAAGTTAGTATGTATTCACAGGCATTTGAATGCTTGGGCTTCGTTACTAACAAAGCCATAGAGAATGGAAACATCGAATTATATGAAGATGTTCTCCAAAAAATGAACAGCATGTATTCTATGCTGAGCAAACCTAACTAGGAGGTAAATGGTATGAAAAAAATTCGTATTCATGTATCCATTTTAGCCATTGCTGTATTGCTTTTTGTGGCTCCAGTCACCATTTCTGCAGAAGGTAACATTGGGAAGTTCTTCAATGCTTCATTTGGCGGAGAACCTTCGTGGCAAGTCCGTTAACGTGGACAAGCTATTTTCATCATCTTTCGATAATATTATATAAATTCCCATGGAACGCTACGAAAAATAGCGTTCTTTTTTTGTTAAATTTGTTGTTTTATTCCTTTTTCCACCAAAAGTCGTCAACATGATTTATATTAGGATTAGAGATGAGATAACTAATTTCATCCAACCCCATTTTGGGAGGTGATTGTTTTTATTTTACATAGGCATGACCCCAAAGAAGACAATCGGATACGACAAGAAGATGAATTGCTGCAAAAGATCGAGGACAAGCGCAATCAGCTATTGAGTGCAGCATTATATGAAAAGTGTCTTACCGATGAGGATATCGTCCGGTTAAGTCAGGAATTGGACATTTACATTGTGAAGTTTCAAAAGCAATTGGATCTGCAAAGAAAAAAATGTTCACTCTCTTACAAAGGAGTCGCGCAAACCGAGCGAATGAGCCATGTATTGGCAGGAGTGAATATCTAAAATGAATATTTGTGTAAGTGGGCCTTCGCCTTATGTTGAAGGTAGGGCTTTTATTTTTGATAGTGATTATTTTACCTGACCCCGACCAATTGAATCATATACAATCTTGCCAATATTGGTCGCAAGATAGGCATTTATGCTTGATATCATTTCTGCCAAGGAATCCGGCAAGCATTCCAGTCGCTCCAAACCGCGCGCCCCTAACAAACCTCTGCGAATGCTACATCCTTTTTTCCGATTCAAGTTTTGTCGACAAAAGCGGCTCGTCGATTCATGGGATGCGCTCTTGTTTCTACAGGTCAGCAGCATCCTTGAGCAAATACCCGACCGCTCCCACACGAATGTCGTCATACACATACTCCTCCAGATTAAAGGTAGTGAGAATGACAATCTAGCAGTCCGGCAAGTCCGCCAAAATTTCACGAGTTGCATCAATTCCGCTATATTCTGGCATTTGGACATCCATCAACAGAGCATGAGGACACGCCCGATCGGCCAAAAGAACGGCTTCTCGCCCATCGGAAGCCTCCCCCACCACTTCCATGTCCTCCTTGTCCGTTAATAATGTAATGAAACCATGCCTGACCAGCTGTTGATCATCAACAATGCCGACCCGGATCGGCTTGCCCTCTCCCCTTACAGCATCCTACATTGGATTTTGTCCAATGTAACAGTACGCGTACCTCCTATCGAGCAGGTTCCATTGGATTTTATGCAGTGCTTTGACGCTCATTTAGCAACGATCGCTCCTAAACAACCGAATCCACTGTACAAAATACAGTCCACATGTCTTTTGACCACCCGCTCCTCACATTTGACTGTACATTTTCCAATAGGACTTACTTTAAGAGCGACAAGTAAAGCACTTTAAAGGAAATAATGGGGCTTTTCGCGAAAGCATTAACGAATTGGTTTACAAATGGACGGTAACCGAGTATGCTTTGACCTTTTCAGATTGCAAGAAGTGTCTACGGAACGCGGCACTTCTACAGTGTGGTTTCAATGGGATTGTAAAGTGGCAAATGAGGCATGTTGGAGCATGAGTGGAGATCGAAATCCTATTAATTTATTAAAGATTGCTATAATTTTGTACACTTGCTATAATCAGCTTAGAAAACACTACCTGCAACGCAAAAAACCTCTTTCTTATCAAAGAGGTTGATTTTCTTACTGTTGTTTAAGATCCACCTTAAACAACTAGGATCATCTTTGTGTTGCCACAAAAAAAGGAGATGTTCTATTATGGCCAAAGATGTACTGTGTGAAGTCAATTCTTGTCGTTTCTGGGCTGACCAGAACAAATGCACAGCAGCTTCAATTCTCATTTCTATCAATGAGAACAAGAACAAAGCAACTAACTCTGTTGAAACTGACTGCCAAACGTTTGAAGTGAAATAAGTCTTTTTTTAAAAGGAACTCTAGCCGGTTCCTTCTTTTTTTTACATTATAGCAGTAATGATTATTATTATCAAGCCATTCGTTGAGTTTAGTTTAATTAGTCCTTGCAGTCATTTTGGATATGTTCTCAAAGCATATGCACACTCATTACCATAGCCAATTCAATCGATTTAAAAACTGCTTCGTCCGCTCCTGCTCCGGGTGATCGAATATTTGCTCCGGCTTGCCTTCTTCGACCACGACGCCTTGATCCATGAATACGACCCGGTCGGAGATGCTGCGCGCAAACTGCATTTCGTGCGTGACGACGACCATCGTCATCCCTTCTTGTTTCAACTCCGCCATAACTTTAAGCACTTCGCCAACGATTTCCGGATCGAGCGCGGAGGTCGGCTCATCGAACAACAGCACGTCCGGTCCCATCGCCAGCGCCCGCGCGATGCCGACGCGCTGCTGTTGACCGCCGGACAGCTGGTACGGATACGAATCCGCCTTATCGGATAAACCGACCTTGTGCAATAACTTGAGCGCTGTCGTACGCGCTTCCGCTTTCGTTCGCCGTTGTACCGTCACGAGTCCTTCCATAACGTTCTGCTGCGCGGTCATATGCGGGAACAAATGATGCGATTGAAACACCATCCCTGTATGCAAGCGCAACGCCATCAAGAATTGTCGTTTTATCGATTGTCCCTCATGGAAATGAAGCTTGGCATCACCAATGCGAATCGAGCCGTTTGTCGGCTGCTCAAGCAGGTTCAAGCAGCGAAGAAGCGTTGTTTTCCCTGAGCCCGAAGGACCGATAATGACGACCGCCTCACCTTTTTTTACTTGCAGGCTAATATCTTTCAGGACCGATAAGCTTCCGAAGCTTTTCTGCACATTTCTGATTTCGATCATTCGGCTTCTCCTATCGAACAACGTAACGTTCAAAATATTTTTCTACGCGAACTTGCGCCGCCGACAAAATCGTGCTGAAAAACAAATATACTAGCGCTACTTCGCAATAGATGAGCATATGCTCGTACGTGGCCGCCGCAATCTGCTGCGCGCGTTGAAACATTTCAGTCACCGTAATCGTCGCGGCAAGCGATGTATCCTTCACCAAGCTGATGAACGAATTCGACAACGGCGGTACAGACACTCTTGCCGCTTGCGGCAAGATGATACGGCGCAGAATCTGGGCGCGCGTCATGCCAAGCGAATCAGCAGCTTCCCACTGCCCTTGCGGTATCGATTGAATGGCGGCGCGGATAACTTCCGAATTGTATGCCCCGACGCTCAACGAAAACCCGATAATTGCAGCCGGGAATGCTCCAATCGTAATGCCAAGACTCGGCAAACCATAGAAAATAATAAACAACTGTACGAGCAGCGGCGTTCCCCGAATAACCCACACATAAAATCTAGCCATCCAAACAAGCGGCTTAATATTCGACAGCCGGACTAAGGCCGTCAACAAGGCAAGCGCAAGACCAAGCGCGAATGAAATGAGCGTAAGCGGGACCGCGAACAACAGCCCCGCTTTAAATAGCGGCCATAGCGAGTCTATAAATAGATTCATATATTTATCCACGAGTCATCACCCGCTTATTTCGAAATATCGGCATTAAAATATTTTTGCGATATTATCAAGTATGTGCCATCGGCCTGCATATCTGCCAACGCCTTATTGATCGCATCGACAAATTCTTGATTGCCTTTACGAATCAAAATACCGCTTTTGGAAGCATCCGGATGCTCATCGACTACTTTCACCTTCGCCTCTGGGCGGTGCTTTTTGAAGTCCAGGTACGACAGGCCGTCGTTAACCGTCACATCGATGCGCTTCGATACAAGCAATTCAATCGCTTGGTTAAAGCCATCCGTCTGCACGATTTCCGCGCCGTTCTCTTTCGCCAGTTCGGTCAAGTTGGATGTCAGCGATTGTCCGGCTTTTTTCCCTTTCATGTCGGCAAATTTCTTCACATCATAATTGTCTTCATGAACCATCAATACCGCTTTAGACACACTGTATGGATTAGAGAAAGCGTATTTCTCTTTGCGATCGTCACGAATCGCCACTTGATTCACAACGATATCGAAGCGCTTCGCGTCCAGACCCGCGAACATGCCGTCCCACTTCGCTTCTTCAAACTCCGGTGTCACGCCTAACCGCTTCGCGATCTCTGCGGCAATTTCAACATCGAAGCCTGTCAGCTTGCCGCTTTCGTCATGATAAGTAAACGGAGGGTAGGTGCCTTCTGTACCAATTCGAATTATACCGTTGGCTTTAATTTCTTCTAATACATTTTTAGCTTCTGCCGGATCAGAGCCCGAATTTGCTGTCTTCGCGTTCCCGGTCTTGTCACCGCAGGCCGCTAATGCAAATACAAGCGTTACTAACAGTAAGGTTAAAGTTGTCTTTTTCATACGTTACATCCCCCTTGAAGCTTGTTATATAACTGCCTCCAATCCGTTGTTCGAGTGGCTTACGGCCGGTGTGAGCGATTATTGTTTCAGATGATATCACGGTTTCCAGCTCTATACAATACTTTTTTTAATTATTCCGATATGATAACTCGTCTTTATATAACAAAAAAAGACAAACATCCTGAGAGGGAATTTGTCTTTAAGATCGTCATTTTACGAGAAAAGAAGGCTAAAATTCTTTTTTTTTCAACATTTCTTCGAACTCTGTCTCAGACAACACCGTAAAGCCATGCCTGCGCAGCAACGCAGCCGTAACGCCTTCACCAGGGATACGCTGATTAGAGAAGTTCACGTCATGTACCATGCGGCTGCCACAGGAAGGGCTGTATTCCTTCAGCACAATCATGTCGGCCTTCAAATCGGTTGCCATCTTCAGCGTCTTAAAGGCGCCCTTCAAGTATAACTCCGTTACATCGCTGCCCGATCGCTCGATAATTTTACTCTTTCCGTTGAGAACATCTTCTCCCGTGCCGCCGACGATTTCGGCAGGCTCACGTGGTGTCGCGAATCCCCCAAGCAGCTCTGGGCACGCGATGACGGCTTCGTTCCGCTCGACCAGCTGTTGTATTTCCTTGCGCAAGCTGTGCGTGCCGTTGTACCGGCATTCGATTCCAGCCAAGCATGAACTGACGATAATATATAGTTACTCCCCTAACTTCTGCAAAAAATATAATTCCATTATACATGAAATTGGAAGCTATATAAGTTGAACTATAGAAAGACCACAGTTCCAGCCAGTAACGATACACTGCCAAGTTCCTCTCTTCATTCTCCCTCTCGTTCAGAAGGGGCATCCCCCGTAGGGTGAGGTTAACTTTTGTGTACATGTCTCTAGTAACCTTGCTTCTCAGACGAAGCAGCAGCATCACCGTTAGATGACACCGCCAAGCGCCTGAGACATGCGGGAATTTGTTGTACTGATCGAGGGGGAGAGTGATTGGAAGCGCCGAATGGATAAGGAGGTGTTCTATCCATTTCCATGTTGAACACGTTTTCCAGTAGAGATCGCCGCCTGATATAAAAAGGATTGATTTTACATTTGCAACGTGATATCATTCGATTAAACATTGTTTAAATCATCGTTTAAATCATAGTTTAAAACACTGTTTAAATTAATAGCATCAGAAGGAGACAACATGCTATCTAACGCAATAATCGCCCAGTCTGATCTGTATTTCATCCAGCCCTCAAGCTCACGTCAACATAGCTTGTGTACCGGCAATGATAGAGCTGAGCGTGCGGCGAGTCGCGCGTGGCGCATCGTCGACGTCAGCGATTTTTTGAGATACTCGAATCTATGAAACTATGGATCTTCGTTTGATTTTCAGATTTTCATGCACCAAAGGGACAAGTCCGAAATATAGTAATCTCAGAAAGGCAAAGGGAGGTGAAATCATGGCTGTATTTAAAATCGCTTCTATTTTGGGAATCAGCCTCGCAGAGGCTCAGGTGGTTCTGGAAGGAATCCTTAACGGCGTCGTTCCTCCAATCCTCGAACCATTCAAAGATTTGATTCTGTACCTCGTAAGCGTTGGATTGAACAACATTGCCGTTATGCTGTAACGATGAAATTGTACGAGCACGAGGTGCATCCGTTATCGGGTGCGCCTCTCCCTGCCGCATCGGCACACGCTAGTTCGGACAGACTTCTCTATGTCCGAATCTAGCACGCAGGCACACTTTCCTTCATATGATGTACTAGATTCGAAGTGGACAGCGGAGGGAGGGATTGATTTGCTGACATTCTGGAAAGCGATCTGGAAAGAAGAGAAGAAGCTCTTCTTGGCAGCCGCCATGTGGTTATTCGGAGGTGTTGCGCTCAGTCTTCTGATTGGGAACCAGATACATTTAGACAATGCGATTCACGTAACCGGGTTCGATTATGAATGGTACCAGATTGCGTTGAACAATATCGGAGCAGGGCTTCTCATCGCAGGAAGCGGGATACTATTATCCGTTCCGGCCATGCTGTTAACACTGTTCAACGGCTTCATGCTGGGTTACCTCGTCATGTTGTCCGCCTCTCATTATTCTATGGCGGAGATTATCGCGGCGTTGGCACCCCACGGCATCTTCGAGCTTCCGGCAATCATACTGGCCTGTTCCGTTGGCTTGAAGCCAATAAGCTGGCTCATTCGATACGTGCGCACGAGGCAGTCTGTTTCATGGAAAAAAGAAGGCCGCAGCATTGCAGCGCTTCTTGGCTTAATGATCGCATTGTTCACCGTTGCGAGCTTGATAGAGACGTACGTATCGCCTATCACCATGAGCTGGTTCAAATAGAACCAGGCTCTGTCACCGTTGATTGAACGGTGGACCGCAGACTGGCGCAGATGAAGAGCCGTATGGATCAAGCATCCCCCGGCTCTTAGATTGTTCACATTACCTACATACAGTATGGCAAATCGTTCAAGCAAGAGCAATTCTGGCATATACGATTTCCCCATAAAAATTTCGCTGATGAGGTGAGAATAATGAACATGTTAAGAAAGTATTGGATGGATTTGGGTGTTATTTTAGCTGTGGCCGTATGCATTCATCTAGTTATGAACTGGAGCTTTATTCCGGACATTCAGGGGATATTGTGGCTCAGTTTTATAGCCATTCTATTTCATCAATTTGAAGAGTATCGCTGGCCGGGATACTTTGGAGGTCTGTTCAACGTGGTGATATTCAAAAGTGAGCATCCAGAAAGATACCCTTTAAATACGCAATCCGCCATGGTCATCAACCTAATCATTGCTTACCTGTTTTATCTGCTGCCCGTTCTGTTTCCACATGTGATCTGGCTGGGTCTCGCCCCGATTCTAATGGGCTTCTTCCAGTTCATCTGGCATGGGGTATTCGCCAATATAAAGGCAAAAACCATTTATAATCCCGGATTATTTGCGGTTCTTTTTCTCCATATTCCTATCGGAGCCTGGTACATCTATCATATTGGTGCGCAAGATATCGCAACCGCCACCGACTGGATTCTCGGAATGATCTATTTTGCCGTCGCTGTCTATATCCTGATCATTAAAGGCAACATGTGGATGAAGAACAAAGAGTCACAGCACTGCTTTTCCAAAAAACAATTAGGGCCATATGCTCCATAAAGGCTGTCGTTCGTGAGTAACCCTTATTCATAAACAAGTGGCTGCCCATCAGATCATCCTGACCTTGTGGGACAGCCCCTTCCTTCGTTTTAGTTCATTCCGAATGATATAAAGATAAATCTGGAGCAACTTCCCTCTCATACGCCGCCCCATTGGAAAATGTATAGTCAAATGTCCGGCTTGAGCAGTGTAACTCCTTATTATCACGAAGGCATCGCTACCCAATGTCCGCTAGACACTTCCACAAGCTCGGAATGCTCCAAATGATACTTATCGGCTTCGGATTGCTCTTCCATCAGCACTCTTTTCTTTTTCGACTCGATTTGTGGTTCCGGAACCGGAATGGCTGCCAACAATGACTTCGTGTAATCATGTTGCGGATTGGAATAGAGCTCTTCACTCTCAGCAAGCTCGACAATCTTCCCCATATACATAACCGCTACGCGGTCGCTAATATGCTTGACCATAGACAGATCATGGGCAATGAACAGATACGTAAGACCAAGACGATGCTGAAGCTCCTCCAGCAGCTTGACGATCTGTGCCTGAATCGACACGTCGAGCGCAGATAAAGGCTCATCGCACACAATAAATTTCGGTTCAACGGCAAGCGCGCGCGCAATTCCAATTCTCTGCCGCTGTCCTCCAGAGAACTCATGCGGATACCGCTGTGCAAAAGCGGGATCAAGCCCTACCATATCAAGCAGTTCCTCAACTCGCTTCTTCCGTTCTTGCTTGCTCCCTGTAAGCTGGTGAATATCAAGCGCTTCACCGATAATATCCAACACTTTGAACCGCGGATTAAGCGATGCATAAGGGTCCTGGAAGATCATCTGCATATAGCGCCGCATCGTCTTCATCTCATGTGCAGACAAGCGGTTAACCGCCATGCCTTGGTATAGAACATCTCCTCCCGTTGGCTCGTGCAGACGCAGAATGGCCCGCCCTGTCGTTGATTTCCCGCAGCCCGATTCCCCGACGACGCCTAGTGTCTCTCCTGCATTAATATGGAAGCTTATGTTATTTACAGCCTTGAGCACATTTCCTTTTCCCATATCGAAATACTGTCTTAGCGATCTGACTTCCAGCAGCGGCGGTTCGTGATCCGAGCTCGTGGCAAGCAATGGCGCCAGCTTCTCTTTCTTCTTCTCGTCCAGACGCGGGAGCGCATGTAACAGTTTTAATGTATACGGATGCTTCGGACTCGCGAAAATTTCTTCCGTCGTTCCCGTCTCTACCACCGCCCCGTCTTTCATGACGACAACGCGGTCACACATGCCGGCCACAACGCCCAGATCATGTGTAATTAAAATAATTGAAGTGCCAAAACGCTGCTGCATATTTTTCATAACATTTAAAATTTGAGCCTGAATCGTCACATCAAGCGCCGTGGTAGGTTCATCTGCGATTAGCAATGCAGGACGGCAAGCCAAAGCTATCGCAATCATGACGCGTTGACGCATTCCACCGGAAAATTCATGGGGATATTGATTATAACGGATTTCACTATTTCGGATTCCTACCAGCTTGAGCATTTCAATGGCTTGTTCCTTTGCCGCTTTAGGTGACAATTTCTGATGCTTAATCAAGCTTTCGGAGATTTGCTTGCCGATTTTAATCGTTGGGTTCAAGGAAGTCATTGGATCTTGAAAAATCATGCCCATATCACGGCCGCGAATGCTCTCCATTTCCTTATCCGTGTAGTGAGCTACATTCTTTCCCAGGAATATGACTTCCCCTTCTTTCATATAGGATAGGGAAGAAGGAAGCAGACGCATAATCGATCGAGCCGTTACACTCTTGCCGCTTCCCGATTCACCGACAATTCCCAACGTCTCTCCCTTTTTCACATCAAAGCTTACGCCTCGAACCGCCTGAACTTCTTTATCACGCGATTGAAAAGTTACCGATAAATTTTGTACTTGAAGAATAGGGTCCATTCCCGTTCACCTGCCTATTTATCTGGATTTCTTGCCTCTTATCTTTTCTTGACAAAACCTTGAAATAAAATATACTATATCCATCGGAATAATACAATTTAAAAACAAGGAGGCAGCAAGAAGCGTTATGGAGAGGACAGAAGCTTCAACAAAACACGGTTTAATAAACATTATCAGCGTCGCCTACAATAAAATGCTATTGAATCCTGCGTACAAATATGCGGTTCTTTTACTGGGCTTGCCTGTCAATCTCGTTGTGTTATTCTTCTATTTCGTTCAGCGAACGAAAGATACATATTCGTCTGTGCGCGATGAAATAAAATCTGGGCTCATAGCCTCTGGTTACAGGGATGATTTGAGAGCAGAGATCGAGGAGCAGTCGCTGCGTAAGTACGCTTTTTTCGGTCAAGAGGTTAAGCAGGAGGAATTGAAACGGCAGGTAGACAAAATAACAGAAGCCCAATTTCACAAGACGCTGCTTGAGCGAACTAACGAGAAACTAAAGCATAGCAATCAGAAGAGATTGACTTTTGCAGGCACATTTACATCGCTCATTAAACATCCTTTATTTTTAATCGCAACGTTTATTCCAGGTTTACCAATGTACATCCTGATATTGCTGTATGGCAACTCGTATTTAAAATATATTTTTGAAAGACTCGTGATGAGTATGTTTGTCATTTTAGGGGTCACCGTGCTTGTCTTTACTATCTTGCATCTCTCCCCCTTTCATCCGGCAGCCAACATATTGGGTGAAACAGCCACTCAGGAACAGATCGCCGCATTTAATCAAATGCATGGACTTGATCAGCCCTATTTCGTCCAATTGTGGAACACCCTGAAGGGAATAGCGACCTTCGATCTTGGAAAATCGTTCTCAGGCAGTGAGGTAGTAACGACGACTATAGCTAGTAAGTTTCCGATCACCCTGACGTTGACGATTATCTCGCTCGTTATCGCCATCATCATCGCATTGCCGATCGGAATTATTTCAGCCACAAAGCCAAACTCTTTCTTTGATTACACGTTTATATTTATCGCGCTAATTGGTTTATCAATACCCAGTTTTTGGCAGGGACTCATTTTCATTTTGAATTTCTCCATCAAGCTTCAGTGGTTACCGGCAACCTTTAATCCGCAAAATTGGTTATCGATCATTATGCCGGTCGTTGTGCTTGGTACGGGATTAACTGCTGCCGTAGCCAGGATGACCCGCTCCTCCACTTTAGAGGTCATTAATGAAGATTACATTATGACCGCCAAAGCAAAAGGGCTAAGTCAGCGCCAGGTTCTGCTCAAGCATGCAGTCGGCAATGCCATCATACCGATTATTACGGTTATCGGCTTGCAATTCGGCGGGATGCTGGGGGGAGCCGCCGTGACAGAAAAAGTGTTTAATATTAGTGGAATCGGCAGCTATATCGTGGATAAACAGTTCATTCCTGATATTCCTAGCATTATGGGCGGTGTCGTCTATACGGCGATAACGATTTCGCTTGTCAATGTGATGATTGACATTTTATACGCTTTTTTTGACCCGCGCATTCGCTCCAAGATGAAACAATACTAAAGGTGCGTGTTCAAAAGGGAGGCTTTTTGAACAACCTCTAAAGCAGGTGTGATCATGACCAAGTTGTCTGTCTCAAAGCACGAGACGCAGCACAAACTGAAATCATTTCAGGAATACAGTCAAGCCAGCATCGCCTGGATTATCTCTTCGGTCTTGTCCGTTATCTTTTTCATAAACAGTTACGATTTTACTAGTAAGACGATGAAACCATATGTATTGGCGGCATCCGTCATTTATGCTGCTTTCACATTATTGCAGCTCATCATAACCGCTAAGATTCGAAGAGATCGGCCATATTAAAAACTCGACGCGAGCTCTGGGGTATATTCAAATACTTAGCATTCTAACAGGAAATGTATTTATCGTCACTTCTGCTTGCAGCCTTCTTAAGAAGGATAAACCTCCTGAATATACGATTGCCGTGTATATGCTCCTGACTCAGCTATTGGTTATCGCCGTTTCTGAAATGAATTTATTCAAACCGTATGTAGCCGATACGTTCCCGGTAGCTATGCTTATTTTGCTGGCGATCGCTCTCTTTCAATTCGTCACTCTTCTCCTCGTATCGAAGTATGTGAAGAGGCACAACGCTCGTCCATGGCTGTCTATCGTAGCCTTCCCGCTCATCTTCACTTCTTTGACCGGGAATGTGTTTGCGTTATTGCTCGGATCGACTCTGCTCACGAAAATCCGCAACAACGGCAATCCGGCTGCAGCGAAATGGGAGGAAGTCTGGGAGCGGCTTACCAAAAATACGACGGCCATGTCAGGCTTATTCTTTATTATTTTTCTGTTTTCCATATCCATCTGCAGTTTCTTTACGTTCGACTATAGCGTTGCTGTTGAGAACAATTACGGTGCGATACTCCAATCTCCAAGTCTGGCCTATCCATTCGGAACAGATAATTTCGGAAGATGCTTATTTTCAAGAATTATTTTTGGCGCACGAATTTCGTTAATTGTCGGTTTCATTTCGACGGCCATACCTGTCGTCATCGGTGGCACTCTTGGCGCCATTTCCGGATTTTACGGCCGGCGTACGGATAACATCATTATGCGAATGCTGGATATTTTGTACGCAATTCCAGGTATTTTATTGGCTATCGCCATTATCGCCGCTTTCGGAGCGAACACCGTCAATCTCATTCTGGCTCTGAGCATCGGTTCTATTCCTACTTATGCCAGAACGATGAGGGCTAACGTGCTGTTGGTGTCTACATTCGAATTTGTCGATGCCGCGCGAGCGTTCGGCGCTCGGAATTCATCCATCATTTTCAAGCATATCGTGCCTAACTCGCTGGCTCCCATGATCATTAAATCTACTTTAACGATCGGCGGCGCGGTCATTTCCACAAGCAGCTTGAGTTATTTGGGTCTAGGAGTGGAGCCTCATATACCTGAATGGGGAAATATTTTGAAGCTGGGAAGCGCCTATCTCGAATCCCACTCCTATCTCGCCATTTACCCCGGGTTGGCGATTATGGCCTTGGTCTTATCCTTCAATTTTCTTGGGGACGGCCTACGAGACGCACTTGATCCAAAAATGGATTAGAGCAGGGAATTGCTCCGGCCAACACAATTTTAGTAGTTAGGTTTTATTTGCAAATATATTAAATACGCTCAGGAGGAACTCATGATGAAAAAAAGATCTGTATTGATTCTATTATTTGCCTTGGTACTCGTGCTTGGCGGGTGCAATGTGAATACAAAATCGGACGCTGTAGGAAAAGACGCAAAGCAGACTCCCGATAACGACAAACCTGTTGCCGAGACTCCAGTCGACATCGAATTGCTAGGAATGAGCTCGGGTGAAGACGACATCAACATTGTACGAGACCAGCTCAACAAGAACGGATTCAAGGTGAAGCTCAACATTCAACCGGACTACGGTAGCTTCAAGGCTCAGGAAGAGGCAGGGAACTATGATATTGCGCTATCGGGCTGGACGACGGTAACCGGCAATCCGGATTATGCGGTCAGATCTGTGTTCAAGACAGGCGGTGACTACAGCATCCTCGCCGATTCTGAAATTGACAAGCTCATAGACCAAGCTGCAACTCAAACCCCAGAGCAATATGTAGAGACATACAAGCAACTGGAGCATAGCCTTGTGTTCGACAAAGCCTACATCGCTCCTTTGTACATTTCAATCAAGAGTCAGGCATTCAATAAAGACATTTTGAATGAAGCATCTGTAAGATTGTCCAAGTCTCGTTCATTCGCATGGGAAGATGTTGATTTCAAGGATACGTCCAAACGCGACACCTCCCCTCTGCTTCTTACTCAAGCGTCTTCTACATTGACGTCTCTCGATCCGATTAAGGGAAACGACGGTTCCATCAATATGATCAATACCAACATGTACGTGCGCTTGATCAACCTTACCGATGATGACAAGATTACTGCCGACGGCTCGTTATCACATGGGTTCAGCATTGCAGAGGGCAATTCGGAATACTATTTCATTCTCAGAGACGATATTAATTTTGCTAAAATTACGAACAAGCTTGCCGAAGATACGGGGGAACGTGTCGGCGCCGATGATGTGGTATTCTCTTTGAACCGGGCGAAAAACAAAGATTCAGTACCCGACCACCGCACCTATAGTCTGCATGAACATATTAAAAACGTTGACATCGTAACCGACATAAACGCTCTGGATCAAGTCAAGCAATCAGGTAGCAATGAAACGGTGAAGGAAGCGTTAGAAAAAGGATTGGATACAAAAATCACAGCATTGGTCGCGGACAAAAACGAGGCGAATAACAAGGCAGGCAAATATCAAGTAATCAAATTGACAACGACAGAACCGTTCCCTCAGGTTTTAAATTATTTGGCGCACCAATCGGCAGGCATCGTGTCCAAGAAACAGGTTGAAAGCATTAATACGTATGATGTTGCTTCATTTGACGTCAACAAAGATATTCCATACGGTGATCAGAGCACGATAACCGAAGGAAGCAAATACAAAAACACCCTTTATACAAGCGGCCCTTATATTTTGGCGTACAAAAACGATTATGAAGCCATCTTTCACAAAAACCCTGGTTACTTGAAGGGAACGAAGCATGAACCGAAAATATCGAATGTTACACTTCGTTTCATCAAGGATGCAGACAGTGCGCTCTCCGCGCTGCGCAGCGGTGAAGTTTACGTCAACTACGGTGTTCCAGAAACAAAGTTCGATATCGTGAAGAGCGATAGCAAGCTGAGCCTGCAGAACATCCAAAGCAATGCCGTCTCCTATCTGTTGTTCAATACGAAAAGTCGAGCAGTTGCGAAAAGTGAGAATTTGCGAAAAGCTGTGCTCTATTCTATCAATCAAGATGAAATTTTGCAGTTTTACAATAACAATAAATTCAAAGCCGTATCTACGGTCAGCCCGATGGTCACGACAGGCAATGAACTAACGGCCGACCCGGCAAAGGTAAAAGAATTTCTGAACAAGTATAGAGCCGGCGCCAAATAAACACGTTCACGCCGCCACGCCACAATCTCATAGTTACGAGCTCTCAGCCTTAGTCAGTGGGGTATCTGTACCGAACTAAGGCTGATTGTATCAAGCACGTATTTCTCTAATTTTACGGAGTTTATCCGCTGAAAATCCTTCAAAAAAACTCTCATCACGAATCATCCAAAACTTGGTTGTTCCAAATTTCTGTCCGCCATACGACCGAACCGGAACTTATGCGTTTTGGCCATTCGATTGCGTTACAGCAGCGTTTTTACAGTCACGTACGTGCCACCGCTTGTTCATCAAACGTCCAATAATAATTCAACACAAAATTAAGTGGCGGGACGATAGCCACGACGCAAAGTTGCCCAATCAAATACGACCACTGCAGCAAATCAACCGTAACGAACACGATCGCCGTATTCATGATCAGTCCGTTTGCGGAGACGATCGCATACTTTATAAACGCCGATCGGCCCATCCCTCGCGTACCAAATGTCCACCGTTGGTTCATGAAGAATGAGATGATCAGTACAAAGATGAATCCGATGGCGGAACTGATAATCGGATTGCAGCCCCACCATTCGACAAGTAGGATCAGTACCGAAAAGTGTAACAACGTGCCCAATACGCCAACTACCCCATACTTTACTATTTTTGTACGCATATGAGCTCATTCGCAATCTCTTCGGTCTCTTCGGTCTCTTCGGTTATTTTAGCTGTGATGTGTTCTCTGACAACGTACCGGGGTCGATGTTTCGTTTCATTATAGATGGCGGATATATACTCGCCGACAATACCCAAACTAACCATAATCACACTGCCGATCATCAATTGCAGCAAAATAACAGTTGTAAAGCCTGTTACCGCTTCGCCAACGAGTTTACGGTACAAGGTTTGTGCGCCCAGCGCAATAGCCCCGCATAGAAATAATGCGCCGGCAAAGTTGACGAATCGTAAAGGCAATGAAGAGAATGAAGTCACCGCTTGTACGGCCAGCTTAAGCAAGCTCACCAAGCCCCAACGACTCGTGCTGCCAATCCGTTCCGGAACCTCGAACTCAATCTGTGCTCTGTTGAAGCCTAGCCAAGCGGTCATCCCACGGAAGAAGGTGTTCCTCTCGGGCATGTCTCTCCATGCTTGGACGACCTTCCTATCCAGCAGCTTAAAATCGGAAGCGCCGTGCAGGTCAAAACCAGACATGCGATTTAACATCAAGTAAAACAAGGCTGAACCCCACTTTTTTTGCAATGGTTCCTTGCCGCGGCTTCGTTTCACACATTCCACAATTTCATAGCCCTCAACCCGCCACTTATGCACCATTTCTGAAAATAAAGCAGGCGGATGCTGCAAATCCGCGTCCATGACAATGACGGCATTGCCGTTTGCCTGCTCCAAGCCGGCGCACAGCGCCAGCTCCTTGCCGAAATTCCGGCTCAAGCGGATCGCCGACAACTCTTCGAAGCGCCGACAGCATGCTTCAATCCGCGTCCATGTCCGATCCTTTGAACCGTCATCGATAATTAGCATCTCGAACCGTTCGCCCAGTTGCAGCATATGGCTGCGGATCAAAGTGAGCGCTTCATCAATATTTGCTTCCTCGTTATATACGGGAATAATGATTGTTATTTCAGGATTCATGCTCTATCACATCCGCTTTTTTCTTTACTTTATAAATACGCCAGCGCCCGCCATGCTCATTGCCAAATTCCTTGTATAATTCACACCATTCCGCACCGCGTTCATAGAACTGAGGGTATAATCTGTTATCGGCGCTTAATGCAGAGCTGCTGTCCGGTTTCGGGCTCAAAATGTAATCGACACCGCTTGCTCGCGGATCATCTAGCGATTCTCGAAAGTTAGCATCACTTGTAATGATAAATCGGCTTGGCCGATCACTGTTGAGAATAACATTATAAGCCGAATAAGAATCCATTAGGATCGTGTCCTTATTTAATTCACTGTCCAAGTATCGTGCCACTTGCCGATCGACGTCCATCTCCGCAGCATGTTCATAGGCATGCAGCATCTTATTTTCGTCTGGCGCAACTTCAGGATTGAACAAAGCACCTGTCAGAACTACCACTGACAGAATAAGCGAAGCAAGAATGATGGAACTATTCAACCAAGACCTTCTCACTTTACTTAGCTCATAAGGAAGCCATGCCACCGTAATGGGGAATACATACATAAAATATCGGAACCAGCCAAATGAAGTTCCCTTTACTATCAACAAATATTGTAAAGCCACGATCGAGGAGACCATACCCAATAAACCTACTAATTCCCATATCTGCCATCTGCGGTTGACGATGCGAAGCAACACCACACCGAACAATGGGATCGAGAAGTACAGCATTTTGCCCAATACGAACACGAAGCTATTCCATGGATGACCGATCAGATGCTGAAACTTGAGATCCGTTGCCAACACCGCAGATTGCTCCACATTGGAATACTCAGAGTTCAAGAAATAGAACGGGTTCCCCATGATGATGTAGTTCAGGAACACCCATAGCAGACCAGAATAGACAATCGGCGACCAGACGAGAGTTAACGCGCTTTCCGCTTGCTGATACTTATCCTTCGCCGAGGTTTGTTTCTCCGCTTTATTTTTTTTCAAGCGATAGAGCAGGGCAAGCACGACGACTAAGCCTACGCCAATCGCGAAAGGTACCGCTTCGTACCGTGTCCAAAACGCCAGCGCCAGCGACAAAGAGAGCTTTAGCAAATTGCCAACATGCCGATCCTTCATCCAATAAGTCAAATGAATGACCGCATGCATCGTGAAAAAGATAAAGGGAGCATCACTTAGTCCGTTCATGCCGAACAAAAACATAAAGGGATTAAAAGCAAACAATAAACTGATACCTACGCTTACCCAGCGTGAAATCCCGTGATAGTCACCCGCTCGCACAAGCAGAGAGGCTGTAAACCCGGCGAACAGGCTGGACATAAGCACGCCCGCTAAGCCTGACGAGGCTAACGCAGGAAATAACGGATAAAACACTAAAAAAATGATTTCGACCAGACTCGGCAACGGGTTCCAAATAAACCCGATCGCTCCCAAGTGCGGATCACCGCTATATAGCACGTAGAACGCGTTAGCTACCCTGCTTATGGCGTCGGTATGCATATAACCGATCTTATGGCTGACATAGTAGCCGACGATGAATTCAGTTACCCATACAACAGCAAATATTGCCCAATACAAGGAGCGTGACTTATGTTCTTCCGCCGCTGCAGTCGATCGTTCTCTCTTGAAATAAGGTATGGATACTTCCGACATGCTTACACGCCCCTCTCTATTGTTTTCGCAGGAGCGGATGGCGCTCCCGTTAAACCGTGTGTCGTTTTTTCCCAGTAGAATGGTTTCGTAATGAGCTGCCACAGCGCTTTATATGCGGCCGCACTCATCAACACCCAATAGATCGGCGTCAGCAAGGCGTATTTGACAATCCCGTATGAAAAGATGCGCTCTTTTTTACGCTCAAGTTCCTCAATCACCCAGTATACGCCTGCCACATTACTAAGAACGAACAAGAAATTTCCGATTATAAATTGAATCGCAGCCATGTAATAAATGATGCCTGGAAAAAACTTCGGCACGAACTCCATTTCCCACCCATACCAGAGAATGAGCAACGTCCAGAAGATCGGATTGATCAGCGGGAGAATCGGAGTTGACGCAATCAAGGCTTGAAAGCCAAAAAAACCTTTGGGGCCGATTTCCTTCCATAATTGAACCGGGTTGCGCATATGGACAAGCCACGTCTGCATGTATCCCTTAATCCAACGCGAACGCTGCCTAATCCAATTACCCACGCGGCTATTGGCTTCCTCCCAGGTTCGCGAATCGACAACCACGGTCATATAGCCCTCTTTGTATAGCCGGATGCCAAGGTCAGCATCTTCCGTCACGTTATATGGATCCCATGCATTCAGTTCCTTTAATACTGCTGTTTTGAAATGATTCGAAGTTCCACCTAACGGAATAGGATAATTAAGCCGCATAATCCCCGGCAGCAGAAGTTCAAACCACATGCTGTATTCATGAGTAAACCACCGCGTCAACATGTTTTGATCACTATTGAAATAATTCAATTTCGCTTGAATGCATACAACATGCTCCGGACTCTGCCGGAAAGAGAGAATAACTTTCTTCAATTGATCAGGATCCGGTCGATCTTCCGCGTCATAGATAACCACGTACTCTCCCCGTGCGCGGATCAAGCCGTAATTACATGCCTTCGGTTTGGTTTTAGGCAAGCTGTGCGGTACGATCAGAACCGTATAATAGGCTGGCAAATCCATGTTTTGCAGAAGCTCCTGCGCCTCGATATCGTCTTCTTCAATTAATAAGCGAACATCCAGCTTAGCCTTCGGATAATCCAACCGTTCCAAGTTCTCCAGCAGATGCGGGATGACTTCACTTTCTTTATACATAGGTACCAGAATGGTGTAAATCGGGAGTTCTTTCTCGTCCACCGCAAGCACCTCTTCTTCCGTAAAGCGAAGCTGCGCCGTGCTTTTGGTTCCTTTTAAAATAATCGCAAACTTAAACACAGACATGACAAAATAAACGACTTGAACGATGATATTCAATACGATCAACGTAAAGAACCAATTCCAGATCAGCCCCACGATAATAACCACCGCAAGCAAGCAGAGTCCCCATAGTTGCGGCGTCGTGAACGTAATATGCGCCGAGTTCCCCGGATTCTCCTCGATCAACTTAGCCGTGCTTGCCTGCATCAATTCCGGTTCGTATACAGCCTTCCAGAAATCCTCCATTTCTTTGCGTGTCGCGAGCACCTGCTCAATCGGCGCCTCCACAATCGCTTCCAAGTCGACGATTTGCGCTTCTGTCAGAGGCGCACCAACGGCAATAAGATAACGATTCGGCATTTTATTGATCATAATCGCGTCATAAGCTCGCGCTGTCGCCTCAGGTAATCTCGCTTCGTGCTCAAAGGAAAATTCCTTGCCAATCCGCCCGATCTGCTGTTGGGTGGCAATCTCGCGGTAGAGCCTGTCCGGTTCAACGAACTTGAGTGATAACAAGATGTCACCCAATTTACCCCCGCTTTTTCTTTGGAACTCAAGCGCTTGTTCGAGTTGCTTCTCCGTGATCGCTCCGGACTGTACAAGCATTTCACCAATCCGTCCCTTGCTCTGGTTGCGCTCCGTCAGCTGCTGGATAGTGTGTGGACTGACGTCATAGAGTTCTGACACGACGTCACCCAGTCTGCCTCCATATTGCTGCTGCCGTTCAACCGCGTTGCGAAGTTGCTCGTTCGTAATCCAACCTTCGCTCACGAGCAGATCCCCAATCCTTCTTGAAGGTTGAGGTGTCTGCAATTCACTCTGCTCCACCTGCTCATCTTGAATGCTCTTCATTCTATTGCACCTTTCTCGATGTTATTCAAAAAGCCACGTTATGATCACGCATTTCGATTTGAATAACAATCAGATCGACCGCGGTTATCGCTTTGATGCTATGGTTCGATCCGGGCGGAATTTGAATCGCATCACCCGCTCTGGCCGTGAAGCGTTTGCCGTCAATACTGACCTTCGCTTCCCCGCGGATAAGCGTCCACAGTTCACTCCGTTGATCTTGCTTCTGATCACCCATTTGTTTACCTGCATACATATGGACGCGCTTCGTCACCGATCCGTGTTCCCCCATCGGTTCTCCCAAATGCAGAATCGTATACCAGCCATATAACGCCTCCTTATACATGGGGGGCATCGATAGCGTCTGGACAACTTGCTTCAGCCCAGTGCTTGCTGCTTTATCTGTGATGAGAATCCCATCTGGAGAAGCCACAATTACCGCATCGGTTATCCCTAAGGCAACAACAGGGATATTAAGCTCATTGATTACATGCGTATTGAGGCAATCCTTGCTGACATATCCCTTTCCATACATTGGTTCTTTCATTTGTTCCGTCCATTCGCTCCAAGTGCCCAGATCGTTCCACCGGCCTGCAAACGGCTTGACAGAGATTTGCTTCTCTTTCTCTACCACTTCATAGTCAAAGCTATTTTGCGGCAACCGTTCGTATTGAGCGATTAAGTCTTCGTATGTAGTCGGCCATCCGTTCTGTTCCAAAATGCGCAGCACATATGACAAGCGAAACGCGAATACACCGCAATTCCATAGAGCGCCAAGCTTAATCCACTTTTCTGCTTCAGCGGCGGGCGGCTTCTCAATGAAACGCTGAACTTTGCGTAATGATTGTTGCACGCACGGATCAGGTACCGGGACAATGTAGCCATATTTCTCGGCAGGATAGGAAGGTTGTATACCCATTAAAGCCAAGTTGTCCTCGGCATGGGCTAACCCGTTCGCAAGTGCGCGCAGCTCGGCAAAATAATCGTCATCAACATCAACATCGACAGGCATCACCACGATAACTTCGTCCTCTGCTGTATTCAGCACGCTGTGTAAATAAGTGCACGCCAATGCAATCGCTGGAAACGTATCGCGACGCTCTGGTTCCAGAACAAGCGGCACATCTTGATCAAGTTGGGTAAGAAGCAACTCTTGCTGTCCCCGACCGGCCGCAATAACGGCTGATTGCTGTAAGCCCGCCTTTTTAATCTGCTTCCATACTTTTTGCAGCATGGAAAAACGCAATTGATCATTTTCCTCATTCGAATGATTCACTCTAATAAATTGCTTGGAACGGCTATCATTGGATAACGGCCACAACCGTTTCCCGCTGCCGCCGGATAACAAAACTAATTTCATCTCCTAGCCTTCTCCCATCCTACAATCTTTGTCGACTAAACGAACGATTTGTAAATAATTAGGTCTTTTCGACTAAGACTATCTTAGCGCCTATTACTGAACATTTTCTGAACAAGGGAATATTGAATCAGAATCCACGTCATGAAGTGGTAATTTCCACTGGAACACAATGCATTATGAGACATTTGGAAACCGATATTTCGAGTTCAGATGACAGCGTATATATGGACGAGACAAAGGCAGGACTGATACTGGGGGACAGTGAGGTTAACGGAAAGAGTGGCATTGGACTGCTCAATACAGATAAACGCATAAAACAGATGTAGGCCATGCATGGTATGAGCCATATAAGTTGAACTGCATTATTTTTCGCAATCATTTCTGCGGTGACGTAAGCTCCATTGGAAAACATGCGGCTGAGCTACATGCTCTCTACATATTTACTCACGGAAAAGGCAGCTTGCATATTAATAACGAGCAGTATCATTTGTCGGCCGACAAATACTATATGCTCTCACCCGGAGCAGCACTTCAAATTAAAATGAAGCAAACACTCCCCTCCGTTTTTATCAAATTACGTTTGCCGTCATCCGAGTCGGGAATCCTCGGCAGGAGCATCCAGAGAGATGCCCTTGTGTGCTCGAAGCTACTCTTGATAAGCTGAAAGCCTACTTAACGATGAGCTTGATAAAAGGCCTGCAGCCTCTTCATTAAATCTTCCTTTAAACCCGGATTCGTGTCCACATTGATATAGGACTGCGGCGCAGTAAAATGAAAATCGCTTCTCAATTCCTCTAATGATAGGGGCTGAATTTCTCGTATCGACAAAATAGGTATGGCAAATCCTTTCTCTAACCCATCCAGATATGCTAATGTACCTTCGCGCGATCCGGGCTTCTCTTCTTCCGCAATGGCGGCAATGTTTTCGATCTTATCGATGATAGGCATTCCGAATTCAATATATCCTTGAATGGCTTTGGCTGGCGAACTTACGTAAATAAAAGCAGACACCGCTTCTTTAGAAAATTTTCTTCGATATTCATATTTCTTGGTTCCATTCAAAATGTCTGTATAAGGCTTCGGGCGCAAACTTAAAATGATTGTTTTCTTTGGTTGTTCAGGAATCTCGAATAATGTGGGTTGCATATCGGCGACCACCCTTTATTTTCGATTTTATCATTTACATTGAAAATTGCCGGCAGCAAATAAACGATTATCGATATTTTTGCTCCTACAAGAGGTTATACTTCACCTAGTCCTTTGCTTCACTCTCCCCGCCATTCAGAACAGCATACCATCCCCCCTGCATGCGAATAAATTTTAATAGTATTAGAAATCAAGCTTGAAATGCGAACGTTAGTTCTATATAATGAATATAAGAACATTTGTTCCATATTTAGGTCTATAAACCACATTGCGAGGAGGATGTCTTCATGGAAGCATTGCAATCTATTGATACATTGGAAGAGTTACAGCGTCAGTTTCATTCCGAATCTTCTTGCGTCTCTTTTCTATATAAGCTGAAGTGGCCAAATGGCTTTGTCTGCCCACGCTGTCAGCATGCCCATGCCTACGTCATCCGAACACGCAGGCTTCCACTGTACGAGTGCCGCGCTTGCCGCCATCAGACATCTCTCATCGTCGGTACGGTCATGGAAGGCAGCCGCACGTCTTTACAGAAGTGGCTCACAACATTCTGGCTTGTCTCCCGTTCCGATATCGGTATCAACGCCGTCCGGCTTAGCTCGATTATTCAGGTGACATACAAAACTGCCTGGTTGATGCTGCGTAAGATCCGGGCTTCAATTAGCCGCGCTGACACCGATCGGCCGCTGGCAGGGGTGGTTCATGGGTTCGTGGCCTTCTATGGCAGCCATCCATCAAGACAACTCAACCCGCGGGAATGCCCGCTAATCGTCGCCGAATCTGTCACACTAGACGGACAAACGGGTGATCTTAAGATGAAGCTTGTCGAGCCGACTCGCCTCTCCGACAAACTGCTGCTTCGTTCCGACTGTGAGCAATTCGCCGAATTGCATGTTGCCAAGACGGCTACCGAGACATCCATCACCCGACACAATTGTCGGGTTCGCCGCAAAAACCCCTTATATCAATCCTTCAAAAGGGCATGGCATTGGATGAACGACACCTTTCACGGGATAGGCGCTAAATATCTTCAGGCATACCTGGATGAATTTTGCTTTCGATTCAATAGCTCTCTCCATCATACGTCCGCTTGGGAGCAACTATTGTGCTTATGCGTGGCCGTGCTTTCCCCTGCCTCCGCTGCTTCTTACGACCGAAATGACGCCCCCTTAGTTTTAGGTGCTACGACAGCGGCATGACCAAGTTGATTGCGCTGCACCTTGCGAACTATTATTTCGAAGGCGTATTCACACATTATTAATCTGCTCTGTTCCAGCATTTTTTGGCTTTGTTCTAGCTGCTTTGCTCCGTTCCCAACTATGTTTGTTCCGGTTCAAATTTGAATTTTTGCGTTCTGGCTGTTACTTTTTGATCGTTTTGACTGTACTTATTGAGCTATTCCAGCTGTGCCTTTCTAGTCGTTCGAGGGGTACTTATCGACCTGTTTCAACTGTGCCTTTCTAGTCGTTCGAGGGGTACTTATCGACCTGTTTCAACTGTGCCTTTCTAGTCGTTCGAGGGTACTTATCGACCTGTTTCAACTATGCCTTTCTAGTCGTTCGAGGGTACTTATCGACCTGTTTCAACTGTGCCTTTCTAGTCGTTCGAGGGTACTTATCGACCTATTTCAACTATGACTTTCTAGTCGTTCGAGGGTACTTATTGACCTGTTTCAACTATGACTTTTTAATCGTTTTTGCTCTACTTTTTACTTCGGTCTGGCCGTTTTTGCTATGCCGCTCTGTATGTTGAAAAACTTTTTTAGAAATGATTATTTTCAGGCACAGTCTTCTGGCTATACATATCGAAAGTGAAAAAATAAGTACGGACGGTATATCCTATACCACCTTATGTAGTTTCTGAACTAAGGGGATAGTGGAACTAAGCATTAAAAGAAAAGCTCCTATCTTGAACATGATTCATCGTTCCCCCTTTCTCCTTGCTAAGCTAAGACACGCAACACATCGTCAATCTTCTTGCCATTGGCAATGACGCCAGTGTTCATCCACGTCATGAAGTCAATCTCATACACGCGGTGGTTGCGCATAACCGGAAGCGAACGCCATCTAGGATCCAGCAATTGAGCTCTTTCCGCGCCATCCTCTACGTCATGTCACTTGTCAAATGTGAAGACAGATGATCAGCATCCAGCTCGGAGTGCCTTTCCCATGGCACGCTCCTTTTCTCGGTTTCACCTGTCAATTGGCTGACAAGCGGATGCGGCTCCATGCCCAAATCCCGGTATACAGACCCCGTATATTCCAGATCCACACTGATGCATTCAGCCGATACCCGCAGGAAAGCAAACGTCTGTCCTTTCACCGAACGGGACAGCGCTGTTCTGAATCGTTTCAACTGCTGCATTGCTTCATTCTCTCGTTCCATCAGAAGGCGGACGTCCAGGAACAACTCTAGTACATCGCTATCTATCATGAATTGCTATGTAATTCTTAGCCTTAACTTTTCTATAAGTTCATCCTTGTTCAGTCTTAGCCATTGTGTTCTGTTAACCAATTGACACAATATAAATCTAAAATAATCACTTACCTCTTGCCCAGAATAATATTGCCCGCTACCCCCGGCACAGAAAGACTTCATGATAGCGATCTACCATGAAGTCTCACTTTATACTTTTTAGTTGTCCTTGCTTAGTTATGTGTTACTACCGCACCGGAACCTCCGTACATATCGAGTTCGCCTTCAAGTTCCAGCTTCAGAACGGTTACATGTTCATGTGCATCTTCTGGTGTCATATGAATCCAAGTTGTTCCTGGAATGTTGAACCAAGGCACGCCACCATGAATTTCATGGGTAAGCTCTTTGCCAGAGTGAAGCACTGTAATTTTCTTGATTTTGTTCGATAACCCTTTCAAGCAGACGCACTCTTTAGGATCGTCGTATACAAATAGATAAAGTGACTGTTTATCTTTAGATACCGTACTGCCGCCTAAATAGTATCGTGTATGAATCCCCTCGGTTGTTCCAAATACCGCTTCTTCATGAGTACTAATCCATTTGCCAAGCCCTAATAAAATATCCTCTTGTCTCTTATCTACCGTGCCATCTTCCATAGGTCCGATATCCAACAGCATGTTGCCGCCCATCGTGAT
The DNA here is from genome assembly GCF_023713585.1 of Paenibacillus sp. MER TA 81-3. Lineage (NCBI taxonomy): Bacteria > Bacillati > Bacillota > Bacilli > Caryophanales > Paenibacillaceae > Paenibacillus > Paenibacillus sp. MER TA 81-3. Next base: position 85,877 of record NZ_JAMAWB010000002.1, read on the forward strand.
GCAATCACAGAACATTCTGATGATTTGTTTCAAAGATTTATATTCGTTATCTGCCGGTTGATATCCCCAGGAGCTGTTGATGGTCGTGCAGAATTCCCATGGGCCTTCTGGTCGTGTTATCGGTATCCCCTGCTCCGGAGTTTTATAGTCTCCATGACCTTGAAGTCGTGAGTTGATAATAATCTCTGGATTGAACGATTGAAGATAGTGCTTGAATTCTGGCAGATTCCACTGTTTGGCGCTTCTTTCCCAGTCTCCGTCAAACCACAGCAAATCTACTTTTCCATAGTTGGTTAACAGTTCTTTTAATTGATTGTTGTTAAACTCAAGGAACCGTTTCCATTTTTCCTCGTCTTGAACGCCGTCTACTGGACTGGAGAATCTATTGACCTTGCTCAGATCCTCCGGCACCTTGCCGCCCTCATATACACTCGGATAGTCTGGATGTGACCAATCAATTAAAGAGTAGTACATCCCCAGCTTAATCCCTTTTTTGGTTATCGCTTCGGCATACTCTTTTATCAGGTCTTTTTGGGCAGGCGTCTTTTTCACGACGTTTAAGTCGGAATATTGGGTATCCCATAGAGCTACGCCATCATGGTGCTTTGTTGTTAACACGGCGTATTGTGCCCCTGACTTTTCAATCAGATCGGCCCATTTGTCTGCATCGAAGTTCTTGGCTGTAAAGCCATCTAATTGCTTCATGTAATCTTTGTGAGATATTCTTCCATTATAGAAAGACCAAGATTCTGCTATCCCATTGACCGCATAAATACCGTAATGAATGAAAATGCCTAACTTCGCTTCTTCAAACCACTGTTGCACCATGTTGTGTGTCCTCCTTAAGATGTTCTAGCTTTACTTTCTTATGTCCGAGCAATAATGTCAATAGAAAAAACCGTTTTCATTAGAACATTGGCGATTATTCACAATCATTCCGCCTGCTTCTACTCCATGTCGTCATTAAGGAGAACCATGTGGACATGATCTTCCCAATTCCCATTTATTTTCAAATATTTCTTTGCTGCGCCTTCATTATGGAATCCAAGCTTTTGAACTACTTTTATAGACGCAGTATTTCTGGGCATGATATTAGCTTCAATTCGATGCAGCTGCAAGATGTTGAAAGCAAATTCAATCATATGTTTGATTCCCTCGGTCATATAACCTTTGTTTCTCTCTTGTTCGTCGATTCGATAACCTAAATAACAGGATAGAAAGCCTCCTTTTACAATATTGCTCAGTGTAATAGAGCCAATTATTTTTTCAAGCTCATCTAATTTATACATCCATACTCTAACTAACTGTCCTCTTTCCATTTGTTGAATGTCTTGATGAATAAGGTTCTTTTGCGCTTCCAGCGTATAATAATCGGGAGCTCTGAGAATTTCCCATTCCTTTAAAAATTCCTTATTTCGTTGCACATAATCCAACACTTGAATCGCTTTAGATTCATCAATGGATGTTAGCTTTAATCTTGGAGTGACTAACTCAAGCTTCATGTTCAACCTCCTTCATGCTTTTTGGCTGTAACTTCGACCAACTTCATCTGGATAGCTATTTTACAACATAGCTCATTAAGGGCAAAGTTCTTCCTGCTGCAATACTGGACTGAATCTCACCGATTCGTTGCGCTCCCATCTTTTTATAGAAGTTTTCCGCAAACGGATCTGCTGCAATCTTAAACTCGCTGATTTGATTTTCTTTGCAGGTCATTAATACATGAGTCCATAATCGTTTTCCTAAACCATGGCCAATCCATTCAGGATCAACAAACATATATTCCAGATACGTTTGTTTTTCCTCATCATTAGATAAACCATAAAATCCATAAATCATATTACTGAGTTCTATAACATAAATAGGATTATTCTCAATAAAGTCACAAGTAATTGTTAGTTCAGCTTCACATCGTTTCAAAAATTCTGGATCATATCCCCAATAGCCTTTTGCTTTCATAGCTAATTGGCTTAGTTGTTGCGCATCAGTCTTCAACGCTTTCCGGATATAGCATGTTGAAAATTCCAATAGTCACTCCCCCTAACATAAATCTAAAATTGAAATGCATACCAAGCTCAGAAATATTTTACTATATTATTCCTTCTCATGAGTAGGTTTATTATGTATTCTTTTGAACAGCAAAAAGAGCCTTCTGTTCCTGAACAGAAGACTCCTCGTGCCCGAATCCAAAAAAATGTAGTCGCCCGCAAACTCTGGCACCATCTCGAACGATATTTCTTTAAGATCCTCTTTTGCCTTGATTAGCTGCTTTCCCCATCTGTCTCTACCCCTCTTTGAAATAGAAATGAACTTACATCCAATTCAAAAATAATGATAATCATTATCACATTTAATCTTGTTCATCATATCAAGTTTTGTTTGGAGCCGTCTATTTCAAAAAGTTATTGATTCGCTTTGGATAAATGTTAGTTTTCGGTTCCCGACGCCAATATGTCCTTCCAAGCGCCGCTTAGCTTGGCGGACTTTCTCCAAGTAGCGGGCGATCCACTTCTCCGCTTTCTGTTCTTTGCCTAGGAGCTTCCCGAGCAGCAGCGTCTCCTCCAATCCTGTTCCGCTATTCATCTGCACATCCGAGAGTTACAGCTGCAAGGCTCCATTGACGACGCTATACGCAAAATTCCGCCCAAATTCTCTGCACAATTGTTTGTCAGAGGCGGAGGGCGTCAGCTCTACTTTCAAGCCGTCTTGAACAAGCTCGGCTCCCAATTCCTGCACTTTAGCGATGAGAATATCTACCGCTTTCCCAACCTCAGGGTAGCTTGAATCACATGAGCCAAACACAGCAGCTTTCTTGCCTGACAGATCGAGCTCTTCCATTTCATCGTAAAAATCAAGGAATTCGTTCGGCAGTTCCCCATCCCCCCAAGTATAGGCACCCAACAATATTCCGTCGTAATCTGTCAGGTCGGCAGCGTATGCATCCATAACGTCCATCACGGTCAGGTTCCCTTCTTCCTCACGAACCCCTTCCGCTACCGCATCGGCCATCTCTTCGGTATTCCCGCTCATGCTGGCAAAAATCAAAATGATTTTTGGCATCATCATTCCACCCTTCATTTTCCATGCCAATGATCACACGGCATTATATTCGATATTGATAATCATTATCATAATATATTCAAACTTTATCTTATGCAATGCAATTACGCAATCCTAAAATTAACCCATTTCAGTGATATAAATTGCTGTTGAGCGGCCCTTCACTCATAACGCCAAGCATAAGGCGCAAAAAGTCAACCGAAGAACGATAATGTTCCGCTTGCGGATCGACGGTGTAGGCTGCGCCATTCAGCAGAGAGCACACTTCAATTTTTTCTGGCAACATGTGAAAGGCTTCATAAGCGAATACGATGGCAAGATGAATAAAAGCTTTAAACACTTGCGGCTCATCAGCGATCACATATTTTCGAATGACGAAGGACGCGTCCGAGCACTCTGCCATTTGCATTGTCATTGACAGGGTTGCTCCCAATTCCGCGGCTTGAACGGTAAGAGTCTCCCCCAACAGCAGCAGCGACTGGCCGGAGGATTCACTTGTCAAATATTCACTCAAATTGTAAGATACCGAACGCTTGATTAGAACGTAATGTTGTTCCGATTGGAATCGCTCCAGTTCTTGTGTCCAATACCTATCTATATCGTGAATGACGGAAGCCGGTGTTCTTGTCTCAGGGGCACGGGCATAATACGCATGCACGATCTTATTGACAGATGCTTGAGCTGCATTTATCCAGCTCGATTCGTGAGAATTCCGGCACTTGCGAAAATAACAACGTCGGCAGCGGACAAACCGTTCTAATTCATCGTCACTTAACCGCTCCTTACATACCGGTTTTCTCGGCAATAACATGGGCTTCCTCCTTAGCTGTTCGATTGAAATAATAGTGATAATGATTATCATTATTATTAATAGTTCTATTTTATTACAATCCACACATAGCTTTCAACCTGAAAACTCAATCCGGGTTTACACAGCAAAAAACACAGGCGGACTGCTGCCTGTGTCTATAATCCCTTGGGAAATATCTGAACCAGCCTCACAACATCAGCTGCTTTTCATATAAATTTGCGCTCCAGCCTTCTCCAACGACTGTTTTTTGAAAAACAAATCCAGCCTCCTTATAATATTGATTCAGTCCTGTATTTTCGGTCATGCAGTCCAATCTGAAAAATCGCTTTCCTTCCCTTCTTACATATTGCTCAGCCCATTCCAATAGCTTGTGTCCCATCCTCATCCCGCTATATGTTCTGCTTACCACCAATCGGTGCAAGTAACCTGATTCCTCATTATCTAGCTCTTGCCATATCGGTTTGTCATTCCATTGGATCGAAAAACATCCGATTCCGGTCTGACCCGCTAAGGCTACAAACACTTCTTTTTCTTGCATGAAGTTCTCTATATATTCTTTTGTGAAAGTGTGCTCACTCCACAGATTAATGCCTCTTGCGACTCTCCAGCGGGCAGCTACAACATAGAGCTCTTGTAAAATGCCAACGTAATCGGCATTCGCTCGTTTGATCACAAGATTAGAACCAGTTTCATTCAAGGTTGTCACCTTTACCATTCACCTGTCTTAATGATGCTTTAGGATGTATTCATTGCAAAAAAAGCGGGTCCTTCCCTGGCTTGGGAATAATGAACGAGATCGAAGTTCCTTCCCCGGGCTTGCTTGCAATGGACAAGCCTTTGCCATACAGTTGCTTTAACCTCCGGTCCGTATTTAGCAATCCGATTCCTCTATCGCTGCGTTGCGTGCTGTCCAGCAAATTTCGCACCTTCTCCTCGTCCATGCCTGCACCGTCATCCGATATCGTAAAGGCCCAGCAATTGCTGTCATCCGTGATGTGGATACGAACGGTTCCGCCTTTGCGTTGGCTTAGAATTCCGTGTTTGACGGCATTTTCGACGAGCGGCTGGATGGTGAGGGGAGGCAATTGCAACCGGATGTCCAGTTCTACCTCCCAGACAATATGTAATCTATCCTCAAATCGTTCCTTCTCGATGTACAGATACGAACGGACGAGTTCAAGCTCATGCTCGAGCGGAACAAGCTGTTCCGAGTTCCAGAAGTCGAAGCTGATTCGCAGAAAAGAGCTAAAAGCTTCGACCAGCTTTTGCATTTTGTCCGTATCTATAGTGCTTAACGCCATAATCGAGTTCAACGTGTTGAACAAAAAGTGAGGTTGAATTTGAGCTTGCAGATAAGCAGCTTCGATACGCAGACGTTCACTGACAGACTGCTTCAACGTGGCCAATGCCCGGACGCGGTATTTCAATTCCAAAGCATCGACCGGTTTGGTGACATAATCGTTGGCTCCTGACAAAAATCCGGAATACACGTCTTCCGGCTGATTCCGTGCCGTCAGCAGTAAAATCGGCAGCTCGGCAATCGAGAATCGCTCCCGTACAATCCGAGCCAATTCATATCCGGACATCTGAGGCATCATGACGTCTGCAATTATCAGATCCCATTGCTCGGCATCCAGCATCCCGATGGCTTCTCTCCCGGATACCGCTGTCCCGATATCATACTGTTCCGTAGACAAAATGTTGCATAACACCTTCAAATTAATGGGATCATCATCAACAGCCAATATTTTCATCGTGTCTGTTGCGGTACTATGGCTAGTATCCGGCAGGACGGACCATAGTTCAGGTGTGGCTGTGTAATGCAAGACTAGGACCTCGTCAGAGTCATCTAATTCCGGGACCATTGATGCCGCTTCCTCGCGACGGAGGAAGTCGCTAGACAACGGAAGCGTAAAAGTGAATTTCGATCCTTCGCCCGGTGTCGAGCGAACCGTCAGCTTCCCGCCATGCAATTCCACCAGTTGCTTGCAGATGCTCAGTCCGAGCCCGATACCTCCACCGGTGCTAATGCCGGGCACTCCTTGCTCATAAGGCTGAAAAACTCGACTTTGCGTGTCCTCATCCATCCCAATTCCTGTATCCGATACATGAATGACCGCTTGGCCACCCTTGGTTTCGGCTGAAATGGAAATGGTACCCTCTTCCGTATATTTAACTGCGTTGTGCAGCAGGTTGAACAGAATTTGAACAAGCCTTTTCTCATCGGCTATAACATGAGGGAACGATTCCGGTATATCCATGCTGAACCGAATCGGCTTGCCTTCCGTCATAAATCCGAGCATGTCCACAACCCCCGAAGCGACAGATTGCACGCGCAGATCAGCTGGTTGGAGCACGATCCTCTTTTCATTAAGCCGCGACAAGTCGAGCAAATCGTTCAGCATTTGCGACATTCGCCGGCTTATCGTAATGAGCAGTTCAAAATCTTTGCGGCTCTTTTCATTCATCGAGTGCCGCTCATTAGCCGCGATGGTGTGTGCAATGTTAATGATGCCATGAAGCGGAGTTCTCAGCTCGTGCGAAGTATTTGCTAGAAATTCATCCTTCAGCTTGTCCTCTCGTAGAAGCCGAGCGGTAAGCTTGGCGTTTTGCTCGGCATGGCGATAATACCTTTTGAACCAAAAAGCCGAAAAACCAATGATTCCTGCAAAGATATCCCATGGATAGAAGGTCACGTCGACCCAATTGAAAGTCTTCACGATTCCCCAAATGATGCTGGATGTTAAGCTGACAGCCGCCATTAACAAAAATACGATGTCGTTGTAATTTTTCAACAGCATTTTACCTATCGCATATAGAACTGCCAAGACAGGAAAAAGATAAAAGAACAGGAATAACCATCCGCTGTATATCACATACTGTACCGGCGAAAAGAAAATAAACGCAGTGTACAATCCGAGCGGGACATAAAACCAACGAAACGATTTATTGATTTCTTGTTCGGGAAACAGGCTAGTCGTCAGCTTCAACATGAACAGCGATATGCCCAGATACGCCAACCATTTAATTTTGACTGCCCACGTGTAGTTAATCGGCAGCCAGATGAGCAGCAAAGTACTGTCGTCTGCAGCAACAGACAATGCTGAACATACGAGTAACAAAAACAGACAACTGAATACCTGCTGCCGCCTGTTGAAAACGTACATAATACCCGCATACAGGCCGTGCAGCAGCAAAATGATAAAAGTAACCAGTTGAAAACCTATCGAGTACATCCACTCGTTGTCAATGGCCGCTTGCGACCCGAATCGGAGCGACTGGATAATGCCGCCTTGCACGGGATTATCGAAATTGGCTGCTTGCACGATAATTTCGAGTTCTCGCTGATCACCTGCTGTATACGTTGCAGTATAAGAGTTGGCTTTGGGCTTATAATTCTCGGCTTGCTCCGCAGGCGAGCCGAACTTGGCCAGCAATTGTCCATTCATGAATAGCATCGAGGAAGTCTGGATGTTACGAATCCAAAATCCGTAAGGCTGGTTCAAACTGCCCCCCGTAAGAATACGCAGCCTGTACGTGCCATAGCCATAGGAAGAATCGCCCTTGCCTGACATAGAAGAGCGCCAATCTCCCGGAACTTTAACGTAAGATTGCGATGGAAATGAAAATGCATCGGCATCATTTTGCTCCAAAAACATGCCCGGGTAAAATTCCCATTCGCCATTCAACATGATAGAACGTTGATTTTCAAAATCCCAATCGCGCAAATCCAGCACGCCTTGAGCCGCTAGCGGGTGTTCCGGGGGCAGTTGAAAAGATAGCCAAACGAAGCGCAGGCCTGTAAGCGCGGCTAGCAATAGTCCTGCAATGAAAAATAATTTACGATTCGACATCATACCTTATAACTCGGCATAATCCTGCATCCCCCTATCGAAGTTGATGAGCCGTCAGCATCGTTATCATTGTGGTCTGATTCAAAACCAAATTCAGTTCATGACGAATCGATTTTGGGCTAATAATGACGAATTGTCAACCCTAGTACGGAGCTCAGCCTGACAGTCTTCATGCACGGTTGTTTACGGCGGGTTGTTGATACGCCTTTTGCCCAAAAAAAAAGCCACCATCGTCCTTAAAGCGCCGACAGTGGTTGTGCCCGTTCCTATCCAGTTTTCAGCATTTAATTTCCTTGTTTCTTCACATATCCCATCAGACCATGCAAGGTCCTCACGAACTCAGAACCTGACATGCGGCCTAATGCGCCATAAGCACAGTCTATTTCATTATAAGATGTTACCCGATCTTTTCGGATACTGGGGCCGTATATCACTACCGGAACCGGTTCGCCCGTGTGCTCCTTAACCTCACATGGTGTTGAATGATCCGCGGCCAAAGCCAAATATACATTTTCGGGCAAATGATTCGCGATTAACCCAACCATACGATCAAACTGTTCAAGAGATTGTGCCTTTTTAAAAGGTTCATTATCATGCCCCATTAAATCCGGAGCCTTGAGATGAACGTAGACGATATCATGATCAGCAATTTGCTCGAGCGCAAGTTTCGCTTTTAATTCAACGTCGGTATCTAAGCTGCCGGTCAGCTTTACGTCGGTGACCGCGTTATATCCAGCCAATTTAGCTGCCCCAAGAACCGTGCTTTCCGCAGCGATGCAGCTGCCGCGGAAATGCATATTCGCAGCTATGGGCTCCAATTGCGCCATTCGTCCAGCACCTCGGGTGAGAATGAAATTCGCAGGTGGATGTCCTTGCGCAATACGCTCTCGATTAATCGGATGCGATGCAAGAATCGAATGGGCTTGCTTAAGAAACAGGTTGACTGCAATCGCGGTCCGCTTCGCTTCCACCGTATCATCCCGTGCTTCAACGGGATGATACGCCTTCCCATCGTTCGGGGCTTTCGGGTCAGAATCACTGATCTGATCGCTAAGACCATTGCCACGTATAACAAGTACGGCCCGATGTTCCGTTGCTGGCTTGAAATAAGCACGGATGCCCTCGGTGATTTCCATGCCATTAAGCGCTTCGGCAAGCCCGGCCGTATTCTCGCGAATTCGCCCGGCACGACGGTCCAGGACAATCCCCTCATCATTGATCGTAGCAAAGTTGCAGCGAAGAACGACATCTCCGGGCTGGACTTCCATACCGATTCCCAGCGCTTCAATGGGGCCGCGTCCCGGATAATGATCCGGTTGAAACCCGAATAATATCATATGTCCCATATCGGTGCCAACTGGAATTCCTGACCCGATTAAGTCCATCATACCGGTTATTCCTTCCGAGGCTAACCGATCTAAATTTGGAGTATGAGCATATTCCAACGGTGTTTTATGACCTAACAGCGGATGCGGACGATCTCCTGATCCATCCGCAATCGCCATAATTACTTTTCTGTATAGCATACACGCACTCCTCTATCATTTGCTAGTCTAGCAATGTGTCTTATAATCGATATCCAAGAATTTGGAACCACGTAAATACGGAGAGACTAATGACTGCAGCACCGATAAAGCAGGTAACGACTGCATATTTCACTTGATCAAATACACTGAAATATCCAGTGGAGAAATAAATCGTATTTACTTTCGAATGTGGCGGCAAAGTGATCGTATAGGTTAAAGTCATGGCCGAAGCCAACGCCAGGGTAACAGGGTCCATGCCTAACGTTTTGGCAAGTGCGATAAAAGCGGGAATAAGGATCGTTGTCCGTACGGTCTTGCTCGTGAAAATTAAGTGACTGTACATGCTGATGAATATAACAACAACATAGACGAGCATATGATTCATTTGTTCCAGACCCAGACCATAGACGACTTTATTGATCATCCATTCCGCGCCTTTCGATTTCTCAAGCGCATTCCCGACGGCGTAAGCGCCTGCTGCAAAAATCATCAGATCCCACTTAATGTTAGCTTCCTTCCAGGTAAGCAATCCGATTCTTGGAAGCAAACAAAGCACACCTGCAATGACCGACGTCATATATACACTAATTTCAAAGCCAAACAAGGCCTTGTGATAATCTTCCGTTGCCCATAACAAGACAGTAAATAAGAAGATTGTCATTGCTTTTTTCTCATCAAGCGAGAATTTCTCCAGCTTCTTTAATTCTTCTTTAAGTTTTGACATCGCGCCTTCGAACTCCGCTTCCCCTTTAAAAGAAAAGAGCCTTAAACCAACGAAGAATGTAAGCAACATGGTAATGATGGCGGTTGGCATGGAGGCTGCTAACCAATCCATATATCCGATCGAGCCTCCGGCTTGCTCATTAATAAAACCAACGGCAATGATGTTCGCAGCTGTCGCAGTCATGACGCCGGAAGTGGCAATCGCATCGGCTTGAACACCTTGCAGCATCATTAATTTGCCGAAATTGCTTTTACCCGGTGTTGCTTTATAAATCTCTAACAAAATTAAACAGATCGGAACCATTAACGTTGCGCGTGCTGTCGTTGATGGAACGAAGAACGCGAGGGCAAAGTTGATAAAAATTAAGACAAGTAATGTTTTCTTTGGCGTCTGTCCGAATTTGGTTACCATCCATAATGCGAATCTCCGCGCCAAATTAGACTTAATCATGGCAGAAGTGAGAATAAACGCGGAGACCATGAGCCAAATGACATCAAATCCAAGCGTCCCAAATGCCGTCTTTTCTTCGGCTGTGCCGGATAAGCTCAAAATAACAATGGCGATCATGGAGGTTAAGTAAATAGGCAATGCGCCGCTAACCCATAGTATAAGTGCACTGGCGAAGATCGCAACCGCTTTTTGAGCCTGCGGTTCCATGCCTGCGGGCGTTGGCATGAACATCAGTACGAGAAACACAATGACCGCAAGCGGAATCCCGACTTTCTTAAATAACGCTTCAAAACGACCTTTCTTACCACCCGCCTCTGGTTTGTTTGGTTCCGTGGAATTGCCGCCTGATTTTAATGGCTTAGTAGTCATTAAATAATCCTCCCAAAATGATAAAGAAATGATTGCGTTTTCATTATAGCGGAGACTATAATTATAAGACAATTTGATTGTATAATAGTATTCATAACATTTCCTTATAGATGGTGCGTAGGAGGATGAGGCTCACGATGAACATCAACAAACTCGAAACCTTCATCACGTTATCCAATTGTTTGAGCTTTACAGAGGCAGCGGAACAACTCTACTGTTCTCAACCTGCGGTCAGTATGCAAATTCTAAGTTTAGAAGAAGACTTGGATACGCGCCTGTTTGACCGCATCGGTAAAAAGTTATACTTAACAAAACAGGGCGAGCAATTTAAGCCGTATGCGGAACAGATTGTGAATTTGCTGCAAGCAGCCAAAGAGCATCTCCATCAAATGGAGGATATGTCATCGGGGACACTTTCCTTTGGCGCAAGCAACTTTGTCGGCGTTTATTTGCTTCCACCCTTGCTTGCTCAGTATAAAGAACAATTTCCCAATATTAACATCAGCATGAAAATTACTTCGTCCCAACAGCTCACGCAGCTGCTGGAGTCAAATAGCATAGAATTCCTTATTTTATCGGATCAAATTGCAATCGATGAATCTCGCTTTTATACCGCAACATATTATCAAGATCACCTTGTTTTTATTGCGCCGCCATACCATCCATTAGCACAGAAAGAAGTTTGCACGCTGCATGATCTGCAACAAGAGACATTTCTCATGAAGCCGGACAAATCAGCAACTAGGCATTTTCTTGATCAAAGGTTTCAACAGACGGGGATATCAATTTCCAGTATCATGGAAATCAGCAGCTTAGAAGGCATCAAACAAGGGGTTATCCATGGACTTGGGATTTCTGCGGTTTCGGAGTTTGCGGTCAAGCAGGAAATCGCTGGCGGGCTGCTTGTTAAACTCCCTGTGGAGGATGTAAAATTTGAGCGGGGCATTCGTTACATTTATCATAAAAAAAAGCATCTATCCCCCGCAGCGAGAGAGTTCATCAAATTGCTGGATGCAGCTCCACACAGATCTTGGGATCAACCTGCGGATTTCAGAAAATGAATATAATATTATAGCCTTATCTGCCCTAATATACTTACGATTTGTTAGTAAAGGAATGAGATATATGCAACAGAAATCTATGACAATTCAGGAAGTGGCGCAGTTAGCGGGTGTATCTGTAGCGACGGTATCCAGGGTATTGAATGACAGTTCTCTGGTCAAAGAAGAGACTCGCAACAAAGTATTAAGCGTCATACACAAATTCAATTACCAGCCGAACCTGTTGGGACGGGATTTACGGAGATCGGAGACGATGAAGGTGCTCGTATTGACTCCGACCCTGGAACAATCCATTTTTGCCGATATTGTCAAAGGCATCGAAAATCGCGGAAAAGAGGATGGCTATTATGTATTGGTCTGTCCAACTTCGAATCATGCGAATCGGGAAAGGGAATTGTTCCAAATGCTGCAACACAGGCTTGCCGACGGTGTCATCGTCATTAGTTCGACTCTCAGCAAAGAAGAGCTTAGCGGATTGGGACAAAAGCACAGCATCGTTCAGTGCTTAGAAATTACTGACGCCTCTTATACTTGCGGTGTATCCATCGATGATGAACAGGCGGCCTTTGACGCAGTCAGTCATCTAATCGAATTAGGACATCGGCGTATCGCCCTAATCGGGGGGCCCATGTTGAATAACTCAACACGCCTTCGAGAGCAGGGATATCGGAGGGCGTTGAACCAATCCGACATTCCTTTTCGGCAGGAATGGGTGAAGTATGGGGATTATGACCATCATGATGGCGAAGTGCTTACGAACGAGTTACTAGAGTTACAACATGCGCCTACTTCTATATTTTGCATGAACGACAGCATGGCTATCGGATGTGTCAATGCGATTAGCAAAGCGGGATACGAGGTACCGGAGGATTTTGCAGTAATCGGATTTGACAATACCCGTGAAGCTACGATGTCCTTGCCGGCACTGACAACCATTCACCAGCCCAAATATGATCTGGGCTACACGGCGATGAATTTGCTCATTCATAACATGACGTCAAAGGAGAAAAAATATGAACATGTGACGTTAACGCATCAACTGATAGAACGTGCGTCTACCGTGGAAAAGGAAAAAGAATAGTTCGGAATAGCATTCAGAAAAAGGATAGCGGAACCGGTTCAGTTGGCGCTTTGGCCGACTGCTTCCGGTTCTTTTTTGTTCCTGTTCTGCCAAAGGGCTGAAAGCCGTTCTATACAAGCATCAATGATTGGACTTATTGGTGCAACCGGACCGAGTATAAATATGAACTTGATCCTTGGCAAGGTGGAGCGTGTGCAAATAGACTCGGCCGCCTATGCGGGAAACTATAAAACAGCGATCGAGCAATGGAAGCCGGGACGCGAAGGTCAAGAGCTCTTATGATAAAGAATTGGAGATGTCAGAAGAAAATAAAGTCTTAGAGCGGAGTAGTTGAGCTCCTGGTTGCACCCAGACGTGGCCGGACGGCTTATTCGTAAGCCGTCCTATGGAAGGTTTTGGGGAACACTCAAGTGCGAGAAGTATTACCTGCATAATACGCGACCTTTGAAAAGTTAGAAAAGGATGTTGGAGATTACTTTCGCTTTTATAACTACGACCGATTACAAGCTAAATTAAACAGCCTTAGTCCGATGGAATCGTAGATAAAGTAAGCTGCAACAAGTTCTTGCCAAGGTGTTGCTATTTTTTCACCCAAGTAGCAATGACTGCTGCAAAAGCGAGAGGAACACTAAAAGCAACCGAAAGACAAATGGGGATAAATAGAATATACAAATTTTTCAACAACAACACCTTTGTGGCACTTTTTATGATAAGGGGAATATCTTGGGTTTTATATAGGACGGATTGTCAAGCCAAGTGTTACAGTTCACTCATGAATGATTCGTAAGCAGTTTTCCACCCGAGGCATTTCCCTGGACGGTTATTAATCAATTCTATTGCATGCGAAAGTTCTTCCTCTGTGACCATAGCAAGGTTTTGATGACAAGCGAACTCTTTCCCTCGATCCACGGTGGCCGTTTGAAACGTGGCTGATGGATAATCCTTAACTACTTACGCAGGCTTTGCTTTTACCACGACTGGATACGACTGTATCGAGTTCTCAGTGTCCGAAGCTCTCACGCTTTCGGATTTCCTTGGGACGCTGGTTGATCGTTCTGCCGATATTGAACCGTTCACGCGTTTCTATTGGCTTGCGCCGCTTTCCTTTATGACGAAGAATCTCAACATCGCCTTGCACTAATAGGCCTGAATATAACCAGTTCGTCCTAGTTCCCTCGCTATGACTCGGGTGGACCAGTCCTGGCTGTGCAGGAACTCTAGCTTCTCCCGTTCGAACATGTTAAAATGTGAGTAACTCATGAATGATTCCTCCGTGTAATGGTTGTTGTGGTGACTCCATTTTACACGAATCAATCATGAGCCATTTTTTTATTTAATGGTAACTGTCGCACTTCATATTACAATCCGTCATTTTGCGAACGAATCCACCATCCACTTTGAGAATTTTTCTTTTTCTTCAAATTGCGGATAATGAGCGGATTGGTCGTACGTTATAAATTCCTTTTTATTTGCATCAATCTGATCAAAGTATGTTTTGGCTGATTTCGTGGAAGTCATGTAGTCGTATTGTCCCATTATAAAATACACCGGTAAATCTAGTTTTGTGACGATCGTCGGCAGAGGTTTTTTGAATGCTTGCCCTATTAAAATTTCTTGTGCATAGGATATGCTACGGTAATAACGGATGCGATCTAATAAGTTATATTCCGGACCGAACAATAAACCATTATCCATGTCCGCATTAGCATCGATCAGTCTTGCAGCACCGCCATATTTTCGAACATAATGGCGTGGAAGATACATATCGCCGCTTTTAACTTTTTCAGTTAACCCTTGCAAATACTCGACGTCGGTTGTATTACCGCTCAATTTTGCTTGATCAATCGTGAAATTCAAACCATCCAATTCGCTTTCTAAGGTATTGGACATCTGTCCGATGCCGATATAGGCTTCATATTTTTCAGGAGCTTGTTGCGCAGCCTGTATGCCAATATATGTTCCAAAGGAATGGCCGACTAGTATGACCTTCTTTTGGTTGAAACGAGTGGATATGTAATCCGTCACAGCCAATAAATCTTTCACTAATAGATCGGTCGAAAGGTTGGAATAATCTTCTCCAAAGTGATAAGATTTCCCGCTAGCTCTTTGGTCGTAACGGACAATCGTGAAATTCTTCTCCAATAGGTCTTGGTATTTGGTTACATAGGGTATTTCCGAAACACCTGGACCCCCGTGTACAAAAATTACAATAGGATTGTTCTTATCCTGACCTCGTATCATCAATTCATGACCGGTGCCATTAATTTCGACTTGCTCGAGTACGCTTATGCTGTTTACGCCGTCTATTTTGGGAGTCCATGTGGGAAAAATCAATGCTAACCCAACAAGTGAAATAATAGTTGCTCCCAAATAAAGCAGAACTCTTCTTACCTTTTTGATAGTCTCATCTCCCTAGTCTTGTATGAATGAATATGGAATAACATCGTCCTACATTGAAATCTATGACGCAAAAGTTCATTTGATCAGTTTGAGCCGCGCTCTCGTGTATGATCCGACCATCTTTGAGAACCATGTTCCTGTATCGGTTAGAAGAATATAGACTTTCTTACTCACTTCCACCTGTACTTAATAAAATAATTGTAATCGAGGAAAGATTTTGGGGAAACGTACAAACGTCGGGATTTTTACTAGACCCGGGACGAGGAAGGAGATTCAAAATCAATCCCAGCGGCACACCCACCTACCAGTAACTTTATATTCCTCGTTTGGCTCTATTTTGCTGACCCGTATTCTCCTTGGCAACGAGGCAGAAGCCGGCTGAGACGCGTGGACGATTCACAGTGGGGACTCCCATCAGCCAAAGACCTCGTGAGATCCGTAAGCGGAAATGGTAATGGTCTGTTGCGAGAATTCTTCCCCAAGGGCCACGAGGGTGGGTTTCGGTGATGTGCCTTTGGAGAAACAGGTATGTCCATTGCTTGGCCCATACGACATACGTTAAACAAAAACCGGCAATCAAACCAATGCAGGTCGTCAGATAAACAACCCATAACTATGGAATGAGGCGATCAGTCGGCATGACAAAAAATCCGGCAACCTCTTGCCGGACTTTCATGACCGCTTTCCGTAAAAATATTTCGTCCCCTTATGCCAGCGGGTGTTGCATGGACTCAGACGATTCTTCAAGTATCTTAGCTGCCAGATAAGGCTCGACTTCAGGCTGCTTCTCTTCCCGCTTTACTTCGTTCTCCTGCCTCCGAATCCATTGCTGGATCAGCTCATTCATTTCCAACGCGTTTTTGGTTGGAATCTGATGCTTGGCGCCCTTAATCCAGTAGAGCTGATAGTGCGGTAAATTCCTTTGCAGCTTTCCCGCGTAACGGAAGAACCCAAGATCCTTTTTTCCGTAAATGAGCATGATTGGAGCCTTGATTTTTTTCAATTGACTTGTGCAGTTATAAGTTAAGCTGCAGCGGTAATACTGACGCCAATTGTCGGTTCTCCCGAGCTTTGCCGTCCGCTTTAAATTGTTATACGTTTCCCGGCTGTCGGCATTGCCCCGCGTGATGGCCCATGCAAGCAGATTTTTGGCTTTCACATTCGTCAATGCGATTGCCAGCGCGATTCTCCATCGCAGCCAATAATCGCTCGCCTCAGACATCGTGCTGACTAGTATACCGCCTTGGAACCTGTCAGGGTATGATAACAACGCGTGCAGAGCAATCGTTCCCCCTGTGGAGTAGCCACATAAATAAGCTTTGTCAATTCCGAGCTTATTCATCAACTGCAGCATGTCCCGTACAATGAGCGGGTACGTTATCGGTTCTTTCGAGACATCGCTTAATCCATGGCCGCGAATGTCGAACGTGATGACCTTGAAATGCGCCGATAGCTGAGCGACTTGATAATTGAAGTTCTCCGATGTCAACAATGGCGGATGAATAAACAATATCGGAACACCTTTACCGTAAACATGATAGTGCAGGTTTACGCCGTTAATCATTTTCTTCGGCATCCATGTCACCTCTCTCTTCTGTTCTTTGGTAAAGATGCCCTTTCTTGCGTATATTTATGCCAGTAGGGACATTTTCATCAAAAACAAATGCCATCAGTACAAGTGAACATACCTCATCGGTGTCAGTCCAATATAATGTACCAACTAAACGAAAGGAGTTGTACCGTATGTCCTGTAGACCGCATTGCCCGCCAGCTGAACCTATCATTTGTCCGACGGATCCGATCATCCGCGATTTTTTTCATCCGCAAATCCTTCCCGTCATTCACCCCATTGAAATTGTGAACCGTCACCATTGCGTTCCGATACCGCGGCACTTTTTCACGTTCAATACTATTGATGAAGGGGTAGCGACCATTAGCCGAGTAAACAAAAAAAAGAAACGGCGCGCATAAATACGGCACACTCCGTTCAAAGTATAGCCACTTCTATCGCGTAGGCCGTCCATTGTGAATCGTGCCCGTGCTACACCGTTTCCTTTCATAATCACATTCCACATCTGAATGACATAACGCAAAGAGCCTGCCTTTAGGCTCTTTTCTTGTTATCCCCCCCGATGCTGCCCTCCGCTCAACCCAATATAAAGTGGTGTTCAATTACATGTTCCAATTGTTCATATCCCATGTTCGTGTACAATCGTCCGGCCTCCACAAGAGTATCATCGGCAAAAATACAGCAAAAGTCATAACCAGAGTGAAGCAGAAGTTCACTCAACGCTGCAACACAAGCGGCAGCGTGCCCCATATTTCGCAGAGGCAGCGGCGTATATACGGAATGGATGGCAATACCGTTCGGGGTCGACCTTGCTTTCCCTGCCATAGATACGGGCGTTCCTTCCACTTCCCACAAATACAAATCTCCGTCCGCAATGCTCTGCTTCGTCCTCCAGCTAGCATCTTCTTCCCTAATGGGAATGCCATTCTCGACGGACATCTCATACATCCATTGCGTCAAAAGATGCTCATCTTTCATTTCTACCGATCGCAGCATACCTCTTCTCTTATCGGGCAACAGCATATCGCGCTCTAGACAATATACGCTCAACAACTTGCTATTCACCGCTTTATAGCCAGTCGCATTGGACCACACGCTTGCAAACAGATTCGTGAGCCCCGCAGGTCCGACAACTTGGGATACGCTCCTGAGTTGCTGGCGGATGTTGTGCACGAGCAGATTAAGATGTCCGGCAGTGCAATCTTTACCGTACAGATGCAATGGTCCTGAGGGAGTCATGAGTGCGGCCAATGCAGGTTTATGGTCTGACAGCAGAGCGAAGTACACATCGCTGTGCTGTTGGCGCAATTGCATTGCTAACCCGATCATGACATTGTTCACCGCTTCATCTTGCATTAACAATGGCAGGGCGGCATCAAGGAACGGAGCCGCATGCGAGAAATTCATGATTTTCATACGAATAATCTCCTTGGGTTTATTGTAGTGAACATGTTCATGTCATACACAATACGCTGCAATATCGATTTGAAGTCCTGCCATTTCGTTGTCGAGCACTCCATAAAGTTGGTTCAAGTGTATCCGACTATGGAAACTTTTTCAACAAAAAAAAGAGTGCATCTCATGATGCACTCCTGCTGACCCAATATTATGCATGAACCGCTTCAGACTTGGCCGTTTTGCTCGCGCTGCTGCTTCGGCTCCATGCAGCTAACAGTAAGGAGCTCATAACTAATATGACTGCGCCTACCACATATGGAATGTTAATGTTTACATCGAACAATGTACCCGCAATTGCTGGACCGATAATGTTGCCTAAGCTCATATAGGCATTATTCATACCGGCAACGAAGCCCTGCTCATTTCCTGCCATCTTAGACAATAACGTGTTGATCGCCGGACGGATAATAGAAGTCGCAATGAAGAACAGACCCGATACGGCAAATATGAGGAAGTAGCCCTGGACGAACACCATAATTATCATACTCACGCCAGCTACGACAAACATGACAATCAACAATTTCTTCTCGCCGAATCGGCGCAACAGCTTGTCGATCAGAACCGCTTGAATGACTACGCCCAAGAGGGCGCCAACCGTAATCATGAGCGAAATATCTTTAGGTGTGAAGTCATATTTCTTGTCGACATACAGTCCAAATACTGATTCGAAGCCCATCAGACCGAATGTCATCGTAAAAATGAGCACCAACAGCATAAAATAAGGTGCCTTGAATGATCTTGCGAACTGCTTCAGAATGTTTTCACGCTTTGTCTGTGAGAGCTTCGATTTCATACGTGCTTCTATCGACACCGTCTCCGGTAAGAATAATAGCGAAATTACAGTTGAGATAGCCGCGATCATCGCTGCGGCGTAGAATGGAATGCGAATACCGCTCTCAGCAAGAAATCCTCCGATTCCCGGTCCGACGACCACCCCGAGACTCATGGAAGCCATTAGCCACCCCAGTCCTTTACCCCGATTATCTTCTGTCGTAATATCCGCGACATAAGCCATCATGGCTGGCGTCATGAATGCCGCACCCATTCCTCCGAGGAAACGGGATGCGTACAGCATCCACATATCGGTGGCTGCCGCGAAAATGAACTGGGAAATCGTAAACATCGCAATTCCGAAGACGATCATCTTTTTACGCCCATACTTATCCGACCATTCTCCTGCAAACGGTGAAAAAACAAACTGCGTTAGACCAAACGCCGAGACGAGATATCCCATCGCTTGTCCGGATGCCCCGAACTCTGTAATGAATTTCGGCATAATCGGTATGATGAGTCCCATTCCGACCATGACAATGAACATATTCAACATCAATATAAATAATGAACCACTTGATTTTTCTTTTCTTGACATTCATGTTCCTCCCCCAAAATCGAAACCAATCTCAATTACTGCGACGACTCACTGTCATTGCTCACTCCTCTATCAATCTCCGTACCACAGAGTTCTTTTTTTGACTAACTGGTATTTTTGTTCATTCTACAGTATACAGATCCCATATGTCAAATGCATTCCCTTAACGTATATCCTATAAATACAAAGAGACGGCGCCCTTTTGGAGGCATCGTCTCGTTCGTACATAATAATTTAATTAATGAATGATTTTATATAGAAATGATTGGCTTCTTTCGATGTGAGCTATCAGTTCAATCCTCTGTCGTTATGTGTTCAGTCCTCTGCCAATGAAATTGGCGGACACCGGCTTCCTCCCTATTTCTTGTGCCCAGACGGAGATCTGACCGATATGATGAATCTCATGGGAAATGACATGTCGGATCACTTCTCCATAAGTATGCGTCTCATCCGGCTCCCAAGGTACACTGAAAGACTTCAGTTCCATCTCTGATCTCCACGTGGCAGCGAATGATTCTACGTCAGAGCGGTAATGTTTGGATAGAGAATGAAGTCGTTCTACCGTATCATATTGTTCCAATGATGGCATTTCGTCTGGCTTGCCATCTAATGCTCGAATCCAACTCGATTCGACATCGATAATGTGAAACAGGGTTCGATGGAAGCTTCTGACTCCACCTACACGTTCGCGAATGTATTCTTCATGTGGAAGCTGCATGCACCACTCAAACCATTCCTCACGTACCATCCAATTGTATTGAAATAATTTTATCATCGTCTAATTGCTACTCCTTCGCCAACTTAATTGCTGACAGCCGTCCAATGCTTCTCGAACACATAGAAGGGAAATTCAAGGGACGGGTATACAATCTCCCCTCGAACTTCATATCCCAACCGCTTATATAACTCCACGGCTTTTGTGTTCTTGCTGTAGCTGTCAAAGCGCAGGCTGCTGTAACCTTGTTCCTGCGCATAGTTATCTGCAAAAGCAAGCAGCTTCTTCGCAATCCCTTGCCCTTGATGGCTCGGCTTAACAGCCAATCGATGGGCAATGAGCGCTCTTCCACCCTGATCACGCCACGATATTGCTTCGAACTCCTCCTCCTGATTTTCATCCAAGGTCATCATCCCAACAATCTCCTCGCCATCCCGGTAGGTGTGCAGCCATCCCGAGCGGATGTCCTCCATCAAAATATGAGCGTTCGGATAATTCTCATCCCACTGATTAATTCCTTGCGAATGCATCTGCTCCGTACATTCCCGAACAAGCGTCATCACATCATCCAATTCGGCCGGGACAGCTCTGTGTATCGTCATATGTATTCAACCTGCTCCTTCATTCATAAATATGAATTCCTGATCCTCTAGTCTTGCATTATCACCTGCGCTAAATCGCTTACTGCGTCCAACTGATTGAACTATACCATAATTGAAGTTGGTTGCCATTTCATTGCGCGAAGCCAACCACATCAACCCTTTCGCGCGGACGATGTCGTCCGGGAAATCCTCCAGCCATGACGTAAGACGTTCGGGATGGAATGGCTTCTTGCGGCGGTACACAGTCGAAGCGATACCATACTCCTCTGTCTCCGGTGTGTGATGCCCCAACTGCAATTCTTGAATCCATCCCGCCGATTGACTGGCTGCGTCGAAGTCGAACCGCCCTGTATTCAAAATATCCTGCGGAGCGATCCGTCCATAAGATGTGCGGATGAGCTTGGCACGCGGCTGCAGCTTGCGGAGCACGCCTTCCAATTGCAGCAGATCCTCTTCCTTCACCATGTCGCATTTGTTCAAGATGAGCACATCGCAGAATTCTATCTGGTCAATTAACAAATCAACGACGCTCCGCGTAAGCATCCATCATCTTCCTCGTGAAAGAGAAAAACAACGAATCACTGCTACTTCAATTCCTAGAAAGCTTTAATCTCACAACCGCATCGTTGTTGCTATCCCCCTCTTGCCTCACTCTCCCTTTACATCAGAAGAAGGATTTTACGAGGAAAAATACTTCTTCCGTCACACAACCCCCTTCGCTGCAAATGGAAATCGCCGCTTGGAAGTGACTCGTGCTCGTCTAGCGTCACGACGCTCACAACGAGTCTGAGTGAATGGGAGAATGGTCAAAAGACACCGGATGCAAAGGCCATTCGCTCCCCTTCTCACAAAATACGACTGTGCATACACAGCAAAAAGATGAGCTCCGCCAATGCGTGCCCATCCTGCTTCTTCCCTTATGCTATGTATTTGTTATTGCTTAAAGCCGTCTTTTCACTTTTGACAGTTTTCTTTCCATCTGAATCAACTTGACATTAAGCGTTTACAGAGTTACCCCTTGTTCTGGAAATTGCTTTTTTATACCTGATAACTCATCAGTCAATGTATTAATGATAAAATTGTAGAAATTTCCCCCTCAAAATGTAACCGATAACTATTTGTTAAACCGCTTCAACTTTTGTACAATATACCAGAACCGGTATCATAAGACAGCGTGCTGCCTAAATTCAAAGCAAAAGGAGTGGTTTACTTATGTTTGTGCACTGGCTGCGATCCCATTTCAGCGCCGCCGTGCTGCTGTGTGTTCTCCGTCTATACGTTGGGTATAAATGGGTGACGGCAGGATGGGGGAAACTTACGAATGGATTCGATGCAAGCGGCTTTCTTGAAGCGGCGATCGCCAATTCGGTTGGCGATCGTCCAATCGTTCCCGGTTGGTGGGCGTGGTTCCTCAAGAACGTCGCTCTGCCAACCTCCGGCTTCTTCAGCTACTTGGTGGCCTTTGGCGAGCTTCTAGTCGGACTTGGCCTCATTCTCGGGCTGATGACTTGGCTGGCCTCTATTATGGGCATGATGATGAATTTTTCCTTTCTGTTCTCAGGTTCGATCAGTTGGAATCCCTTGTTTATCCTAATCTGCAGCTTCATTGCAGTAGCCGGATGGAACGCGGGCAGAATCGGCTTAGACGGGTACTTTTTCCTCGGCAGGGCCAGGCGAATTCCCCCGCAGGCACATGCGCAGCCACAGGCGCAAGCTCAAGCTTAATACCGCAAGCCCTTGCCTGAATGGCAAGGGCTTGGTTCACGCAACATTCGGATTTGACTGACCGCATTAGCATCATCACAATTAATGGAACATGACTGATTTCGTTGTGAGCGGTTCTAGCAGATCGGGTTCTTCCTGATGAATTTTGACGCTTAACACGAGCCCGATCGAGATCATATTGGTCAGAAGCGAGCTCCCGCCGTAGCTTATAAATGGCAGGGACAGCCCTGTGAGCGGCATCAACCCGATATGCATGGCGATATTTTCGAAGATTTGCAGCGTGAACATCGCAATAATGCCGACAACGAGATAGGCGCCCTCCAGATTATTGCTGTCTTTCACAATCAGAACCATACGGTAGATGAGCAGAAAATATAACAGAATGAGCATGGCGGATCCAAGAAAACCGAACTCCTCACCAATGACGACGAATATCGAATCCGAATAACTGTAAGGAATGTACCCGCTATGAATAAAAAAGCCTTGAGTGAACCCGTCTCCCGACAGCCTGCCCGAACCGATCGCACGGATCGAATTCATCACATGCCACGCCTGATCCGAGTCGCTGGTCGGATTAAGAAATGTTTCAATGCGCGCCATCTGATGAGGCTTAATGAATTGGGCCAGCAAATCGCTGTTCGTGTAATACAGAACCACAATGGAAACGATAACAGCGGCTGTCGCAGACAAACCGATTATCATATGTGACATACGCACATTTGCCATCCATATCATAGCGACAAAAATCGCCGCGAACACGATCGACGTTCCTAAATCAGGCTGCTTCAAAACAAAAAAGACCGGAATCGCGATAATGAGGCCGAGCGGGACGATATCCCGAACCAGCCGCAGCTCCTCCCCTTCACGCAGCCCCAAAAACCGGGCCAACATCAATATGGTGAACAGCTTCATTAATTCGGAAGGCTGAAATTGCTGTCCTCCGATGGCAATCCAGCGTACAGAACCATTGATGTCAACCCCTTTGAACATGACGAGCGCCAACAATGCAATGCCAGTGACGTAGAGGACGACGGATAAATAACGCACGACAACCCGATAATCGAACCAAGCCGTAACGAGGAGCGGAATAAAAAATGCGGCATAGAGCATCATGTTGTTCTTGTGCAAGCCTTCATAACTCGTATTTGTCGTTGCGCTGTAAATAACGATAGTGCTAACCGCCATAAAGCACAGCAAAATCCACACCATCAACGGATCCACACGTTTTAATTTTCGCAGCATACTATAACCTCTTTTATTTCATAATTGCTTGGCAGCAGCTCTCGGATGTATGCGAATGATATCAAAAGCGTTCCGTGGCAAAATCAGTGAGATTCATAACCAAAGTACGTATGCCCGTTGGCAACCATCAATGGAAATGATCAGGGAATGCTTCTGCATCGCAGACCTAAGCCGTAATTGGTCAAACATCCTACTTCCGCTTCCGTCCATTCGAACAGTCACCTCCCGCGCACATAATAAAACCCTCCAAGCATGGCTGCTAGAGGGTGCATAATGAAACAAATGTGTTTACTTACGCCTCCCCTTAACCGGGCTTTGGCACTATACAACGTAAAGAAATACAATCATTTCTTAGCCACCTTAAGAAAAGCCTTAGCTCGACAGTTCCTGTTCTACCCGTAGGCATCTTTCGATATTTCCGGGCAGTGGCCTTTGTTTGTATAGGAGCCTCACCTAATGAGGATATATAATCAGACTACCGAGAATACTATCCTTAAACTCCACCTTTGTCAACCATTTCCTCGATATCCAATATTGGCATCAAGCTTATTTCCAATTCAATTATATCAAGCCGTTCAATAGTCCTTTGTCCTCTTCCTTATCGACGTGTCCGACGAGCCGGTCAAGACGCGCAATCTGAAAACCATATTCGTACATGGACGCCGCCACTATCGAGAGGCGCAGCATCCCTTCCTGTTCTTGTACACAATGCTGCATTGCCTTCTGCATAAACAATTCGTTCTCTGCTTCCATCAGTTCAATTTCCGTGCTGTCTGGCTTTACCTTGTCCTCGAATTTGAGCAGCACGTGTTCATGACATTTGATAAGCATCTCCAGA
This sequence comes from Paenibacillus sp. MER TA 81-3, assembly GCF_023713585.1. NCBI lineage: Bacteria > Bacillati > Bacillota > Bacilli > Caryophanales > Paenibacillaceae > Paenibacillus > Paenibacillus sp. MER TA 81-3. Next base: position 110,732 of record NZ_JAMAWB010000002.1, read on the forward strand.
TGATGATCGAAGAACTTATTCGTCTCCGGCGTCCGGGTTGTTTGAAAATAATGCTCTTCAATCGCATTCAGCACCGCCATCCCCTTCCACAGCGTATTCAGGAGATGCTTGTACACAACCAATTGGCGCGTAGCCCGGTACTTGGCGCGCTTTAACTTCTTCGTCTCTTCCTCGAACAGCTTGTACTTATCCGCAAGCGACTTCATAATGTCTTCCAGAGCTTGCTTCTCTGTTCGGAACGCGGCTTCCTTGATCTCATCCGAAATAATCGTGCGCAGAAGCAGCGACATCTTGTTGAAGACGGTCTGGATCTGCCCGATGAATTGAACCTTCGGATTCGGCGGGAAGAACAAAATGTTAATGAGAAACGCCGAACCGATGCCAATCAGGATTTGCACGAATCGAATCAATGCATAATCCCATTGTCCCGAGGCTTCCATTACCGTAATGACCGTCACGAGCGTCAGACCGACGGTCTCTTCCATTTTCATTTTCAAACATATCATAATGACCAGAATACAGACGATACCTACCGCAATCGGTGCATTGGAAAAGGCCATCCCCGCCAATAATGCTACTACTGCTCCAACCGTATTAGTCTGGAACTGGTCCAGAAAATAACGCCAAGAACGGTAGATGGACGGCTGCATCGCGAAGATCGCAGCTACCGCGGCAATGACCGGTGTCTTGAATTGCAGGAACATACTGATATATAGCGACAGGGTAACCGCGATCCCCGTCTTCAATACTCTAGCGCCAAATGCCACAGTCACCCCTCCTTTAACTAATATATGACGCAATATATTCACTTACTCCTTCTCTATTGGTATCGAGATGAAGTACCTTCCTATTGTATACGGCAAGTCTCCCTGTATCAAGCATCAGGAGGTAAGAGCGCGCGAGGGCGGCCGATTTTAATATGGACGCTGCGGACGCGCAAATAAGTCCTTGCACTTTAGTGTACAAGGACTCTTTTGTTTCAACCGTGCAGCAGACGCTGTCTGATGACTATAACAAAGAAATGACCAGCAAATTATACAACACCAATGGCAAAATGACGTCGTTATTAAAATAATACGAACCGTACAGTGAGCGTTGCGGCATGGGATGCTGGGTATGCAAATAAAGATAATCTCTATCGACATTTGAGATGACCCCATCATATACTTGACCGTCAACCGTCTGAACTCGCACATGCCGATCCTTATACATGTTGCAGACATGGTGAACTTTTTCCCTGGCCGAATGCATGGCTTGAACCATCGCGGGGTCAGCCTGATAAACCAACTGCTGGTGAGCAGGATTATTGTGCAAGGGAAGAACCTCCGTTCTTACTGTAATGAGATATACTTCACCATATGCGCAATTTTTAGGTATCAGCACAGAAACTTGCCATTACTTGTCCGTTTCTGCCGTTTCCCATCTGGCTTTTGCAGGATTTGCCCGCATAGAAAAAATATATCGTCTTTTTCGCTGTCATTTCGATTTCCTCACTCTCTATGGATGTTTTGATTTGGTTGGGAATAAGGATTGCATCCGCAGAGCGATCCGAACTAGTCCGATCATGACCGGAACTTCGACCAATGGTCCGATGACCGCGGCAAAGGCTGCTCCAGAATGGATGCCGAATAGACCGACAGCAACCGCAATCGCCAATTCGAAATTGTTGCTGCCTGCCGTGAATGCCAGTGTAGTCGACACCGGATAACCTGCTCTGATTCGTCTTCCTAGGAAGAACGAGATGAAGAACATCAAAACGAAATAGAGCAGCAGCGGAATCGCAATCCGGACAACATCGAGCGGAAGGCTGACGACCATGTCTCCTTTCAAGGAGAACATCACGACGATCGTGAACAGCAAAGCGATTAATGTCAGCGGACTGATGCGCGGAATGAACGACTTTTCATACCATTCCTTGCCCTTCGCCCGCACCAACACGAACCGGGTCAGCACGCCTGCCAGAAATGGAATGCCCAAATAAATGAATACCGATTGCACAACCTCAAGCATCGTAATCGATATGATGGCTCCTTCCATTCCGAGCCACTCTGGAATAACAGTCACGAATACATAAGCGTAGATAGGGAAAAATATCATCTGAAATACGGAGTTGAACGCAACTAGCCCTGCAGCATATTCCGTGTCTCCCTGCGCCAGATCATTCCATATGATGACCATTGCGATGCAGCGTGCGAGGCCAATCAAGATGAGACCAACCATATATTCAGGATGGTCGGGCAGCAAAAGAATCGCCAGCAAGAACATGAGAAGCGGGCCGATAATCCAGTTCTGCACGAGTGATAAGATCAGCACCTTAACGTCTTTGAATACACGCCCCATCCCGGAAATATAGAAACGATCCCGACGCCAAGCGCCATAGCGAGAAAGATCCATAACGTCAACTGCATCGTTTTCCGTTCACGAGCGCAAAATAAAGCCTGCAGATTGCTCTGCAGGCTTCGGCTTCAAAGTTCGTCATTATCCTGTAAATTCTTGTACCCACTCACCATTGTAGTATGCAACGCCGATTGAAGTATAGCTTGCGTTCAGAATGTTTTTACGGTGACCTTCACTGTTCATCCACGCATTCATTACTTCTTCCGGTGTGCGTTGTCCTTTGGCAATGTTCTCGCCAGCGGTACGATATTGGATCCCTTTGGACTGCATCAGATCGAACGGAGAGCCAAGGGTCGGCGAATTATGATCAAAGTAATTGTTGTCGTACATGTCTTTCGCCTTCACCATTGCGACATTAGTAAGCGCCGCGTCCGATTTCAATGGCTCAAGTCCTGCTTTGGCACGCTCTTGGTTCACTAAATCAACCACTTGCGCGGCGAAATCGGAGTTAGCCGTCACGCCTTGATTCGGATTTGCCGTACCTGTTGCAGGTGTTGTTGGTGCTGGCTTGCTTGGCGCCGGAGTAGCCGGTTCAGGCTTGCTCTTGTTCGGTACCGCAGCATCTGGTTGTGTGACTACAGGCTTCGTATTAGGAAACAGCTTGTTCAACATATCGGTCAAGTTCTGATTGTTCTGCTCATTGCCTTGCAGCATCGTATTGAAATCGAAGCCGGAGCAATCGATGTTCGTCAGATTTTGATTAGGTGCTTGAGCTGCAACATTCAGCGGAGCGGCCATTGCCGAACCTGCTGCCACGACTGGTGCCAGAACGAGTGCTCCCGTGATAACGACTTTCTTGAACGTACTTTTCATTCAGATTATCTCTCCCTTTGCAGCCTACGAGGTTAGCTGACGGGTTCGGGTCAAAGAGGATTACCCCTGCCGCATCTATGCGACTTCACCCCAATGTGTGGTTCCCCCGTGCTCAGATGAGCTTCGGCCTTATTTTTGGTACGTTCAGATCGTAACACGGATTCCCGTTCGATTCATTTTATATTTAATGTTATTTAAAGAAAATATAACCATCTGAGAAGTTCAGCCTATACTTTTTTCCCTATATACAACAAATGAGACGAGGTTCCTAGGATGTATGGACTGTCTGCTGCATCCATAACAATTTGCATGATCGATTGAAACGCTGATTCCCCTTGGTCGCGCCAATATTGCCAGTGCTCCGGCTTCATCAAGCCCGCAATGCTGCCCGATCCGATGAGCTTAACTTGTTCGAACCCATGCGCTTCCATAAACGGCTCAATTTCTTCTATGGGAAAATAATAGGCTCCCGTAAACCTTCCTTCGTCGCTATGATTGAAAATTCCGGTGCACATAAACTCGGTCAGCCCTTCTATTGTGTCATTGGGCTTCCAATGCTGCGGATATAACAGCGAAGTTGCCACGTGCCTCATTCTCGGCATGAATGCGACGAAGACAAGGCAGCCTGACTTTGTCACACGATGCAATTCCTGAGTAGCGCTAACCCGGTCTTCCTCCTGCTGCAAATGATACAATGGGCCTAACATCAAAGAAGCATCGAATTGCTCATCGGCATACAACTGCAAATTTCTCGCATCGGCAACGTCAAAGCCTTGAAACTGGCGCTCAAGCCCGTATTCCCGTACCTTCTCTCGTGCGCTTTCGACCAGCTTTGGTGTAATGTCCGCCAATGTGATGTCATATCCGGATTTCGCCAGCTCTATCGCATATTTTCCGGGACCTGCCCCGATATCTAGGATGTGTCCTTTTTCCGGGAGGTGCGATTTAATATAATGACAATTGACCGTGAACTCCAAAGGTTCCCGCTCGAGACGTCCCCATTCGTCGAACGAAGAATAATAGTTTATCATTTGACTCATCTACATCCCTTCCCCCTTATTGTCCGATATATCAGTTGAATATAGCACGCAGTGGCACATTCTTACAATTCATTTCTAGAGCTAACGTCACCGTTTCAAATGGAGCTGGAAGCAGAGTCACAACGAAAAGACTTGAATTATTGTTGAAAATCGTTCATGAATGTTCTGTATTTGTCATTTTTTCATCATGAAACGTTTCATGATGGGAATATTGATGTAATGAAGTAGTGAAGGAAAAATGTACGATTGGGGTGCTTGGTATGAAAGTCAAGATGACAAAAGGCAAATACGAAGCGTTAACACGCTTGTCGGACGAACACGGATTGGTCATTGCAACAGCGCTCGATCAGCGCGGTTCGTTGAAGAAGTCGCTGACCAAGGCGCTCGGCCACGAAGCCGACGTGAAGCATGTGGAAGAATTCAAGGTGGCCGTAACCGAGGAATTGACCCCATACAGCACGGCCATTCTGCTAGATCCGGAATTTGGCTGGAGCGCAGCGGAAGCGCGTGATAAGCAGTCAGGACTGCTCATCGCCTACGAGAAGACCGGTTATGACGCTACCGTCCAAGGGCGCCTCCCCGACTTGCTGCCGGAGTGGTCTGTTCGCCGATATGCGGACAAAGGCGTAGACGCCATCAAAATATTGATGTACTACGACCCAGACGATGCGGCGCACATTAACGACCAGAAGCACGCGTTCATCGAGCGTGTCGGCGCCGAGTGCAAGGCGAACGATATTCCGTTTTTCTTCGAACCGGTCACGTATTGTGACGACATTGCCGATGCGAAGGGTCCGGAATACGCTAAGGTGAAGCCGGACAAAGTGAAGAAAAGCATGCGCGAATTCACGAAGCCGCAGTATCACCTCGACTGTCTCAAGGTCGAAGTGCCGGTCAACATGACATACGTGTCTGGCACGGCAGCGAACCGGGGCCATGAAGCGGAAGCGGTATATACGCGCGAAGAGGCGCTGCAGCACTTTAGGGATACGGCGTCAATTGCGACGGTTCCGTTTATTTATTTGAGCGGCGGCGTCTCGAACGAGGACTTCATTGAGACGCTGGAGTTCGCTGGCGAAGCAGGCGTTCCGTTCTCAGGCGTGCTCTGTGGCCGCGCCACTTGGCAAGACGGCATTGCCGTGTATGGCGAGAATGGCGATACTGGCCTGCGCGCATGGCTGAAGGATGAAGGCGTGCAGCGCATGGAGCATTTGAATCGAGTGCTGCAGCAAGCGGCGAAGCCTTGGTGGACGGTGTATGGCGGCAAGGATCAGATCGTCATTACCGAATCATAAGAGCACTGCAGGCGATTGATTTAAGACTGCCCCTGTCCAAGACGGACAGGGGCTTTGCTGCGTCGTTCGGTCCTCATCGGCACACATCAGCATCTTGCTGTGGAGATCGAGATGTCGGTAGCAAAAAACGGCGCGTTGCCAATCCGAAATTCGGAGATTTGTTCGGATATTCAGGAATATTCGATGTCGAGTATGTATATATAGAACCTGCGCACATACCCCAAGATGTCCGGCCCGTTCGGGAAGAGATGCGGGAATGAAACGTCAGATTCACATCAACTCCACATTACAAAATGTGTAAGTGTCCTGTAAGGTTCATAAATATCATTTTTTAAGCCATTTTGCTACAATATTTGTGTATCGTGCAGCCATATTTTCAGCGTAGGATGGAACAACAAGGGCGGACACTCACCTCGTGCTTATACATGCGATGTAATCGGCTTGACCTCATCTGCAGCAGTCCCGGATCAATGTAAAGGAGGTTTCTTATGGATGAACGCGCAAAAGCACGACTTTGTTTTTTCGCCTATATACTGATGCTTATCATTTTTGATACGGCCTATTCATTTATGATTTTAAATATGTTTCTGGCTTTTGCCGCTTTGGAGCTTGCTTTTTTATTGCCCTTATTTAAAGCAAAGAGCAAGCGGGAAATCCCCGTTAGTGCCGCTTTTTATATTGTTTTTATACTGTTATCCCCTAATGTCCTTTACGTGATAACGGATCTCATTCATCTCAAAATTTTTGAGTTTAATTTTAAAAAAGGTTTGATTGTTGAGGAATGGTGGAACTTTTTTGTTTTAATAAGCGGAGTAGTATTGGCTATTTATTATTACATTCTTATGTTAAAACAGATTCACAGTCTTATCTTACATATAAAGTGGAGCAAGACGATCCTATTGGCTTTTATAATCCTGTGCAGCATTGGGGTCTACATAGGAAGATTTCTGCGTTTTCACTCTATTCATTTATTTGCAGAGCCATTCTCGTTAGTCAGTCAGGTATTGAGTTCAATCAATGGGGATTCTTTGCTATTCATAGGTTGGATGAGTATGCTGCAGTTCATCATGTGGTGGTTATTTTCAGATTCAAGGCGGAATTCGTTATGAATGACACTTACACTTGGTTATTTACGGTATGGATGATCACGATAGGTGTTGTTATGTTATTTACACAAGTTTACGTTTCAAGACTGCTGTATCGTTATGAAAAATCTGTGTTGTGGGGCTGTATTGGGTTTATACTGTTGTTTGGTCTTAATATGTATGTTTATCAAATTATAAAATTAGAAAAACGTGCAGGCTATGCTTTTGAGCGATTAGATCCGCAAGCTCGAAAAGTTTGGAGACGAGTTTATGTCCTCATTCTTATACAATATTTGTTGTTCTTCGTCTTTTTTGGGTGGCTTTCATCTCCCGGATAATTGAACAATGTATTGATATACTAAAAGTAGTATTTTAAAATAACACTATAATAAACATTTCAAAAAGGAGGCAACTCATTTGATTGATGAACTTCGGAAAATCGGTTTATCCGATCTGGAAGCAAGATGCTACTTGGTACTGCATGAAGTACCGAACATATCGGGTTATGAGGTGGCCAAAAAAGTATCTGTATCCCGCTCAAATGTGTATGCGGCACTCCGGTCTTTGACAGACAAAGGAATGTGCCGGGCGGTTGAAGCCGAACCTGTTTTATACGGCGCCGTGCCCATTGAGCAGCTCGTTCGACTGCTGAAGACGGATTTTGAACAGACAGCCCACACGCTGCTGGAGCAATTGCAGTCCCCTCCACGGAAGTCCGCGTCGTTCTATAACTGGCAGGGCGATAAAGCGCTGGAAACGACCATTCGACGTTTGTTGTCCAATGCAGATAAAAGCATCGTGGCGGACATATGGGCGGAAGATGTAAGCTGGTTCGAAGAGTCGCTGCTGGAGGCGGAACGACGGGGTGTTGCTGTAACGGTTATTTCTACCGGCGAATGCCATACCCGATTAAAGCATGTTTTGGTGCATAGGCGGAGCGAAGGGTGGAAGTATCTGGAACCCAGACGTTTTTCCATTCTCTGCGACTCCCGTTCCGCGCTCATTGGCAGCTTCGGCAAGTCACTCAAGCTGTCCGCATTGGAAACCGATCATCCTTCCGTGGTCGAGCTGCTGCAAAACGGCTTCTATCACGACGTCATTATGGATCGGATTGAGCGGGATTTCGGCAATCAATTGGCAGAGAAGTATGGGGAGCACTATGACAAGATCATCAATCCTTACAGGGAAATCCTTGAATAACCTTCGGTATTCCCTCTTTTTTTAACTGAATCATAATAGTATTTATGAATACGATTATTAACAAGGAGAACTCTATATGCCTACTGGGTATTTGATTCAGTCGATGGAGGCGTTCATTTACATCAGGGCTTTGCATTCTGGTCCATGTCCCTCTGCCTGATCACCAGGACGGGCAGCCTGTTTTGGCAATGGTATATGATGCGTATTGTAAAGAGTTCTTCCATGCAATACGGGTTGTCTAAGAGGCACAGGGCAGCGTGACGGACGTGAATGGAGGGGCGTTTACTTGAGGCGCTTCAGGCATCATTGCCGGTAAGATCATTAGGCGAGACCGCCGTTCACACGCTGGCCTCGCCTTCTTTTTGAACATAGTAGAGCAAATGCTGAGCTGAGGGCTGGTTCGTGCCTCCGAGTCTAAGCTTGCATTGGATTTCGTACAATGGATTAACGCGTATCCTCTTTCCGAAGAAAGTTCCATTGGATTTCATCCAGTGCTTTGCCCCCATTTCGCACCAATCGCTGAAAAACAGCTCAATCCACTGTACAAAATACAGTCCACGTGCCGACTAACCGTCTAATCCGCACATTTGACTGTATATTTTCCAATGGAGCTCACTTCATGAAGCTTACTTCAACAGGAAACTAATCTAATTCATCTTATATTAGATCCCTGCCCTGATATCACGGGATAAAGCGGCCTCTTTCGAAATCGTGACTCCATTATGAAAAATGAATCCAATCGATATCACAAATGCCCGCATCGCGCACTTGCCATTTACGGATATTCGAATTCGTGAATGCAATGTGCAGATTCTGCTTGCCTGTCAGCCGTTCCGCCAGCTCTATCGTATATTCCTTGTAGAACGGAGCCAGCTTGCCATCGTGCAGCGGAAGCTCCATATCCACTACGGCTTTGCCTTCCGGTCCGCCAAGCATCATTTGCATGCGTGTATCTTCGGTCAATACCGCAGCGCGAACTGTAATCCTGCATACGCCCTGCTCGCCGAAGTCAACATTATCGAACGCCATCCAATCGGTAAAATGCAAATCACGCACATGAACGTAGTTGCCCGGAATGAACAGACCGTTGGAACGGTCGTACTGTTCAGCTTGCAGCGACACGCCTTGCTCCGGTGGCGCAACAGGTGCGACAACCTTGACGTCGACACGGAACGATATGCCCGCTTCGCCCATCACTTCCCCAGCTTGCGCAGTGACAGACGCGGTTCCTGGCGCTATGGCTGTAAGCTGACCGCGTTCATCTACCTCTACAACCTTCTCGTCGCTGGAGCTCCAGGTCAATGCCAGGTTGGACGCCGTAGCAGGCGTAACACGGACATTCAAATAACGGGACCAGCCGGCCTCAAGGACGATATCCTCTTCCGCATTAAACTGCGGCACGATGTGCTCTGCTGGAATAGGCTCATAGCTGTATTCAGCCCGTTCCCCATCTCCCCACTGCCAAGTGATGACGGAGGCCTCGCTCTCCGTGCCCTCGACGTTCACAGCCACTGCTTCCAACGTAATCGTCTCTTCCCCGTGGCGGTCGATCGATTTCACATAGTAGACGCTATCCAAGATGCGGCCAATCGCTTCACGTTCCCCATCGCGGACACGATACAGATCATAATACCATGTGTTATCGGTATCGCAATCTTCAGCAAAATCCCACGACAGATAGAAAGATGCCTGCTTGTCGTCGAAGAACGCCTGAGCAACCTTAAATTGAGATGGAGCCTTCGGTGCCGGTATCCCCGCGCCTGCGGTCAGCTTCAACTCGCCAAGATTGACCTTCACTTCTGCATCCTCGCTCCAGGCAGAAGCGATGCGCATACCGATCGCTGCAATGCTTCGTCCTTTATATGTTCCTAAGTTAGCTGTCACCGTCGTCCAATCCTTGCTAACACCTGCACCGCAATCGACAACGACCGGAGTTGCAGGTTCGTCTGTGAAGAATAGAAGCGCCTGCACGCCAATCGCATTCGCAGGGATCTCCATGCCCGAACGTCCTTGATGCGTTACTTCTGTCTTGTACGTGAAAGTCAGTTCCACATCTTGTTGAACCGGCAATTCGGTTTTGAACAAGCGGATATCCGTTGCCATGCCGGCGCTCAGTACGCCCTCGGCCTTTACAGAGGAACCTCCGTTCCATGCCGTGCCATAATCGTAATCGACCGCCAGCGGTTCCCCTTTCGATGCAGTCCACCACTGCCATGTCGGCAAAATATCTTGCGCGCTCATGTTGTTCCAGCCTTTGGCGGATGCCACCCGTCCATTCAGGAAGAAGGATAAGCCATGACCGTTGTTGAATCGCGTCGCAAAAGGATAGTTACCGATAACGGAACGCTCCGCAATAAAGTGCGCGATACCGTCCCAACTCTCGGATTCAGCGCCGATGGCCCGACCGCTTTGCGCAGGATTGCCATTCCCTCCGGACCAATACAGCCGCTCGCGGTGCTCGACGTATTTCTGCATGTTCGGGTCCGACGGATTCGGCGCTCTATGCCATACCATATCCGTACCGAACAGGGCCAAGCTGGTGCGTGGCGTACGGGAAGCATCTTCACGGAACACCGTCTTCAACTCGTTGCCGCGTTCGAAGCGGAACTTGTCGTTCTCGATGCCCGAGTACAGCGCTTCAAATGGATCCAGGCCGATTTCTCGAGCATAGGAATTGCTGTTCTCCAACCGTTCGGGCGTGTACGCATAGTTGATGAAAATGCTGTCGTTCGCTTTGCGCCCATCTTGCTGTTCCATAACCCAAGGAGCATTCTTTTCATTGAAATAGTTAATGTATTGCAGCTCCCCCGTTGGGCTCAAACAGTCATAAATGCTGACATACATGCCACGATCGCGCAAATATTTCAGCATCTCTATCAGCTTAATGGCATGCTCTTCGCTAATGGCAGCTTCTTGGTTGATGAAGTAGCCATCGAACCCGAAGTAATGAGCCATCTCAACCATCTTATCGGCAATCGGGAACCGACCGTCTTCCGTCACTTCAACCAGTTCGCCAAAGTCAATGTTGCGCGGCCAGAACCAGCAGCCCAGGCTGATGACGCCGTTGCGGTGCGCCGCATCCGTGTAGGCCGGGTTAGGAATGTTGACGACTCCATATTCATGCTCCCCTTCTTCTGTCGGCGAGCCGTACACCGGCAATCCGTGCCAAGAAGCATAAATATCTTGATACTGCCAGAACTTCAGAATATTGCGGCTAAAGCTGTCATTATACCGGTAGGAGCTGAACCACTCTTCCTTGTCATAGTCGGCAGACAGGTTCATTACCTTCGCCGCAACAGTCAATTCCGGACGAGCCTGCGTTGGCTGGAATGGCTTAATCCGCTTCGCAAGCGGCACTCTCGAACGGAAGTACGGCGCATATGGGTCCGTTCCCGGGGACCATTCTCTTAGCTCCCGGGCATTATAGCCGTGCAGATAAGGTTGTTCCGGTCCGCGCGGGGTTTCTGCGGCTGCCGCCCAATTCAACGCATCTTTCTTGTCATTCTTCGTGATGTTCATAGCAGATGTTGGTTTCCAATCCATAAAACAGTACCTCTCTTCGTGATATGATGTTTTCTAAGAAATGAAAAGGGTTACATGCTTAATCCTAACAAAAATATTGCAAAAATCAAATCAAAAAGCATTTCCTACCGGATTTAAGCGTATATAAGTTTCCGTTCAGTTCGCCCAAAAATACATATACCCCCGACTCTGTCGGAATGAAAACCAGCGGACTCCTTCGTAAACCTTAGAACCTTTGACCACTTTGCCATGTTCCAACCTTCTTTCTCTCTTGATCATTTTCTCATTTATGAGGATTTCTTCGCAGTATCGATCTGCAGCCATTTCTTTGAAATGCTGGATAGCGTGCCATCCTTGCTGTTGCAGCATCTCCAGACGCGCGAGAGTGAATGCAAGATTCGATGTCGAATCACTTCACTTTCTGAAATCGCTTCGTGATCAAAAGGGATATTTTTGAACAAACTCTAAAACTGCAAGGAAAGGTAGCTTAGCACCCTGTCATAGCTTCGATAAATTACTTGTGCCTCATCTTCCGGATTCCCGCTGCCAAGTGCGATAAAAAAAGGAACGAAATGCTCGGCTGTCGGTACCGCAAGCTTCGCATGCGGGGCAAGCTCCTCGTAATTGAACAGTGCTTCGTAATCCTTGTCTTTTTTTCTCAATTAGCCAATCATCGAATTCGAGCGAATATGGTCCAATCCCAGATTATGAACCGTGACGCCGCTGCCAAGAATGAGTACCCCTTCTTTCCTTAGCTCGCGCACCGCTCGACCAATACGATATTGATCCTTTGGCGCAAGGTTCGGATTTACAGATAGCTGCACGGCAGGCACGTCCGCATCGGGATACAGACGTATTCAACATCGAATAACTCCTGCAGCCACCAAGGACCGAAGTCATGAACCGTTTCATGCACCCCATCAGTATAGGTGATTCGAGTTGCTTCACTTTCCCAATGGGCGGTAACAAGATCGCCGGACCGCCGATATCCTTCAGAATCGGCACCTTCAGTCCGATATCCCCAAGCAGCATCCCCAAAATGATAATAACGGCAAAGCCGCCGATCATATCCGAAGGGAGCTTGCTGAAATAGGCCGCCAGGAATATGATAGACGCAAGTCCGATATAATGCGGCAAAGGAATGACCCGCACCTTCAAGTCGGACCATTTCGACCTTCGGCCGGACTTCCTCTCCGTTTTTACTTCCGTTTTCTTCAATGGACCCGTCTCATATTGTTGGGCGTTTTCCATCGCCAACACCTCCATCATATAAGTTACGGCTCCATCATAACGGCCCCTTGGGCAGCACGGCCGAGGCCGGTGGCTTCTCCGCATGGCGGAACAACAGCCTGTCGAGATTAGCTGGGCTTAAGGCTTGCTTCGTTCCCATCAACTTCACGTCTTCCCTGTATGTGGACAGAGCCGCTTGAAAACAGCCGGTGGAATTCAAACGGCTTGATTAAATAATCGACGGCTCCCAGCCGGAGCGCCATTTTAATACTGGACATATCGCTTGCGGCCGTAATGACGGTAACGTCTGCTGCGTGATCGCTCTTGCGTATGCGATCCAGCAGCTGAAGACCGTTAATTGCAGGCATATATATATTCAGCAGAATCAAATCGACCTCCATGGTCTGCAGCAGCTCCAACACGGCATCACCTGTCGATGCCGTTGACACCAGCTTGAATCCTTCGATTTGACTCAAGTAGTGCTTATTGAATTCCGTGACATTGGGTCGTCTTCCACGATCATGACTTTAATCACGCCTTACGTTTCCCCTCCGCGTTCTCTCGCATTGCTCTTTTTGCCCAATAGGAAAGCGGCCAATACTGGAACATTCACACGACGCAGCATGAACCCGGATTCCTTCTGGTGACGGCTGGCCACTTCGCCGATGTATCCTTCCAACCGCTCATACGCCCCGATATGGACCAGTCCCAAAATGACATGCAGCTTGTTCATAAATTCATGGGTTTGCGCCCGCAGAGCATCCGAATATAATCGCACGCCCGTTAACCGCTCGGCTAACCGCCTAATCTCCGTCTTGTCGCGGAACGTGGCAATGACTCCGACCGTCGTGTCATGCACCCGAATCGGAACGCTGTTCGCCCAGACGGTAAGACCTTGCATTTGAAGCTCGGCGTCCAGAATCGGCTCCCCCGTATACAGCGTCTTACGGAGCAATTTGAGGACACAGCCATCGCTTCCTGCGCCTACCTGCATTCCATCATCTGTGCGTACAGGCATGAACGCCCGCAGCGATGTTCCAAGCGTTCCTTCCCCGTACGACACATGCTCGTTGCCGCGCAACACTTCCTTCTCGTCTCCTCCCGCGAATGGCTTTCCGATGTTATCAGGCTCTGGATGCGACTTGCGGATTCCGTTCATGTCCATGAATGCTCTATCATGTAACCGGTTACAACCAATGCCAAAGCCACCACTCCGCACACCAGCCACATGATTGTTGTCTGCAGACTGAACCGAAATTTATTGTGCGGCACGGTATGCTCACCACTTCAATTGTTTTTCCTCACTCCAATGGCGTTTAGCTAACCCGCATATACGAAGTAGGGAGCAATGATGTTGAAGAGTCTTGGGTATTCCGGGGCTTAATTTCATAAGATTCTTGTGAATTGACATTACCACGCAATTGCTGTGTCGTCATCCCGTATTTGACTAGAGTGTGCCGAATGCTGCTCATGAGCTCATAATCCTGCAAGGCATGGATACGTTCCAATGTTTCTATCGTATTGTTCAAATTTAGTCCAGACGAGTTTTCCAAAAATCCAACAATGCCATTCATATTCAGTTCCGTATCCAAATCAATGATAAGTATAATATCTCTCAACGCGCCGGAAGCTTATCAAATGACTCCCTTTCACGCAGCGGAGCCGCTTCTGGATTATACATTTGAAGACAAACGTGCTCAATAAGCTCTTCGGCCGACATATATTCCATGCGTTCAACCGGGATCAGCTGATGAATGAGTACTTTCAGCATGCTCACATAGGCCTCCCATAATGAAACTATGTAAGTTGAACTATTGAATTTATTGATAAGAGTTGGATACCGTTTCGTTACTTATTTCAACATATTGGAGCGGCGATACTCTCTCCGTTCGGCACTTCCTGACACTCTCCCTTTCAATCAGTAATAATCGATTCCCGCATGTCTTAGGCGTTAGGCTGTGTGATCTAACAGTGATGTTGCTGCATCGTCTGAGTAACAATGTTACTAGAAATAAGTGCATCAAAGTTAACCTTACCCTACGGAGGGATGACCATTCTGAACGAGAGGGAGAATGGAGAGAAGTACTTGGCAGCGTATCGTTATTGGCTGGCAAAGTGATCTTTCTTTCGTTCCATTTATATAGCTAATGATGAATGACGCGTTACGCTATCAACTTACCCGCAATCGCTTCCATACTTATATGAACCGATTTCTCGATATAACTAATAATCTCCTCAAGCCGGAAAAACTGCAACGCTTCCCCTCGGGTATCATCTTTTCGCATGAAGTCATCTTTCAAATCGGCAATGAGCGCTGGCAGACAAACGCAATCGATCTCATCGATTTCCACTGCAATGGGGTTCATGTCCTTCCACTCTAAATGATAATGATCAATGAGAATGCCGTTCAGCCGTCTAAAATCATTGTAATATCGCTGCTGTGTCTCTTTTTTCTCGCCCGCTTCCAGCCACTTTATTTTGGGATAGTAAATATCTTGCAGCCATATGTCATCCGCGATGAGGTGGCAGTAATATCCTAAATGAAACGGACGAGCTTGTTCCGACAAATATTTGCGGCAGAACCGCTCATGATTGACGAAGCTGTGTCCCTCCGCATCCTTGTATACAAAGTGAGATTGCTGCTTGGGAGCATTTATATGTTTACTAGCATCGGGAGCGATGCCTCCCACCAGAAAGCTATCGTCTTGTATGCCTAACTTCCCGGTCAGTAACGTTGCGATCGTAAAGTGCATGATTCTGGATCCCATGGCCTGCCTCCCTCTAGAGGTTATTCAATCAAACAGCGTTTAAATGTTCCATCCATTCCTCAATAGTCTGTTTAATCTCAGCTCTATCGCGTGGTGGCAGCAAAGCAACGATGGATTCTACCGATTGCTTACAGTTCTCTCGAATATCGTATCTACTTTGTCATCGGGGCTACAGTTCATTAGCCATTCTCTCCACGAACGATCGGTAATCGGAAGATATTGATCCAGTTGATTGACAACTCCCCCTATCCCTCAAAATCATCATGCACTCCGGCGAACTTACCATATTCAAATTCCAGTTCAATACAGCGATTGGTTCAAAGCACGCAATCTATCACATAGACATGAACTCTCTACACACTTTATCCCATTCATTGGATATAGAATGCCCTTGGTCGTCAGTTATCGTAAAATATTGATTTGTCATTTCAATTTCCATCGTTATATCACCTTAGCTTATGCACACAGATTAACTATCCATTCAAGCTGTTGAACCGCTCAGCTTAACAATGACCTCCGCAAGTGGCATATCGGACATGGAAGACAGCATCAAATCATGTTCTGTGAAGGGTAGATGGCGAGTTACCTCGTTCGGGACGACGACGCAATTCAATCCCGCCGCCTTGGCAGCCGTAAAGCCATTCAATGAGTCCTCGAAGGAAATGGCCTGACTGCCCTCGACCTCCAATGCCGCCAATGCTTTTACATATAGCTCTGGATCCGGCTTCACCTTGGCCACGACGTCTGCGGTCTGTATCGTATCGAAATAATGGAAGATGTCATGCTTCTTCAAAAGCGGCTCGATCCATGCATATTCGGAGCTCGATGCGATCCCGACCTTCAAGTTGAGCCGTTTCGCTTCTTTCAAATAATCCTGTACACCCGCTCTTAGCTCAATACGCTCCATTAAAGCGGCATGCGCTGTTTTGCACTCGCGTGTAATCACTTCCACATCGACACCAGCTTGTTCAGCCAGATTCGCATATGGGTTGAAATCATGGAATGTCGTGCCGATGCATTGCGCATATACGGACAAGGGCAGTTCAAATCCATATCGCTGATATACTTGCTGGAACGCATAATACCAAGGGGTTTCCGTATCAATAATTAATCCGTCAAAATCGAAAACAAGGGCTTGTATCATTCTATTCACTCTCCTATTTAGTCTCTTATCCTTCCACTTGCCTACATGAGCAAGCTCAATATTTCTCCCTGACCTGTATATAAAATCACCCGAGATAAAAATGTTCCAAGGTGAATTGTCAGTAATGCAGCGGCGTCCGCCCGTAATTTATCTGATAATCCAGCAGCGTCGACTTGCCGGAGCCATTCTCGCCCACGAAGAACGCAACGTTTTCTCTAATTTGCAAGGTATCCAAATGTTGAATAGCCGGAATATGAAAAGGACTTCCTTTTCAATCCGATCGGTGAGTTTCTTTACTTCACGCAACATCCTATCACTTCCATATCAGTCATCCGCCATCCGCTAACGGACGGATTGCTTCAAAATACCTCTCGCCCTCCTATTATACCATCCATACCCCACACAATTCCAAGAACATTCGTTTCCGTTCAGACTGGCTTGATTGCCGCTGGACCGCGGTTTGCGCAACCACCAATTGGTAAATTCGTTAGAATCACGATCAGGCATTCCACTTTACTGTCGAAAGGGGGCTATCTCTAAGTCATTTTCATGACTTCTGAGACAGCCCCCTTTTCACAGAACGGTTATAAATCTATCTAAATTGGACTTTCGAACCGCTAGAGCACACTGCAACTACAGTTGCGGGCCTGCAAGCTTGATTGTGTCTGATACACCGCTGAATTTCTCGAAATTTTGAGAAAAGAGCTGCGCAAGCTGTCTCGCTTGTCGATCATAGGCCGATTTATCCGCCCATACGTTTCTCGGATCGAGCAATTCATTGGGAACCAACGGAATAGCATCAGGGATAAGCATGCCGAACACGGGATGAGGAGTGAATGACGCATTCTCAATACTTCCATTTATAATCGCCGTAATCATAGCTCTTGTGTACGACAGATTCATCCGCTCGCCAATCCCGTAAGGACCGCCGCTCCAACCTGTATTGACCAAATAGACGCGCGCGCCGTGCTTCGTTATTTTGTCGCCGAGCATTTCCGCGTAAACATCCGGTCTAAGCGGAAGGAATGGGCCTGCAAAGCATGCCGAGAACGTTGCTTCCGGGTCGGTTACGCCGCGTTCCGTACCCGCCAGCTTGGAGGTATAGCCCGACAGGAAGTGATACATCGCCTGCTCCTTCGTCAGCTTGGACACAGGAGGCAGCACACCAAAGGCATCGGCAGTTAAAAAGATAATGACGTTCGGATGGCCGGCGACTCCGGGTATGACCGAGCCTTCAATATATTCAATCGGATAGGCAGCCCGCGAATTCTCCGTCAATTCATTATTATGGTAGTCTGCCTCGCCGGAAACGGCGTCAATCACCACGTTCTCCAAGACGGATCCGAACCGGATCGCATTCCATATTTGCGGCTCTTTCTTCTGTGTCAGCCCAATGCATTTGGCATAACATCCGCCTTCGAAGTTAAATACACCTGTGTCCGACCAGCCATGCTCGTCATCGCCTATTAATCTGCGGTCCGTGTCAGCCGACAACGTCGTCTTGCCTGTTCCCGATAATCCGAAGAACAAAGCGGTGTCTCCCGCCTCCCCTACATTAGCCGAACAATGCATCGGCATTACGCCGCGGAATGGGAGCAAATAGTTCATCACGCTGAAAATCGATTTCTTCATCTCACCCGCATAGTGGGTTCCGCCGATCAGTACTGTCTTTCTCTCGAATGAAATGACAATGAAGGTCTCGGAATTCGTACCGTCCGTGACCGGATTC
This sequence comes from Paenibacillus sp. MER TA 81-3, assembly GCF_023713585.1. Classification (NCBI taxonomy): domain Bacteria; kingdom Bacillati; phylum Bacillota; class Bacilli; order Caryophanales; family Paenibacillaceae; genus Paenibacillus; species Paenibacillus sp. MER TA 81-3. The sequence continues at coordinate 128,955 of NZ_JAMAWB010000002.1, forward strand.
GCTTTCAAGCCAGGCATCGCAATAACGGTAAATTCGGGTTCATGAGACTGCAGTTCAGCAGCAGTAGGACGAATAAACAACTGATGAACAAATAAATTTTGCCATGCGTATTCGTTAATAATTCGGATAGGCAGGCGATAGGCTTGGTCTGCCCCTGCATAACCGTTGAAAACGAATAGATTGCGGCTCTCCATATAATTCATCGTTTTCTCATAAAGCGAATCAAATTGTTCGGGAGTGAGATCCTGATTAACTTTCCCCCACGCAATATGGTCTGTCGACTGAGGCTCCCTAACGATGAACTTATCCTTCGGAGAGCGTCCTGTATACTTGCCTGTCGTAATTTGCAGCGCGCCTGTAGAAGTCAGATGCCCTTCTCCGTGGAGGAGAGCGGACTCAACAAGCTTAGCAACCGGCAGATTTCTATGAGATACTTCCACATTTGAATCGGCAATTCGAGTTCTTCCCTTCGTATTCGCGATCACGGTTATCCTCCTATTCCTACCTTACAAAATTCCTGATGGAATCGTTCTTGCTTCACTCATCCTCACTTGCACCAGGTTCGCCAAATCTATGACTCTACTTGAATATCCCCACTCATTGTCATACCAAGCCATCAATTTGATAAATCCGTCCGATGCACTTACGGTTAAGCCGTCGATAACCGCCGACTTATCATTTCCTATAAAATCAGATGAAACAAGCGGTTCCTCCGTATAATCCACATAAGCCGAAAAAGAGCCCGCCGCCGCTTCGCGCAACACGGATTGCACGTCCTCCGTACTTATTTCCCGCGAGACCTTCAAGGTCAAATCGATTAAGGATACATTTTGCGTCGGAACGCGAATCGAGCTACCTTCGACACACCCGGACAGATGAGGAAGCACATCGCTCAATGCTTTGCCGACGCCGGTCGTAGTCGGGACGATGGATTGCGTGCAGGCCCTTGCCCTCCGTAAATCTTTGTGCGGATTATCCAGATGCTTCTGATCGGAGGTGAACGAATGAATCGTGGTCATCCACCCCCGCTCCACGCCGTATGCTTGATCTAAAATGTGCAATACGGGAGACAAGCAGTTCGTCGTACAGGATGCCGCTGACAGCAAGGCGTGCTTCCGGGGATTATATTTGTCATCGTTGACCCCCATGACAACCGTGAGATCCATCCTGTCTCCCGGCGCCGAAATAATGACCGTTAAAGCTCCTCCTGTCATATGCTTCTGCGCACCGTCACGATTATTGAATTTTCCGGTTGCGTCTATGACAATATCAACTCCAAGAGCTTGCCATGGAATTCGGGATGGATCGCGCTCATACACCACCTGTATGGAATGTCCATTAATCACAAGCAAATTATCCTTTCCCGAAATGGATGCATCCCAAATCCCATGAACCGAATCGTATTTCAACAAATGGGCAATGGTCTCGATAGGATACGTACTGTTAATAGCTTTCAAATGATTAGGCGTCTCCGACATAAGCTTCCTTATTAATAGGCGGCCGATCCTCCCCATTCCGCTAATACCGATTCCTTGATTCATCTTGTCTCCCCCAAATATGAATTGTATATATTATCCTACGCAATTAATGTACAATATCAATAAATAATACGCAATATATAAAAGCGTATTGGCGATATTCAATTATTTATGACGTCATTTTGAAAACGATTTCAATAGTGTCAATAATAAAAAAGGGTGTTCATGCAGCCGTACAACCTATCTGCATACTCGGAATTGTTCGAGCCCATCTGCTGCACGTCAGATGGCTTCCATTTTTCAGAGAAAAAAAGACAGGCAAAAAAGCCGCCAAACACAACAGAAATCCTTGTGTTTAGCAGCTTTTCAGTTATGGAGTCAGGGGGATCTTACTTGATTGTCCTTGTTGCCGAAGTTCACCCAATGCGGGATAATAACCTTATCGATCGCATTCAACGTCGTGCTCCTTCATCTGCGCAATTGTTTCATCTGTTTGCTAAGCATGCCGCTCGCGTTCGAACTTTTGAATCAATTGCTCCATAACCTGATCGGGCGATCTGTCAATCAACCAGCTTTGCCCGAACATTTGAATAATCTTGATCGCCGGGAAGTCCCCCCAGAATCCGATGAACTCGTCATCAAGAATAATCTTGTCCTTCACGTGAGCATTCATTTCTTCCAGGCAGCTTTCAAGGATCGCTCTTGCATTCGGATGGCTAAGCCAATCACTTAATAAACTGAACTTATGAAAGGAAATCTCTTCGTTTCCGAAATTGCAGTTCAATCTCTCGCAAATGCGGATATCCCGCGAGGAGCTGCCGATCATGAGCTGGAAATAGCCCGTTTCCGCGACCCATTTGTTATATTTCGTGTTGTAATACGCAAAGTCCCGTTCTTCCAGAACAAAACGGACTTCCTTCTTCTCGCCGGGCTCAAGCGCGAGCTTAGCGAACGCTTTGAGCTCCTTCTCCGGACGCACCCACTTGCACTCCTCGTCATGCACGTACAACTGCACAACTTCTTTGCCGAACACGTCGCCTGTATTTTCTACGCTGCATGTGACGGTCACTTGTCCGCTATGCTGTACAGCCTTCAAATTCGAATAAGCGAACCTCGTAAACGATAAGCCGTGCCCGAACGGGAATTGCGACGCAAGCTCTTTTCTGTCGTAATACCGGTATCCGACGAACATTCCCTCTCGGTAATACAGCTTTCCGTTCTCGCCGCGCAGACGCATATGCGAAGGATTGTCCGACAGCTTGACCGGGAACGTTTCGGACAATTTGCCTGACGGATTTACACGTCCGAACAAAATGTCGGCTATCGCTCTGCCACTGCCTTGTCCGGCCAGCCACGAATGGAGGACGCCCGGCACATGCTGCACCCAAGGACGCATCGCAAGCGCTGTACCGCTGCATGTGACGACGACGCAGCGCGGCTGAACCGCTGCTACCGCTTCAATGAGCTTCACTTGGTGCAAAGGCAACTCGATGCCGGTCAAGTCATGCATTTCCGATTCCGCATACTCCGGCTGTCCGACGAACAGCACAGCCATATCCGCCTTCGCTGCCAGCGCCGCGCTTTCTTGGATGAGGAGCTCATCCTCGCTGTCATCCTGCGGGTAACCCTCTGCGTAGGTCAGCGCAATCGAATCGGCCGCGATCTTCTTCATCTCTTCCCACGGAATATCCATGCAGGTCGGCGTTACCTTGGCACTGCCCGCTCCTTGAATTCGCGGCTGCTTCGCGAATTTGCCGATAACGGCGACAGACGTTACCTTGGCGGCGTCAATCGGAAGAATGCGATTGTCGTTTTTAAGGAGCACCATGCTTTCGGACGCCGCTTTCCTTGCCAGCTCATGGTAATCGATGGCGGCTTGCCCGCGATCTTCCTGCGAATCCGTTGTTTTGCGCACGAGTTCGAGAATGCGGCGCACAGTCTTATCGAGCTGCGCCTCCTCCAGCTGCCCGGCTGCCACCGCCTCCACAATCGCCTTCGTGTTGTAATGAGCCGGTCCCGGCATTTCCAAATCGAGGCCGGCCTTGAGTCCGCTTATACGATCGTTGACGGCAGTCCAATCGGACAGGACAACGCCTTCATATCCCCATTCCTCGCGCAAAATATCATTCAGCAAATGTTCGTTCTCGCTGGCATAGGAACCGTTCACGAGATTATAGGAGCACATTATGGTCCAAGGATTCGATTTTTTAACAATTCGTTCGAAGGCGTTCAAATAAATTTCACGCAGCGTCCGCTCGTCTACCTCCGAGCTTGTGATCATCTTCTCGTACTCTTGATTGTTGCAAGCGTAATGCTTGACTGAAGCGCCGACGCCTTGGCTTTGCAAGCCATTCACGAAAGCAGCGCCAAGCTCGCCCGACAAGCAAGGATCCTCAGAATAGTATTCGAAGTTACGACCGCCGAGGGGGGTGCGCTTCATGTTGATGCCTGGACCCAGAAGCAGCTGAACGCCCATCTGTCTGCCCTCCGCGCCAAGAGCGACTCCAACCTCATGGAGCAGATCCGTGTTCCACGATGAGCCGATCGCCGATCCAGTCGGATAACAAGTAGCTGGCATATTTTCCCCCGTAATGCCGAGTTCCTCATCGCTGTTCGTTTTGCGAATGCCGTTCGTCCCGTCATACATATGAATCGGCGGAACGCCAAGTCGCTCGATTCCTTTCGTCATCCACATATTCAGACCGGCGCACAGCGCGGCTTTTTCTTCCAGTGTCATCGCTTTCAATAAGTCTTCTGTTGAATGTTTCATTTTGCATTCCTCCTCGTTCTACCCTTCCTGCAGATCTGCTTGCTCTTTTTCTTTCTTAAGCTCCTGCAAGTCATACACTTTAAAGAATGGAAACCATACCACGAAAATAATGAGCAAAACAACCGCAAGCAAAATCAATCCATTCAATCCGGATAAAATATAGGTTGACAATCCAATTGGCGTATACCACAGCTGGTACACCTTGGCCGGTATATCGACAAGACCGGAATCGAGCACCATGTAGACGATAATTGGCGTGATGAGACCATTAATCCACATCGGAATCATTAAAATGGGATTGAAAGCGATCGGCGCCCCATAAATGACCGGCTCGTTAATGTTGAACAGCGAGGGAACAATCGTCGCTTTACCGATCGAGTTCAATTTTTTTGACTTCGCGAACAGGAACCAGATGATGAGCGGCAGCGTCGCGCCTAATCCACCAACGCCTACCCAACCGGAGAAAAACGTTTCGAAAGTATTAATGTTGACGGGTTCCAAGCCTTGTGCGGCCAAAGCGGCATTCTCCTCGATCGCGGGAATCCATATCGAATAAAAGATCGGGGTCATCACCCAAGGGCTTACGCCGAAGGAATAAAGCACAACGCCGATAAAATTAAACAATACGAAGCCGATGAGGCTTTGGCTGATCGTGTTAAGCGGTTTGAATATGTTAACGATCAGTTCGAAAATATCGAAATCAAGCTGGTAAATAAGCACCCAGCCGAACATCAGAATCAGACCGATCGGAACGAGAAAGTCAAACCAGTCCACGATAAATTCAGGCAGCTTCGTATCTTTCTTGAACAAAGAGAAACGGTTAAACATATTCATGACGACCGCTACAAGGATACCGACAAGCAGCGCAGTAATCATGCCGGACGGTCCGAACCGCTCCAATAGAAACTGAATCGTGCCGTCATCGCTAATCTTCGGTTTCAGCAGCATCATGAACAAGGATAAGCCTGTTGCTCCCGCTATCAGCTTAATTTTGTGGCGCTCCTTTTTCTGCATGACCATATACGGCGTCAGAAAGGCAATAAATATGCCGAGAAGACCAAAGCTGAACGTTGTAATCGGTGTCAAATCAGGCATTCCCGGAAAATAATTATTCAGAATCGACACCAGCGTAATCAATGAACCGATGAAGATCATCGGCAACGCGACCATAATCGCTTCTTGAATGGAATCCACCCATACATTTTTCGTGAATGCTTCCAGCCGAGGCGCGAATTTTTCCGTCATCCACTTCATCAGACGATCCATTATCCTTCCTCCCCTACGTTCTGTTTAGCACTTTTCGATTGCTTGTTTAGTATAAAATCTTTTGTTACCGCTTTCTTGTTGTTATTTGCCGCATGTTGGTTCACTTTTTGTCTTATCGAAGCCCCTTGCCATATAGATTGGCCTCCGCGAAGTAACGTATACAGCAAAAAACACCTCTTGGCTGTTAGAGGTGCTTCATCCTTCGCGTGGTATATAAAGAACAATCAAAATTGTTTATCCAGTGTAATCAACAGGACGCCATGAGACGGAATAATAAAGGTCTGCTCATAGCTTTGCGCATCGGTCAACTGTTCCGTCCGCAATTCGGGGCCGCTTTTATTTCGTAAATACGCTATTTCTTCCTCCGACGGGCAAGCCGGCTTACCCAATCGAATCCATTCGTCGAACACGGAGCCATGCTCGCGATCAAGCCGGTAGCTCGTCAGTTTATAATTGCCCTTTAAGCCATCCAGCTTAAGATGATACGCTCTGTTTCCTCTCTCCTCAAATATGGTGTACCGGCTCGTTTCCGTCAACCCCGACCAATCGCCGCTTGCGAAGAGCTGATCCACATGCGTGTAATGGTACATTAATAGCTGCAGGCTTCCATCATTCCGGCTCGTTACGATATAACCGTCCCCACGAGCGACAAGTCTCTCTCCCAGCTTGGCCAGCAGCTCGAATGCATAAAAGCTCGGTTTCTTTAAGCCGTTGCGATTCATTAAGCCGAACCCGCCGTAGAACAGCGGCTGAGGGACTTGGCTTTCTTCGAAAACATCAGTGAACGACCAGAATGCGATTGACGTCAGCGTCCCTATCGTTCGGAGCGCATGATGAATGACGAAGGGCCCCATAAACATCGTATCGTGAATCAAATTGCGGTCATAGAGGGAGAAGTTCCACTCTGTCATATGCAGCTCAAGGCCCGGCGCTTCGTTCTTACCTATTTGAGCTCTTAGCCGCTCTACACTATCAAGGTAGAAGGAAGGCGGCATGATCTCCGTCAGCCTGTTGGCCTCTTCCTTCAGATTCGGATATTCCGAGTACACATGAAACGAAAAAAAGTCGATCGGCACATTCCCGTCACGGCAATAAGCCATAAAATCCTTCGCCCAGCTGTCATTCCACAGCGAGCCGTAGCCGAGCGCAGGCCCGCCTACACGCAGTTCGGGAGAAACCGACTTGATCGTACGCGCGGTGGAGTTGTAAAATTCAAAATACTGCTCCTTCGTGCCTGCCCAGCAGACGCCTGCCAGATCAGGTTCGTTCCATACTTCGAAATACCACTTCTTCACTTCATCCAATCCGTACCGATTCAGGCAATGACGAACAAATTCGCGCACAAGCGCATCCCACTTGCTCTGGACAGCCGGCGGGGAAATATTGCCCTTCCACCAAAAAATAGTCTCGTTCGAGCGGCGCAGCGACGTCGGCATGAAGCCCAGTTCCACGAATGGGTGCAACCCTGCCTGCAACAAGAAATCATACAGCTTGTCTACATATGACCAGTTATAGATGGGCTGGCCGTCCTCCGTTTCGCTATATACCATCATCTCGTCATTGAATATGCCATGGAATCGGATATGGGTGAAAGCAAGCCTTCGCTGCAGATCCAGCAATTGCTCCTGCCAATCCGCTCGGAGCCCTTCAGCGGCTCTGCCGGCGGTTGTCACCCGATTCCAATGCGGCTCATAAGGAAGGCCTGAATGGTCTGCGTGTACTTGAATATCAATCCGGTCATGAACGATACTCCTTCTGTCAAAGGCAGCCGTGTCCTCTTCCGTTCGCTCCAAATAACGGTATAACGATTCCATCGCTTGTATCGTATCGGTTTCATAATAATCGCCGCTTGACGATTCAGCATAAGTGAGCGGCTTCCTCGCCGGACTGATTGGCGTCTCGGTTATTGCGGCATCTCGAAAAGCGCTTGGCGTGCAATCATACTTCTCTTTGAAATATTTGTTGAATAGCTTCACGTTCGCAAAACCGCAGTCCAGGGCGATTTGCGTTATGCTTTTGTCGGACTCCGTCAACTCGGCTACCGCCTTCTCCAAACGGACCGAGGTCAAATATTTCTGAAACGGGATGCCGATTTTATCGCTAAAGAAATGGGAGAAGTAATGCAAGCTTAGATGCTCCTCATCGGCGATTGTTTGCAGCGTTATTTTCTGGCCAAAATTACGATCGACGAATTGCAGCACACGATTGAGCCGTTTGTAATCATATGCCTTGCCATTCTCTAGAGACGCTTCGTTCATGCCGGTCGAGAAATAACGCAGCAGATGGCCAGCTAACAGTTGAAGCACGCCCATTGAATAATGGCGGCAGCCTGGCGCCTTCTTGCTTGCCTCCCATGCCAATTCCGCAAGATACCGGCGAATCCGATCATAACGCCCGCGGTCGTCGGGCGTCTGGTTCAAAGAGTTGCACTCGACAAACGTGTGATCATCCAGAAGGTCAGGATTAAACTGGAGAGTCAGCAGTACATTATCTTGGCTTGTCCGCTCGATCTGATGGATGGACATGCTGTTCACGACGATAATATCGTCCTGCTTCAATGTGTACTGACGCTGATCCAAATAGATGGCGATGGTGCCCTGCAACACATAAATAATTTCAATTTCCTTATGCCAATGAAACCGAATATGTGCAACGCTATTGACGAACAGCCGAATCGGCAAGTCTTCTTGATGCTCGATAAACTCATAATGATAACGCATATCGATACCCTTTCCTTTTTTTGAGTGTCTACTTAAAGGGGATAATACCACAGCTGGAGGTCTTTTTTCGATGGATTAAGCAACAGTGTGCCCTGAACTATTCGCAAACAGCCGAAATTTAGCAAAAAACTCTAAAATCCCTATTGTACGTGTAACTACGGTCAAAAATCGGAGTTCTGTCTCCCATAAAAAAAACCGCTTGGAATCCCAAGCGTTAGATTGATTGGATGATGGAATTTGGTCGGATCGCTCCCTGACTTTATCACGAGAAAATTTTGTACATAATTCCAAAACGAACATGACCCACTTAATAAATTCAGTATGGGGCTGCCGGGCCGTTTTCTTGCAGACTCCATTGAATGCTTCCATTCTGCGAAAGCGTTGTCTAATTGTTGCAGCATGCGTTGTTTATCAAGATGAGGGTATGGGAAATAGTCCTCGATCCCCTGCTCGAACGTGGCGTTAACCTCGATCAATCGGAGCGTATTGCGCTTTACATGCTCCATGATATGTAAGACGATGCCACCGATACTGGCTGCATCTTCGGAAGATAGTGGCTTACCATGCGACATACCGAGATGACTTGGAATAATCGGAACGTATTCTCTTGAGCCATCATGTCCTCCCACAAGTTCATTTTAATGAAATAACTTGTACATTAACCAGTCTTCGTTCGCTATTCTTTCGCCAAGTGTTGCACCACGATGTCGCGGATTGGCTTCGTTATGGAATCGAACTTGTCTTCATCCTGTAGGTCAATCCAGTCAACCTCTACGATTTCTTGATTGTATGGCTTTGTCTTATCTAATGATAAAGTGCCGCCGATGATTTCTGCCCGATACGTATGCTTATGTTTAATCTCGCTCATTCGCCCGTGGAGTGTAATCTCGTATCCCGTTTCTTCCTTGACTTCGCGAATACACGCTTCTTCAGGCGTCTCTCCTTGCTCGATACCTCCGCCGGGATAACTCCATACCAATTTCCCGCGATCCGTACGCTGCCTAACCATCAGAATCTGATTATTATTTCTCACGATGATAGCTTGAGATCTCAGTATAACCACCCTCTCTTTACATAAATAATGAACCATGAAATCCAATAAATCCATCTTCATCCCTAATAACAATCCCAGTACATATACCACTCGCCGTCGGCACGCGATCTGTAAAAATACAGATTGCCATTGTCACCGATCATGAAGCGCGGCTTCTCCTCAGATGCGAACTGCATGACGAATTGGCAGTCTTCCATCGAGATCGGGGATTGGATGTAGGACGGATAACCCCCGATTTTAGTAAAAGTATAGCGCGTGAACTCATCAAAAAATTGGTCACTCCATTCGTCGTCCTCATTAACCTGCGTCAAATCAACATAGTCCCATGCCTCTTCCCAGCACAGATAATCATTTTCTTCGGATAAGTGCCATTTAATCTGAAATTCTCTTAATCCTCTCACTTCTTCCGGCGTGTCAACCAACTGCAATCCATCCACAGATGGATGCTCGATAAGTTTCCATCCGTCTCCGTTCTTCGCGGGCTCCAGTGGCAGCTGCTTCTTATTCAGAAACACTTGGATCATACTGGAATGGCCCACGCCTTCGATGCCGCCTGGTATTTCAGGTACATACGCTTGCAATACGGGAATCATATGACCATCCGTATCAGTAGGCCATCCCGCTTCTGCATCTATGTAAAAGTGTCCGCCAAACCAGCTCCGTCTGCCATCTTCTGGACGGAATCCACCAATCTGTGCCTTAACCGGTTTCTTCCCTATTTCTTTCAGCTTCTTAAATGCCTCAATCTCCATCATTGTTCACCTCTTGTATGCAATATTATATCTATGCAGTCGAAGTCAGATCCATTGGTAAACATCAGCAGTCTACTCCGCTTCTGCTCCGATACGGCTCACATCAAGATGATCAACGAGCTGCAGTTGAATGGTTTCCTTGTTTTTCATTCCGTCATTATCCTTCCAGATCATTTCAACGTAGGTGTTCTCATAATCTTGTTTCGTCTTCGCTGTTTCACCGTACTCATAAGGCCCCGTAATAGTCCCTATCTTGTTCACATTGACCAGTATATTCACTGGACCGCCCTCTGCACGGGCCTTTTTACTCAACACAGGTTCAGCTCCGAACTTCGCATCCGGTTCAAAAAAAGTCACCGAATAATAGTCGCTGTCGGCAACATCGTCTGCTTCGCCCAAGTAAATCAAGCTGGCATTGCCCCGTTGTATGTTATCGGGAGTCACTACAATTCGATAGTTGTCCACCCGCCAATTGACACCGCTTCCTGCTAAAGTATAGATGTCTGTCCCTTTGTTGTCGCGTACTCCCTGTTGTCCCTGCTGATAAGCATAGAGTATGCCCCAGCCTACATTCGTAAGTAAGAAGATTACGGCTAACCACGTCGTTTTTTTCATCATTGCCTCCTATTCCCCAGCCTCTATTCCATATTTTACTTAATAATGCAGCCCGATCAAAGGGCTAAATGAAAGAAAACTGTAAATTACCATGAAAGGAATCGGTTCACGAACCGCTTTAGTGATTCGACGGGAAGAGTAGACGCGCTGGGTGTAGGCGTAAAGGATGACCTTGGTGAGCATTTTGGGATGGTAACTATGACGACCTCCGCCAGGATAAGCGGCAGCAAACAGTTGGTCGTCCAGTCGGTTCACCATCTCGTTAACGATACGAACAAGATGATTGCGGGGAAATATACATTTAACCTTTATACAAGCTAGACTTTAACTGTGTAAAAATATATTCTTGCATTTGATTTGCAAGAAGAAGTATATTCGCATCTTTTTCGTTTCAGAAACACCATTGAGTTAGCGGCATATAATTCTGCTACATATTCCAATGCGATAGAACTTGAAGAAATCTGATGGTTTAAATAATCTAAGCAAGTTCTAAACAAAATTTGTTCAAATTCTTTGCGTAAATCAGCTGATGCTACATGTTACAATGATCACAAATTTTTTGATCGTAATATCTTTAAAGTCAGCTTGTTTGAGTAATTCAATTAGTCCCCGTTCAATCGCTCTTTTTCTATGCTTTAGAATAACTACATACTCAACTACAGGAGGGATAAATATGTTTAAACAATATGTAAATAATGAACAATTCAATCTTCAAATTAATCGTTTCATAAATGATTATTATCAAGAAGATGATAGAGCAAATGCTGACTTGGAAACCATTATTCCGAGATTAAATGATGCAAATAGCTGGTATGAAGCTTGGCTGGATTTTGCCAAGAAACGCGAAGTGAGCAAGGACTATGACTTAGCCTCGGTCTACTATCAAGCTGCAGAATTTTATCTTGCGCCTGCAGACCCAAATAAAGAAAAAATGTATCAAAAATATAGAGAAACCTTCTATAAAGGCTTTCATGATTTTGATTATGAATCCTATAAGATTCCCTATGAAGACTCCTACCTTCCTGCTGTAAAATTATTGACACCTGGGGCTAAAAAAACATTACTGGTCTTTGGCGGTTATGATTCTTACATGGAAGAGATGCTTAAAATGATGAAATTTATAAAAGGAATTGATTACAATATTATTGTATTTGATGGTCCAGGCCAAGGAACTGCATTAAAAAACGGTCTCAAATTCATTCACAACTGGGAAAAACCAATATCATCGGTGATTGATTATTTCAAGTTAGATCGTGTAAGCATCGTAGGCGCTTCTTGGGGAGGATATTTAGCTATGCGTGCTGCGGCTTTCGAAAAGAGAATAGATAAAGTAGTTGCCTTTAACATATTCTATTGTGGTCTTGATGCATTAAAAAATCGTATGCCAGATGAAACTTATAATGGTATTATGCAGCTAGTTGATGGTAATGAAGCAGATAAAGTTAATTCTTTATTTGAAAATATGATGGCTAACAATATTGATTTAAGCTGGAAAATTACAAAAGGAATGGAAAACACCGGTGAATCAACGCCTTTTGATCTCATTAAAAATTTTGAAAAACACACGATGCACGGAATTGGACCATTCATTAATCAAGATGTTCTTTTATTAGCTGGAGAAGATGATCAATACGTGCCTATTAGCCGGCTGCCACAAATTCAACAAGAATTAATGAATGCTGCTTCCATTACAACTACAGTATTCACGAAAGAAACAGGTGGTGAACAACACTGTCAAGCAGGCCATAGAGAGTTAGCTTTTAATGAAATGAAGAAATTCCTATAACAAAAAGACAAAAAGGCAGCCCGAGGCTTCATTCTTGGGTTGCCCGTTTTTTTGCGGTCCATAGAGTGCTTCTTGAGCAGCTACTTCACTTCATAACCGTAAGCACCCGCGAAATTCAGGATCACTTGCAGAATGTATACGGCATCGAGGTCGCTTCCACACTCATCTCGAATATCACCATCAGGGGATCGTTCCTGAAATACGGTATAGTATGCGCCTTCCCTCCTCGCAATCGTTTCTGACGGAAAGGGAGAGTGGATCTATCATTGGGCAGGGCGATTTTCTTCCCAAAAAACCAAAAACGCCTGGTTTCCCAGACGTTACATAGTTAATGTTGGTGGAGCCTTAAACTTCAATCTTATCTACAGAATTCCCTTCAATTAAATAACATCAAGCGCTCTCCTGACTTTTCTTGCGAAAATAAGCGGTTTTTCAACAGCTTCGATGTTGATATAAATCAAACGAGGGCGCTCGAATAGCCATTCGTTGTGTACAGACGTAACTTTGATTCCTTGATTGCGAATGGCCGATGTAAATTTATCGACTTCGTTTTGTAAAAATGCTGCTCTACCTAAACATAGCGCTCTGCCAGATTTATTATTTAATGATTCGAATGAAAAAGAAGACGTAACTGTAAATTGTTTTCCTAATATTTTTGCTCTTATTTGATCTCGGTTTATTGTCGATACGCACTTTCCCCCAGCGAAGCCGGGTTGGCCCCCGATAATGTTAGAGAACTGCCCGCAAAGCGATCCGTTACTTGCCATACTCTCATCCCTCCCTATTCCATTTAGGGTATGAGCATAAGACCAGGGTTGAAACGGATTCTCGCCTACTTTATTAGCTGCCAAACGGCAACCTGCAGAATGATGTCCCCAATTATTACATCTGCTCTAATCAATCACCCGTGACGCCAATAACGACAACCTCCGATTTTAGTGCCTTTCGAAAATGAGAAAGCGCGTATTGGATCCACTTCAGCCGCCTCTTTGCTTCATTCTCCCCTTCTATCAGAAGATGCCCTCCCGAGAAGATGGCTTTGGCTAATTACCGTCAGGAGATCGACCGCTAGATACGCTATGGCATCTATACAAAACGGCATGCGCCTTACCTCATCGTAATCGTTCCTGACCGTAAGGGTGAATGGAACTAAGGACTCTTCTACAGAGGCCTGCACTATATTGCCGTTTCCAAGGGAGGGGGGCTGCTGCCATTCCCGCCTGCGTGCAAATAAAAACGAGCCTAGTCCCGGCTCGCTTCTGTGTTGCAACCTATGTATCCTTTGATTCCGCCGCCTGCGCCACAGCCAGTTCCCCTACCACCGTGTGCAGCAGCTTCGGCTTGGAAAATAGATTAGATCCGATGGATCGCAACGTATAAATAGGGCCAAATGGCAAGGCCCACCAGCCGAAGAGGAACGTGTACGCCGTAAACATCAAATTCAAGAGCGGCGTATAGTGATAGCCCTTCACGTAATGGCGGGTTTTGCTCCGCAAGCTAATAAGAGCGAACGAAAAACAAACTTCATACTGGACGAGTTCCGAATCCTTATCCAGCCGAATGCCATCATAAATGAGCTCGGAGGACATCATGAATTGTTCCCGATTAGTCAGGAGCCAACCTTCAAAATCAGCCTTTTTCCGGGCATTCCGGCGAAAGACTACATATAATAGAAATAGTATACATGCGATGACGATCTGGAATATCGCATTGCTCATATCTTGCCGATATATGCTGTTGCCTAAACCAAGCAGGAAGAGGAAACATATGAAAAGTAATAATTTGTGCATCTGTCCATCACCTGTCTATATGGTTTCTCGAATCCTTTCATGCACTTGGTTTCATACGATTTACGATAATCTCATTCACCACGGAATTAAGCTTCCGAGGCTGAACTCGTATATTATGCATAACCGCCTTTATCGTATTCAGAGGTCCCTTCGGCAAGGCCCACCATCCAAATATCAAGCAGTACATAGAAAAAAACAACGAGTACATTGATGTGAAATGATGTCCGTTCACATAATAGGCGGTCTTACCCCGATAACTGATATACGCGACCGAAATGCATACTTCGTACTGAATAAATTCAGTCTGGGCATCGATAAGAATACCGTTGAACATCAATCCGTCTTGCTTCAACCGTTCCCGATTCTCGACAATCCAGTCGGAGAATTCGTCATTCAAGCGATGATCTCGCCAAAACAAGAGAGAAAATACGAATGTAACGATCGAAATAGCCGCCGGGAGGATTGCGTGCTCCGGATTAGGATCCGAAACAAGCAGACTCAGGAATAACATCGAAATAATGAACAATACAACATGCATAGAGGCGTCTCCTGATAGTTTATCTACTTTAATATCTTAATGCTCTCCTCTATCGGCTCATTAGCATCCTCATCCCACACGACCGAAATTTCAAACGTGCCTGGTTCGAAGAACAAAGGAAACCGTCTCTTGAACCAAGGCTGCATCGGCAATTCCATCGCTTCATCGATGGATACCCAGGCCAATTCACCTTCAGGCGGATTGACCAGCAGTTCACCCTCGTACGAGTCTGCTACATAGTTGAACACCATGTACCGATAGTTTTTTTGCGGGACAACGTACTCATCGAGCCCTTTATAAATCAGGTTCTTAACGCGAAGCCCCGTCTCTTCATACACTTCTCGAATAACGCCTTCCGATAAGCTTTCCGGGAAATCCACCTTCCCTCCAGGTCCCAAATAACCGGGAAATCCGCGCTCATTGGGGCGATTGATCAACAGCACACGATCGCCGTCTTGCACCAGGCACATCGTGTACATGCCATATTTTATTTCCTGCTGCGTCACCTGTCATTCACCATTTTTCTTATGTAATTACCACTAATTTTTTGAAACCATTAACAGCCCAGTTCGTACTAGCTACAAACAAAGAGGAAGGATGTGTCCGGATGGACGTCGGTGCGATAATGATATTCTCCTTGATTATCCCTATATTGGTGCTCCTGGGCATCATCTCTTCCAAGATCATTGCCGGAAAAGGCCTTCCTGACAGCAACTACACGCCGTTCGACTACATCACTGGACATTCCGCCGTCGAATTCCACGAAGAGAAGGAAGACAAGGAAGAAGATGATGATCAGGGCGATGACAAGGATAAAAATAAGAGCAAGAAAAAGTCATAATCTATAGAAACCGGGGCTCAACCGAGCCCTTCTCATTTTCCATAAACACTAGTCATTCAATTTATTGATTGTAGCATTATATGCCACAATGTGACAAGAACGTTTATCCCTCTATTATTCATACACTTTTCATCCCGTCATTCATTGCAACGCCAAGCCACAGTCACGGAACTCCGTTTCTTTGCCTTCAAGGCGATAACCGCACGCGGGACATTTTACAGGCACTTAAAAGTCCGCAACCATTTTTAGAAAACATTCTCTCTCCTCTATTTGAATCTAACGGCACATCCCGCCACACAACAAAGCCTCCCTGCGCAAGAAACCTTGCACAGAGAGGCTTGCACCGGCACCACCTACCATAGCATCCCTTCACCTAGCTCCAGATAAACGTCTGTTTCCTCAAAAGCACAACGATTGCATTGCGCTTTATCCGAGAAAAAACGCATCATGGTAGACAACCCTAAAGAATCGCTGCGAAAAGGCTTGCTGCGTGTACCGCCAACAAGGCACACATTTTTTTGATATTCCCATCCGCCTTGCGTATAAAAGTTAACTAAAGAAGGTTCACAAGTAAATATGCTGATATCCGGTTCATTTTTTTCGATATACGAAGCTGCTTCTTGTACAAGCTTCACACCGAATCCTTGATGGCGGTAAATAGGATTGGTCATGACCTCGCTTAGCCCAAACGCTTTATACGTAAGTCCTCCATGTGTAATATTCTTGCCTGGAACGGCAACATGGCTAATCACGATATCGTTCTCGACCAATACGAAAGATGTTGGATGAGTTGCCGGATTCTCTGGCCAGTCTATATTCTCCCCCTTGCCTTCGAATGCTTGAGGCCATTGCTGCCTCATTAGCCATATAATCTGCTCTTTAAGATGCAAGGGACAATCTTCTTGGGCAAATTGAAGCAATTTCATCATCGTTCCGGCTCCTTTTGTAATAAGAATTGGATGTTCACTGCCGTGTTTTCCCATAAAAGAAGAGTATAATCACTATAGCGAAAAAAGCAACCAACAACCACTTCTCGATATTATGCCTCATGACGGCTGCTCTTCTCTACTGTCTCTTTGATTAGCCCCATGATCATGTTCACGGCTAAAGCTTCTTCGGCATCCCTTGATTTCATCTGCCTTATATAAGCTTCACGATGTTGGTAGACATCGAATAGGCTCTCCATAAAATTTCCGCCTGTCAGATGCGTTTCAAGCAACATTTTGGCGTACCCGGCCTGTTGAAAGTTCTCGGCATTCAGAATCTGGCCTGTCCGGGTGCCGCCGCTTGCGTGTGGAATAAAACCGCCCTGAGAAAAAACAAGATCGGGCTTCAGCTTTTTCATCAAATCGCAAGCTTGAAATACGCCTCTAATAATCTTAAACACATCAGTGACATTAGCCCAAGCGAAATATCTTCTCAGCTTCCCCGTTGAGATGGCATGATAATGAACCTGCTCGAACTTGGCCACAAGCTGTCTTTCAATTCCGTGCTCGGAGCCTATATAATGAATGTCCCATCCCTCCTGTATACATCTGGGAATGAGCACAAGGTTCACTGCAACATGTCCGGCAGAGCCGCCGCCCGTAAATATAATTCTTTTATTCATGCCAAGAAACCGCCCGTTTTTAGCATCCTTCTGACTTCATCTTTTGTCATGAGCGAGCTTTCAGAATGATAGCTTTGAAAATAAATCGGAGGGCAGTCAGCATAATGCTCCTGAAGTCCTTCAATAGGAAAGGCAGGCAAAATAACAAAGTATTGATCATCGAAATGGATGGACCTGCCGCTTTCATCTTCTGAAATTAACGTTTCATTGAGCCTTTCGCCGAGGCGCATGCCCAATTGTTTGATTGGCACGTCTCCCGTCCCGAACTGTTCAATCATGACTTGCGCGATATCTATAATTTTGCAGGACGGCATATTCATGATGAAGGTTTCGCCGCCTCTGCTCTTCTCTGTTGCAACGATCAGCATGCGAACGGCATCTTCCAGCGTCAGGAAAAACCGCGTCATCCGCATGTCTGTCACTCCAACCTCCAGCTGATGCTGAATTTGATGCTTGAAGATCGGGATGACGCTGCCGGTGGATCCCAGAACATTTCCGCTCCTCACACAGACAAACCGGGTTTGCGTATCTCTTGCATTTGCATGAATGATCAATTTCTCACCGATAGCCTTCGTAATCCCGTATGTACTCGATGGATTGGAAGCTTTATCGGTCGACACGTAAATTACCTTTTGGACACGGTGCTCTATGGCTGCCTCAATGACATGCTGTGTTCCGATTACATTCGTCTTCAAGGCAATGTCCGGCTGATTCTCACAGATCGGCACATGCTTCAACGCGGCAAGATGATAGAGCACATCAACTCCTTGGCAAGCTTGGGCGATTTCCTGCTTGTCGCGGATATCTCCGACGATGAAGTTCAATCTTGGGTCATTGAACTGCTGCTTCATTGCCACTTGCAACGCTTCATTGCGCGAAAAGACGCGAATTTCTTGCGGATGATGATAAACCAACAGTTGACTGATCAACTCCCCTCCCCAAGAGCCTGTCCCTCCGGTAATTAAAATGGTTTTTTTCATCATGATATTCCTCCTAAATGCTTAGCGAAGCAAAGCTCGCTTCGAAAGCATGCGCTTTGTACATAGGTGCTTACAAAGCAATCATAGATTGGATATGTTACGCCAATATGACAAAGAGGATAAGACTGATAAGACGAAGGATTACTCCCTCGGAATCTACGCAGAGGGCACTCAATTGGCAACATTGCTTATTTTACTGAATATTTGAACAAAATGGTTAATTCGTTAAGAATTGTTTACCTTTCGTAAAATCCATGGTAAATTATAGGTGGTCAATTACTTGCATCACAAAGGAAGGTGAAGTTGTGAGTACCGTTGCTGCGAAGCCTAAAAGCTTGGGGGAGCAAATACAGTATTATCGTCAAAAAAAAGACATCAGTTTAAACAAATTACAGGAACTGGTGGGCATTGATAAGGGCAGCCTGTCAAGGATTGAAAATGGAGAGGTTAAACGCCCCGATTTTCAAATGATATTGTCTATCGCTGCTGCTTTAGATATCCCCCGTAATGACATCGTAGAACTGTACATCGAGATAGGACACAAAGCAAATGTGATGTATTCAATATTACTGAAAGTACTTGAAATTTCCATACCCTCTTCGTTAGTTATTAAGATAGCGACTAAATTCCTTGAATCACCTAAGGAAAATAGTGAAAATTTAGTAGAAAAACTGTATCAAACGACAGACTCCGTAAAAGATACCTCCATTAAATTATCTTTGTATAAACTCATCATTGATTACTCACGAGACCACGGAATTATGTTTTATATCGCTAAAGGATTAATGCAAGAATATCTCATTGAACGAAATGATTTCAGTAAATTAAACGCTACCTATCAAAAAGGTAGATACATTTTGAAATATGCTCATTGTTTATCGGTAGAAGAGCGCGTTAACTTACATTATAGACTTGGGGTTCATGCTTACAATTTATGTTGTTTTGAGGAAAGTATCGCCTTATGTGAGAAAGTAATCGACGAAGATCCAACAAAAAGTATTTTGAGCGCTGAAGCACATGGTATCATCTGTGATTCTTATTATTTCTTGGGCAAATATGACATGTGCGAAGAGTATATGATTAGATATAGTGAGTTTCCGTTTCCGTTTATTAAAGACAACGTAAAAGTAACGACCGCTGTTTTGTATGCTAAAAAAGGAAATGTGGATTTGGCTATAGAACAACTTCAAGAATGTTTGAAAAGTTGTGGACAAAATTCACTGCTGCACATTTTAAATCAGCTTATGCTGCTGTATCTCCAAAATGATAATCTTTCGGCAATTGAAGAGCTTTTAAATTATGAAGAAAAAATAATTTCTATTCCTTACACCTCACCTTTTAAGCAGCTGGAAGTCGCACATTACTATAAAATAAAAGGGAATTATTATATTTCATTAGGGAGTACGGAAGAAGGAATAGACTGTTTTTTTAAAAGCGCTTTGAGATATTCTAGAGTTAATGCAGTTAAAAAGGAACGTGAGTGCATCAATCTAGTAGTCAGTTTACACATTACCAGTAATGAAGGAATGAGCATTGCTAATCTTAAAAAACTCCAAATACTTTACAATCAATGTAATGAACAGGAGGAAGAACATGAACAAACGGTCAATTAATTACTCGTTTTTAGCTGGAATTATTCTTGTGGCTGCTTCATTTTGGGGATCAGACTTTGTTACCACATTTGTAAATGATCATATTTGGTAATTGTGAAAATACTAAAATCGTCAATTGGGATTCTGTAAAGAGTAGAACGGAGACAATAAAGGAGAGACCATGATAATGGTTTCTCCTTTATTGATTTACTATAAAAGTATTTTGAAACGAAGGTTTCATTTAATTACATAAAAACGATAATTACCCAACCTCTGGTACAATCAAAAAAGATACAGTTTATGGATGAAGCGCGCCAACCATTTACGCTGTCATAAAATACGAAAGGGTGTTCCAGTAATTAAGCCTTTCTACTATTGTTATGAAAAGCATGACTGCTTAAGCGAAAAAATTGAAAGTATCCGGCTGCAATTGATACAGGCAGTAGATAATAACAAGAGCTTCACTGATTTAACTGTCGTGAGATTGAGTCAAGAATTGGATGTTTATCTTTTGGAGTTTCAGAAAAGGAGTGAAGCTAACTAAAATTTCAGGAAATCAAGTAAGAATTTTACGTCTTTGATCTTGTTATATTTAGTTATATATGGTATTATATTGAATTCGGAAGATACTCTTCATTTCATCAATAGAAAATAAATGATGTATCACTTCATATTAGCTATTTCTCCATAAAAAGCGTGATGCAATGTCCGCTTAAAAAAGGGAATATAGAAAATTGTACTTGCTTGTGCTATTGTGTTTAATGTTTATGCATTATCGGCTTCAGCAGAGGCTGCTCCTGCAAAGGTTGTAACTGCTGCACAATCGTTATCAGTGCATGACATTGTTCCTAACGAGTACTTCTCAAAGTATGCAGGAAAGTTTAATTCCTATGAAGAGGTAGCTCAAGCTAATGGTTTCTCAACAGCAAATCCTG
The DNA here is from genome assembly GCF_023713585.1 of Paenibacillus sp. MER TA 81-3. Taxonomy (NCBI): domain Bacteria; kingdom Bacillati; phylum Bacillota; class Bacilli; order Caryophanales; family Paenibacillaceae; genus Paenibacillus; species Paenibacillus sp. MER TA 81-3. The sequence goes on from NZ_JAMAWB010000002.1 coordinate 149,681, forward strand.
CACAGGGAACGCAAGGATTACGTAATGCATCCAGTGCAAACGGATATGTTAAAGTAAACTCTGTTGACGAATATGCGGCATTATTGAATTATTATAATGATTTGACTTCTTCGATACAAAACGCTGTCGAACATCAGTCAAGCTCTGTGAAAGCGCTCGCTGACTACGAAACTCGCACAGTTACACATGAGAAGACATGGAACGACACCGGAGTTACATGGATGAAGGCGTATGTCATATGTGAAGTCAACAACAAAACTGACAAAATTGTTGGCACACCTAGAACAGATAGTGCTTATTTCGGGTTTCACCCCGGAACTAGCTGGGAACACAGCAAGGAAAGGTCATCTGTACATGTGAACACAGAGAAAACAGGTGGATATGCGAACATCGTCGGTACCATGTCTTTTTACATTATCATTGAAGGTATCGGTAAAGTGACAGAGAAAGAACTGACTAAATATATGACCTTCTAATTATTTTCCAGAAATAACGGGCGATTCATAAAGTCGCCCGTTATTTAATATTCTTAGTTAGAGGAGGTGTTGTTATGGATGAACAGAACGAAAAAAATAAAACTAAAGGTTCTTCTAAGCGAAAAATCATAATTAGAATCGTGATAGCTTTTGTGCTATTGTTGATTGCATTCAATGTAATTCAGTATATGCTTAACACAGATTCGTTGACTCCGTAAAAGTATTCATTAACGGTCATTGGTGAATCGAGATACAAAGCCACTCTCATTCAACTAAATATCATAATCAGAGGCACCTGTACGGTGGATAAATAGTGGTTGCATTCAAAGCTTTTATATCAAGACTTTTTTGTTATGTAACCACTATAAGTGTTCAACAGACAAACAGACATAAAAGTTAGTCAAAATCAGTAATTTTAGATATATACATATACACCAAAGTCGTACCAGGCCATTTTTCGCTATTTCAGAGGCTATTTCAAGGGTGTTTTGGACGGAAAAAGCCCCCCTTTCGGATGGTCAACAGGAGGAATGTGACATGCGGGTCAGGGGGTTCATGCACTTCCAAGACCCGATAATAGGCACCTGTGGATGGATTCGAACCTTTTACCTCTCGCTTCAAGGCGAGTACTCTCCAAATGATCTACATCTACATGGCACAGATGGCGGGATTTGAACCCGCGGTCGTTTCCTTCCAAGGGATGACATAACTTCAAAATTCTTCGCATCTGTAAAGGATCCGTCCTCACGGTTAGTAAGCCCGGCGAGCTATTCGAAACTTATTTAATATATCCCATATTACAGTCAAACAAGCCCAACGCCATTTGTATGGCGCGCGCTGCCGGAATTTCAATACATCTCATGTTACTGTCAAACGAAGAAGGCTGAACTATATAACGAGTTGGTACAACGTTTCAATACATCTCATGTTACTGTCAAACCCGGAGAAATGGGACTCACCGACGAGCAGGTTGTCGCGTTTCAATACATCTCATGTTACTGTCAAACATGCAATCCAATGGCATATCCTCCGATTGGAGTTATGTTTCAATACATCTCATGTTACTGTCAAACATGATGACAGCGAACAAATGGACTAGCCCTAAAATTGTTTCAATACATCTCATGTTACTGTCAAACGCAATGTCAGGGACTGTATAATCCTTCCTGTCATACGTTTCAATACATCTCATGTTACTGTCAAACAGGCTGGTGTGTTCCAGGCGGCTATATTGGATGCGGGTTTCAATACATCTCATGTTACTGTCAAACCATTGCTCCATTAATTCTCTCCCGTGCATTTGACATGTTTCAATACATCTCATGTTACTGTCAAACCTTCCATCTCCCAATACTCTTCCGTTCCGTATTCTGGTTTCAATACATCTCATGTTACTGTCAAACGCCACGCCGATCACCTACCTAGATATTTGATTTGTAAGTTTCAATACATCTCATGTTACTGTCAAACGCACCGGAAGCGTTGGGAGGACATGCTTTCACGCTTGTTTCAATACATCTCATGTTACTGTCAAACCCTAGTCAAATCACGTTTTCCTAATAAGCTAATATAGTCATTTTACTACAACCACGCGGGTTTCACCATTATTTTCCCAACCGAAATCGATTTATTCCAATACTACACTCTAATCGCCCAAATCCCTTGCAGCGCTAGGACTAAACCAAGATCGAGTACCCTGAGAGGTTGGGAAAATTAGAGGAGTAGAGACTCTGCATTGTTCAATCTAACACCAATAATCTCCTCATCGAATACGTAATCGCCTGTCATTTTAAATATCGCTATAAAATCCGATTCCTTCTCAATTACCTTCTTCAATTCACCTCTTAATTTTAATAGATTAGCAGGGGTGATCTCTCCACGGAAAACCGATTTTTGAAAATGGACAAGATATTTTTTACATATTTTGAATACACGTCCTACACGCTTCTCACCGATATCATAGACTAGAATGACATAGTTATAGTTCTTAGCCATACCTGCTCACCTCCGTTCCTTAGCAAGAAAAGGCACAAAAGGTGTTCCTTCAACAATATGCTTCTTTAATTTATATGCGTCATATTTAATCGCAGTTAAATAACTGATTTTCCGCTTTAACGTCCCATGATCGAACACCTGCTCCATCCGTTCCTCCAAAGCTTTTACGAACACATCCCGACCCGCTTCATTCAAAAGACAGTAATTATACTGTTTTTCGAAATGCTTTCCCACCTGTATTCTGCGGTTATTGACAAGTTCAAATATCGTTCGATATACGATTAACGGCTTGAACGGCTCCGATAGATCAAGACTTAATGAGAATCGCCGATCGCTCGGTTCATGCAAAAAGCTAATACTTTGATCGAGATGCGTATGATAAATTTGGGTTATCGTTTTGGTGTACAGAATCATATTGCCGAAGCTGATCATGGCATTCAAAGGATTATCCGGCGGTCGCTTAACCCGCTTATTCATCTTAAAATCCACAGGCAAAAACGTCTTAAAAGAATCGTAAAATCGCCGCCACACCTCACCCTCCACACTGAGCAGACGGGGAATATCGTGGATTTTATCCAACAGGCGGGGCACATCTTGTTTCAGCCAATCCAAATAAGGCTTAATTTCCTTGTTGCCATGCTTATAATAATGATACAGCACTTCGTGAATATTGAGCGCAATAGCAATAACGAATGCTTTGGCAATCGGCATTCTTCGTTCCAGACAAGCCTTGGCCTGCAGAAGCTTCACTTTCCCGCTAACCCTGGCTTCTTTAGGATAAAAGCTCCCCCTGAAATGACCGTAATAATCAAAAAAATGGACGGTAATCCCCGCAGCTGATAAAAATGAAAATAACTTGCTATTCAGCGAAACTTCATTTAACAAGTAGAGCTCTTTTATCCCATGAATCGGCAAATGCACAATTCCCTTTTCACTGCGAAAAGTTAATGAATTATCTTCTCGTCCTAACGTGCCTGGTGTTCGAATATATCTTGTCGAAGAAGCAGACTTTGACTTGGACATTTACTCCCCTCCCCTATTTTTATAGAAAACAGTAGGCGTAATAGGCACAACGGTTGCATTTCTTTTCTCGGACAGCCATTTCCGGCTGCTCTTGACCTATATAATCCTCCAACTCATTCAGCATCTTGACTAATGATTGCTCCGTTTCCGTATCCAACTCTAGCTCAATCGTTTTCCCCGTCCCCTTGTTGCGTTCGATAAACTGGAGCATTCCTTTGCGTTCCATCCCTTTCTGCTTCAGAACATACATATAGTACAATGTCTGCCACTTCGTAGCCTCCACATCGGCATCGGATTTCTTTATTTCCGTCACATACTGATCCGTAAGCTTGTCTACCTTGATGCCGTCAATCGCTACCTCCCGGTTGCGTTTGCCTTCGCTTTGCAACTCATGCATTATCTTCCCGATACGCACATCCTCGCTATCATCCTCCAATTTCATTCCATTAGCGAACAGCCAGCATTGTCTGCGACAATGGATATAATAATTCACCATCGTACCCGTTATCTTCACAGTAAAGGCCCCCTCTCAGCCTGTTCGTAAGCTAATCGATTGAATTTCATCGTATTTGTCGACTCATCCCAATCCATGTATTCGTCTCCATTAGGAACATAGTACAGCGACCCAATCCGCTCGGAATATATGCACGGTGTTTCTCCATTCACCACCCGATACGTATAGGTAAAATAATTCATCTGATGTCGAACCAAAGATAACCGCACCATTCGTTCGGAATAATCCATCACTCGGTCAGTCACTAATCGCACATACTCATTCCACACCTCTTCACCGCTTAGCGGGCCATCCTCTGTTTCAAGCGTGCAATTAAGAAACAACGATACATTTTTGTCTGGAATAAGCTCCATATGCTTTTTCAATGCCGGAAAGTTCAACGTCTGTACATTGTTCCTAAAATAAAACCAATTGCTCTGGTCAGACCGCTGTCGCGACTCATTTATTCGCCGCATGTTCAATTGATAAAATTCACTAAAGTCTTTATGAAGCAGCATTTGTTGATAGGTCGCGTGATGGAGATCATGCTCCGTTCGCCAGTCATTACGATAAATGGTGCCCGCCTTGTCCATATCGAAGAAGTATGAATGACAATCCGAACGGTCACAGGAACGGTTGATGCGCCCCAAAAACTGTTCTTCACTATCCAGCAGTGAAATGTCTTTGAAACCTACATCCATATCAATATCCACGCCGGCTTCAATCACTTGGGTGGCAACAACTATAACCTCTGGCAATATAAAGCTTCCGCTCCCATCCTTCCCGAGCAGCTTCAACAGCTTGTTCCGGTAAAAGTGACTGTCGTCTCCGGTCAACTCATAGACAGGGATATTGCCAACTTTGGCGCGAATCAAATCATAACAAACACGGGCTGATTTTTTGCTTATAAACTCTATCAGTATTCGATTACCGCTCCCCCTCTTCTTACGTTCATGAAATACCTCAACGACTCGCTCCAATAGTTGCTCGACCTCTATCTTTCCTTCTGACAACCATTCAAAATGAAGCTGCACCCGATTGCAAAAAAGCGGATTGGAAAAGTAAATTTCCCGATTTTGCACCAAAGAATAGGTTTCTGCTAACCTTTCTTCATCCGAACGTTCCAGCAATTGATCAAGCTGCGGCAATGTAGCCGACATGATAATAAACTTAATGTTCAGTATCTCTGCAAATGAGCGAAGATAGTGAATGATTTCTTTCCACAATAAGTTGCGGTAGCTTTGAATTTCGTCCAGAACAATGACACTGTTGCACAGATGAGCAAATGCAAGATTTGACTCCCGCCCGGTGCCAAATAAATAGGTAAAAAAATTCACATGAGAGGTAAGTGTCACTGGATATTGAAGTAATTGACGCTGCAGTAGTATCGATTTGAAGTCATGCTCGGGCTCGCATCTATCCTTGTCCTGTTCCTGTACTGCCTGCCGCTCTTTTTCCGTAACCATAGGTGTGATGGAATTAATAACCTCTACTTTATAATCCCCCAACGATTCCTGGGCAAAAATGCCGTCTAATGTCTCCTTCGTTTGTTCAATGAGTGAATTAAAAGGAAACACATAAATCAGCTTGTTTAGACCGAGATTACTGTTCAACAGCTGTAAAGCCAAATTAATCGACATATTTGTCTTACCCGATCCAGTCGGTCCCTCGAGATAAAAGACATTTTCATGCAGCCCTCCCAGTAGACGGTTTTCGGTCTCTAGAAATAACGCTGCACGTAATCGATTCATCTCACTTAATTCCGATATCTCCGGGTTATCTTTATAGATCATAATGCCTTTATATAATTTTCCTTGCTGATACGCCTCTAACACGGGCTGCAGCGGCAGGTTCTCCCCGAAATATTGCATTTGGGGCGACTTCTGCTCCTTATATTGATAAGCAGCGCGGAAATCAGATGATACCATCGTGGAATAGAGAAGCTTAACAAGGCTATACATGGGAAATGGAGGATGCATATCCTTAAAGCGCTCATTTCTGGCTGCTACAATATCATGAAATAAGGTAGTACTCAGCATCAAAGCTTCTTTATCCCGATAATAGTGTACATAAGTTGGATGTTCCTGTACGTGCTCATACATACGATGAATGTCTCTCTCAAAAGCAGTTAACTGTTCCCCATCCGGTTCCTCCATGTTGCCCAAATAGGTATGATGACGCGAGATGACATAGGCAAATGTAAAAAGAATATGCCGTAAAAAAGCAAACACCTTTTTGTTACGACGCCTGCCTTTTGCCAATTCCCCGGATGCTTCCATGACGCGCAATTCAGACAAGTATATATGCAAGTAGAGCAACGCAGACAGCATCGAATGATGACTGCTTCCTGTCTTGCCGCGCTGCCCTACTACTCCATTCTTCATTTTCTTCCACTGAAAAGCAGGGTTCACTTTGCCGAGATCATGCAAATATATCGCTTGGGCGAAATATCCTCGGATCAGTTCCAGAACTGGCTCACCCAAGTCCTCACCGTCCATCTTCATCCGTTCCAGTGCCCGATCCACAGCGGCACCTACCCCGTTGTCACTCATCAGCATCTTTGCATAGTACATAACCAGATCACTATGTTCTTCGAGTGTCTCAGCTTGTCGGTTGCTTCCATCATCAGGGTGATGTGCATGTAACCTGCCTATCGCTTCGTCCGTCAGCCACTTCGTGATCCGAGAATCATTTGGCATTGTTTCCTCTCCCTTGAAAGGAGCAGCTGGAAAGGATCATCCTCTCCAGCTGCGGGTGAATTTTGCTCTCAGTTAAATAAAGTACAAAGTCTGCTCCCCATCTACATACAACCTATTCCAATCTTCCTCTTCCAACGTATCCGAATCGATCTCATGGTTGGTGAACACCAACGGTTTCATCATATATCCGTTATTTTCTGCGTTCATCCCTATCGGCATATGTTCCTTAAAGAAGCTCTGCAACCCTCTGTTCTTAATTGTACCGCGAGCATTACTGCCAATATGAGCAGATCGTAGAGAATCGATATAATAAGGCGCTTCTTCCGGCTTCTCGATCTCAATCAGACTGGGTTTAAGGATCGTGGCAGGATGATCATTTTTCCCCAAATACGGCATGTATTCCGCCTTGGAGTTCAGAATATAATCAGCGAGTCTTTCAAATGTGGCTCGCGACAGTCCTTCATAATCAGCTACATATACCGTCCAATGCGGGCGCTCCAGCCACTGCTCCCGCACATTCAGCACGCCACCTGCTTCCTGACTAGCGTAACCAACTGTATTGTTGAAGATTTGAATCTTTTTCGAAAAATACCCGCGATCCCCATGAGGAACAATACTGACCCAAGCATCTCGAAACACCTCGTAAAATACCGGAAAAATTGCTGCATTGCCTTCCGACTTAGGGCTTCTAGCCAGCAAGGAATTCCGTTCATGCTGTTGAGCGTATCCACCAAGACCGATAATCGCGCCAAGCAACCCGTACAGAGCTACCTTATGTATGTGACTATAGGTAAAGTAGGCATGTACATTGACATCTGGCTTCTTGAAAAACGCTGTCTCTCCCCGGAGTTCAAAACGGAGCGCCCTCATCGTCCTCCCCCCCTATCGCTGATAAGCAATCCCATGATTCCCCTGAGTAATAGCTGTGCGCGTAAATATATTGAAGAAATGCGCCCGAGGAGAGGAAAGTTCGATATCCGCCGCATAAGGATTGACGTAAATTTCTACGCGTTCGATATGCTCGTCTACATCGGCCAATAGAGGATCAATGGCTGTTAGATCGTACACGGTACGCTCTTTATCTTTTCTGACTTTGACGTAGGGATCGAGATTAGGCATATAAGCCGGCACATTATCCTTGAATTCGATAAACAGTGCAAAGGCATTCTCCGCTCCCGACTTGCTGTTCGTGTTCTGCATGGTTGCCCCGATCAACGCACCTTGCTTGAAGGCTTCATACGCTTCCTCTGTGTATCCCTCGAATTGTTCCATTCCGGGATGTTCCGTATAATGGTCATAATGCTTCGGATTGACTGAGAATGGATAGATGTAGTGGGCTTCATCTACCGTTGTCTTTTTTCCAATCGAAGTGGCGTCCCTGTCAACGCTCTTCTCATTGGAGTTGCGGAAAGGAGATAGTATATCCTGTACCTCAACAGCAGCACTGTCCCATTTATTGAAACCTTGTCCAATTTGTACAGGACCCGTTAATCCAATATTTTGATCTTTCACGGCAAAAGTAGCACCAAAATTCATGACATCCACGCATTGAAACAACCGGTTTAATACTTCCGAAGAACTTGAAGACACTTTTTCTCCAAATAAATCCTCATACCGTTCATCCAACGCCCGGGGTTGCAATTTGTCTACATCTTTCCCCTTTCCGTTGCCTAACTTATATGAACGAATATATAGCACTTTGCGACCTTCTTCTTCCCAATATCGCTTGATGCTATACTTCAGCGCTTTATCACTCCCGAATATTTGTCCATTGCTTATCGTTTTCGGCAAGCCTGTAAAATCTGCATTCCAATTGGCCATTCTGCTCACAATTCCAATCAACCCTACGACCCGGTTATTCTTCTTCGCCATTGAGATCCGCTCCTTCATCAATTGATTTTACTTTATCCATACTCGACTTCTCACCTTTTTCATAGAACCAGTTCTCCGCAAACAAGCCGGCCATAAACATTTCTCTGGCATCGCCCTCTAATCCGGCCTCCGGTTTATAGCCAAATACACTTGAGAATGCTCGATTAAATTTCTCATGATGTAACCTAATCTTGTGCTTGTGCAGAATATAGGCTTCTTCCAGTCGTTTTTTCAACTGATCACTGCGTCTAGCCATAAGAAACGGCTCTAACAGATCCCCTTTCTTTTGTTGGGTCTCTGATTGGCTCTTAAGGTAATATGCAAGCTGACCAGCCAAGAAATAAAACTCCATATCATCCTTGCAAATATTTTCACATCCAACCGCCAGATTATCCTTCAACGAGTCCATCACTCCGGTAATCCGATCCGACATAGTCCTTCCTCCTTCGTTCCGTTCTAAATAAGAGATCAACGACAGTCTGACGTTCATTGCATCCGCAAGCCAGCGCAAATCCAGCTGATTCCCTTTGTTCTGCCCCGCAGGTTCCACATGCAGCATTTGTTCCTCAATGAGCCGCACCGTGGTGCGTGCAAAAAGCGGACGAATCGTCAGTTCCGTCCCCTTGAATAACCAGTCATGAAAGGCCTGTCTGCTCTGCATAAACAATGCCGCCATCACGGAAGTAAAATCTTTGTGCTTAGGCTTCGGTTCATCACGCACAAATTGTCCATTCATGCGTCCTCTGAAAAAATGACGACTGATTTCTCTCTGCAGCTGTTCGGTATTTTCGATATAAGGATACTCTTTCCTATCCTTGTCCTTCCCTGATGTGGTCCCCAGCACATTCTGAATCCTGATCTTTATTGACATCTCCGTAGGGAAAGGGACGTTTTCATAATCAAGCACTTCATTCTCTTTTCCGTCCACATAGACGTGATAAGCTCCCTGAGGCCTAGAAGCGGGAATTATCGTAAAATCGCTCTCGTATGAGAACTTGTTCATTACATACTTCGGCTTCGAAAGGAGCCATTCTGAAGCTTGCTTCATCAAGATAGCCTCTTGCAAGGTCACACGGACAGGCACCTGCACCCGCATGCTTTTGTGCTCATTAAACGGTTTTTTGCTATTCATACTGACATTAAAGCTTGGTAATCCAACTAGTTGTCCGTCAACCAATTGATTGTAATCGTTGCTATTGAAAATTTTAGGTATGGTATAAAGGATGTACTCTTGTCTATAAATGTTCTCGCATGATAGTGAGTCTAAGGTGGAGTCGTCTTGAGTAATAGTAAAAAATAACTTTATGTAGTTTTTAAACTCAATGCTTCGAATGAATTCAGTTAGCTGCCCTAAATTTGCGGCATACCATGCCGCAATCTCATCAACACGTCCGCTTCGCAAGTCACTTGCCAAATAATCCAGTGCAACTGCATACTCTGTCTTCGCGAACAAAGCTTCGGGCGTTATGGGATCAGCGCCTTTTTGGGAAATTGATTTCTTCGGAATAAGGCTATTCCACTTCTGTCGAACCTGATCCGGCAGCGTCATGCCGAGGAACCGATTCACATGCTCCTGCATGGTGGATGTGCTGCCTTGTTTCTCATCCAAGAACACTTCACGCTTGGCATAAAGTGCGAACGGATTATTGCTATGGATTTGTTTCCCGGTGTCAACCGCCTTGTTCATCGTGATAAGAGAACTATAATAGTCCCGCATTCTGAACCACTCGTATATTTCTTTTTGAGCGGGAGCTATATCTTCTTTCGCATATATTAATAGATGATTCTGCTCGAAACTATCGCACTGCTCGTCCCAACTCTGGTCAAGTTGCAATCGCACATATAGCCCTTCCTTCGGGCGGTGACAATCAAAGACAATATCGGGAAATTTCTCTTTGGCCAACAAATAGCTGTCTGATACATCTTGCAACATCCATTTCGCCTCCTTTCTGCATCATTCCAGACCTTTAGCAAGGCAGAAGCCCGCTCCTAGAATTGAATTCTTCTCCGAAATCCCCGACCCCAACACCACATGCGCCAGTTGCTGCGACAACGCATCCTCACGTATAAGCAAGCGAAGCTTGTTGCCGAGCAACTTGCGGCCTTTATAGCAATAAGCAATCGGTTTCATATTCAACACCTGAATGCCCTCTGCAAAATAATAATCAAGTCGAACCGGCTCATCAGGGTACAGGCTATTTCGTTTTTTCTCTGCGTTAGAATGTATCTGTTTCAACAGCAGCTCAATATCTCCACCGGATACCCACGGCTTGTTATCCACGGTAACAATCGCTGGGGTCACCGTCGTTAGCTCGGTAATATGAGCCAATTGTTTGCTATACACACCCGACACAGCGAGAAGCTCAATATAAGTATCTTCTCTCAACACTTGTAGTGCGGCAGAAATACGTCTTAGCGTCTGTTCGATCGAACTCCGTATGACAATGACATATGCCCTGCCTTGTTTGTACACTCCATCTTGTTCTCGAGGATACGGTGATCCATACACATAATGTTTGTACGCGGTTTCATAATGAGTTTGCTTTAGTACTGGATCATGCAAACTTGCCTTTCCAATCCACGCACCAATGCGCTCTGGCACCTCAAGGTGATGGCCCGCCTGCTTCAGAATAACAGTGGCCTTCAGTTCATAGAACATATCGTTCCCCTCTCCTAAGTAGAATGAATATATTAGCCTATTGCAGACAATGATAACGAGGCTGTATAGTAGAAATCTGTAAAGATAAAACAACTATGAAGTAAACCTTGAATAAAAAAGTACGCCTTATAAAAAAACTGTAGCGTAAAATTTATTGGAACTAAGACGCATTGAAATTTTTTGCTATAAATATTCTAGCAAATCAAACCATAACGCGTGGCGTTAATTTCCTCCTTTAACAATATCACCTTGTCCTATATTTGTAAAATGTCATTTTTACTATATATATTAGTTTTCTTTTATAGAATAAATAGTAGTTTTCATTGTAGCGAAATGCTTTGCATCCTTATTTTAAATTATACATATGACAACTACTTGTCACCAAACATAAGTTCCCTCTTTATACATCGTACATTAGAAAGCTGTGGTTAAGATCCCGTTGCTCATCCATGATAATTACAACCCTTCCATCCCTACTCCTACCCTACAGAATCGTCACCAGCAATAAGCCTCCCCAAAATTAAACCGCCGAAGCATTTGCCTCGACGGTTTTTAGTACACTTCTACAAAAGAATTCAATACAACTCTTGTTACAGATAAACAGAAACTCTAAGAAATAGGTATCAATACAACTCTTGTTACAGTCAAACTTTAATATTGTGGACTTTGCCAATATCATGACTTAATTTCAATACAACTCTTGTTACAGTCAAACCTCGCAATTTTGTTTACGCTGTTAGTTTACAAGGTAATTTCAATACATCTCTTGTTACAGTCAAACCCTAGAAAAATCAGGCTTTTCTAAAAATTGAATACGTTCATTTTACTACAACGACGCGGGTTTCGCCATTATTTTCCCAACCGATATGAATTTCTACAGAAACCGCCCTCAAATTGACCGTATCCCTCATGGCTGTAAGGTTAGATCTGGATCGACCGCGCTGAGAGGTTGGGAAAATTAGAGGGATAATGACTCCTTATTGTTCAATCTAACAACGAAAATCTCTTCCTCGAAAGAATAAGCACCAATTATTTTAAATATCGCATAAAGTCCGTGTCCTTATCAATCACTTCCTTCATCTCACTTCTTGTCAGCAGGTTAGCAGTTAGGGCATCTCCATGGAAACCCGATTTCTGAAGGTTGACGAAAGACGTTCATAATCCATGCTACAAAACCTCCCCGTGCAAGAATCCTTACACAGAGAGACTTGTGAAATATCTGCCTCTTTGAAAGACTCCGAGCTGTTATACTGAGAACCCCACTTGTCTAATGAAGATAGAGCCAATCCAAGTATGATACCCTTTTTTTCATTTGACGGATTGTCAAGCCAAGTGCGACACTTCTTCCATGAAGGTTTCGTGAGCCGCTTTCCAGCTAGGATACTTCCTAGGTCGATGGTTAATCAGACGAATGGCGTGAGCCAGTTCATCATCCGTGACCGTAGCAAAATCATGGCCCTTTGGAAAAAACTCTCGTAAGAGGCCATTACCATTTTCATTGGCGCCACGTTGCCATGACGAGTAGGGATCAGCGAAGTACACCTTAAATCCAAGGTGCTGCTCCAAGGCATGGTAGCAAGCGAATTCTTTGCCTCGATCTACTGTAGCACTTTGAAAGGCAGCCTTTGGATACTGGCTTGTCACAACACCACACGCCACCTCCATAGGGTACGCCGTGCGATCCGGTATTTTTAGTGCCACGTACATCCGCGTTTTACGCTCAATGAAAGTTGCTACGCAGGCCTTACTTTTCCCTCGACTGGAGACGACCGTGTCGAGCTCCCAGTGGCCAAAGCTCTCTCGTTTGCGAATCCCCTTTGGTCGCTGCTGATGGATGTACCCACCATAAATCGTCCGCGTGTTTCGACCGGCTTATGGCGCTTTCCTTTGTGCCGAAGCACCTGTAAATCTCCTGCTACAAGCCATCCAGAGTAGATCCAACGGTAGATCGTTTTGAAGCATACGAAGGCTCTTTTGTCCTCTCGTCGTTTCTCTGCAATTTGCTCAGGAGACCAGGTTTGTTTCAGCTCTGTCTGCAGTTCTTCCGCCAGTTGCGAAGAGACTTCCCTCTAGGCTTGCTCTCTCTTCTACGATCCTGACTAGCTTGATGGGAGGACTTCGCTTCGTAAGCCTGATTCACGAACCCACGCTTGATCTCACGAGCGATGGTGGAATGGTGACGGCCTAAATGGCGAGCAATGGCTCTTGCAGACCAACCTAGTCTATTTAATATCTCTAGTTGTCCACGATCAATTATGCTAAGATGGGAATAGCTCATGTTGGGTTCTCCTGTATCTATGGTGGTGTGGTAACTTCCATTTTACACGAAACTAACATGGGCTTTCTTTTTTCTAGGTGTCGCACTTCATATTACAATCCGTCACATATTATCATCAACACGCTATCGTTTATTTCAATAATAGCTATGGCAAGTTAATCATTTTCCATAAGAACAACCGCTTTGCGTGTGAACATATAGAGCGGTTGTTCCTTCTTTGTCATACAGCAACCTCTTCTACCCGCCAATATAGGACATGTTTATTTTTTTTCGCTGTTTCGCCGTCTGTTCGGTACGTTCATCCGAATAGCGGTCATTCCGCTTCTCCCACAAACCGCGAATAGCGGCAAGGATTTCATGGTCCGCCACACCTCCGCGAATCAGTTCTCGCAAGTCAAATCCCTGCGAAGCGAACAGACAGGTATAAAATTTCCCCTCCGATGACAACCGCGCACGCGTACATGTCGAACAGAACGACTCCGATACGGAGGTAATAAAGCCAATCTCGGCTTTACAGTCTGTGTATCGATATCGTTGTGCAACCTCCCCATAGTAATGGGGCTCTAAAGGTTCCAATTCGTAGGTAGCGCACAGTCGTTCATAAATCTCCTTTTTGGTGACAACACGCTCAAAGCTCCAGTCATTGTCATTCCCTACATCCATGAATTCAATAAAACAGAGCGTGATTCCCTGTTCTTTGAAGTAGGCTGCCATAGGCAGGATTTCTTGCTCGTTTACACCTTTTTGCACAACCATGTTCACTTTAATTTTGAAGCCTATTTTTCTCGCATGCTCAATATTTTCCAATATAGCAGCAGGTTTAATCTCACGCCCATTCATATGTGCGAAAAGCTCCGGATTCAGCGCATCCAAGCTAATGTTCAATCTGCGCAGACCTTTATCATATAATTGCTGGGCGTACTGCTTCAGGAGAAGACCGTTGGTGGTCAATCCGATATCCTCGATCCCGTCAATATGAACAAGCATCTCCACTAATACCGGTAAATCGCTTCGCAATAAGGGTTCGCCGCCAGTTAAACGAATCTTCTTCACACCGAGAGAAGCGAATAGTTGTGCCACACGGCAGATCTCTTCAAAGGTCAGCAGTTCATTTTTCGGTAAGAACATAAAGTCATAACCGAAAATTTCCTTCGGCATGCAATATGTGCAGCGAAAATTGCAGCGATCGGTGACTGAAATGCGCAAATCGCGTATCGGTCGGCGCAACTGATCACGCATTGGTTCTATGGTCATATTACAGCCTCCCTCTCTCTTTATACTATTCCGGCGTATTCATATTTTGAAACACATGGCCGGAGTTCACGGTTAACTTGCTTCCCTGAACCCAGCACACATCAACTTGTGCCAATAATCTCATTATACTGTATTGACCTCGCTCGTTTCTTTTCCGCCATCGGCACATAGGCCTCATAAGCCAAGTATAACGTTCTCACACCATGTGTCCACTCTCGTACACGACCCGTGAACGTCGTCACAGCGCCTGCACCTGGATGCAGTACAAATTCCATAACATGCTCAACATTCAGGGGGCCGTCGATAATCTCGTATTGCTTCATTTAACGCTCACCTTCTAAATAGTCTAACATCCATTCATCTATACAAGCTTCATCCTGATTGCCCAGCACCGTTATATCTTCGTCCCGATTGATATCCGCATCCTTATATGCCAAGACAAGTATTGAATGATATTCGATACTTTCTGCAACCAATCCCATTTCCCCTTCGTGCGTACAATGACCACTTTGGGCTCCAGCGCTTCCTTAATTCCCTCTACGAAAATAATGTGTGCCGCGCGGTTCAAATTCAGGCATATCCGGACCGCATGATGGATAATCGATCTGCTGATTTTCCCATGTAATAATTCCGTTCTTCACAAATACCTTCCAACTGCAGGATCCCGTACAATTGACGCCGTGCGTAGTACGTACGACTTTATCGTGCGACCAACGCCCGCGATACATGTCCTCCCATGTACGATCCTTTTCCTCGAGAATCGACCAGTTGCCTGAATAACTTTCTGTTGGCTTAAAGAACCTCAGTCCAAATTTCCGTTTCATTTGGAGATCACTACTCCTTCTGCAGAATGACAAAGATTTGACGGGAATCAATGATTTGTCTATTCTTATACACTCATTATGAAAGGGAACCATTTTCATTTCTATAAATTCGCAGCACATAAAAAACCGTCTCCCGAATGTTCGATTCAAGAGACGGCTATTAATATAATTATTCACATGGAATAACTGAGATTATGATCAGTATAACTCCAACATTTGTGACCCATCCGTTCTGGTTTTACTATTGAATGGGTTAGATCGTTGTCATTGTGCTCTTAGCTGCGCACGCTTTCTTAGCTTCATAAGTTCGACAGCGATAAGCGGGAAGATGGACAGAACCGTAATCAGTGCCCAGTGTGTCAAGCTAAGCGGTACGAGATGGAAGATGTCCATCAACGCTGGGATAACCGCTACACCAAACACGATAGCTAGTGACAACATCGCACACCAGAACAATGGACGATTGGACATGAACCCGATTGTGAAGATCGACAAAGTGTTGCTTCGCACATTGAAGATATGAACGACAGAGGACCAGCCCAAGATGACAAATGCCATCGTCTGCCCTACTTCATATGACGGTCCAACTTGATCAGAGATTTGCACAAAGTTTCCTACATAGAAGCCAACTAACGTCAGGATCGTGTAAATCGTTGCTTGAAGGGCAATCTTCTTGCCTAAACCATTCGAGAATATGCCTGCATTCTTCGCTATTGGCTTCTGGCGCATTGTATCAGGCTCCATCTTCTCGCGGCTCAAGCAGAAGCCTGGGATACCATCAGCTACGACGTTAATCAAGAGCAATTGAATAGCGATTACCGGTGCTCCCCAACCTAGCATAATAGCAATTATCATGATCATGATCTCAGAGAAGTTACAGCTTAGCAAAAAGTAGATCGTCTTGCGAATATTTTCGTATACACGTCTTCCTTCACCAACGGCATCGACAATCGTTGCGAAGTTGTCATCGGTCAATACCATGTCCGAAGCGCTCTTCGCTACATCTGTACCGGTGATTCCCATTGCCGTCCCGACATCTGCAGCCTTCAAGGCAGGAGCATCATTGACCCCGTCGCCTGTCATCGCTACCACAGCTTCATTAGCCTGCCAAGCTTGTACGATACGAATCTTATCTTCTGGAGATACACGACCGTATACTGCAATATCTTTAACCTTACGCGTGAGCTCCTCATCCGACATGCGCTCAAGCTCCGCACCGGATATCGCGAGGTCGCCCTCTTCCAGAATGCCAATCTCACGGGCAATAGCCGACGCCGTTGCCATATGGTCTCCTGTTATCATGACCGTCTTAATCCCTGCATCCTTCGCGGCTTGTACCGCAGCCTTACTCTCCGGACGCGGCGGATCAATCATCCCTACGAGACCAGCAAAGCGAAGACCCTGCTCCAACTCTTCTGCGTCCAGCTTCTCAGGCAGCTCATCATAGTGCTTGTATCCCAGCGCAAGCACGCGGAGGGCTTGCTCTGCGAATTGATCGTGAACTTGATTCGCCTGTGCTTGGTGCTGATTCGTGCATGCTGCATTCGGATCCAACGGAATACGGTCGAATGCACCCTTGGTGATAGAGATGTAGCCGTCTGCTGTACGGTGTACCGTCGTCATCAGCTTCCGTGAAGAATCAAATGGAAGCTCATGTACACGCGGATACTTCGCTTCAAGCTCTGATTTTGTCATCCCTTTATTCTGCATCAAACGAATAATCGCGGACTCGGTTGGATCACCGATAATCGTTTCTTCGCCATCCTTTACTTCAATGGATGCATTACTTGCGAGGCTGAATAATGTTACAAGCTCGATCTCTATGTCATTAAATACGGCAATGTCTTCCTTCGGCTCATGAGATACAGCCCAGATCTGTTTAATCGTCATCTGATTCTGTGTCAGCGTTCCCGTCTTATCTGAACAGATAACCGACGCGCTGCCAAGTGCCTCTACGGCTGGAATGCGGCGAATGATTGCATTTTTCTTCACCATATTCTGAATGCCAAATGCAAGGGTGATCGTTACGATAACAGGCAACGTCTCCGGTACGGCAGCTACCGCTAAGGATACAGCCGTCATCAACATTTCCATCATCGTCTCGCCATGCATGAGACCAATCGTGAAGACAATCGCACCGGATATCACAGCAACGACGCTTAGCTTCTTCCCAAGCTCCATAAGACGATTCTGAAGTGGAGTCTTGCTCTTCTTCGTATTGTTGAGAAGGGAAGCGATCTTACCCATCTCTGTCTCCATCCCGGTTGCTACGACAACCGCTCTGCCACGTCCATTGGTGACCAAGCAGCCAGAGAAGAGCATATTCACTCGATCTCCGAGAGGAGCGGATTCTTTCACCTCTGCATTTGCATTTTTCTCCGATGGAACGCTCTCACCCGTCAAGGCAGATTCCTCAACAAGCAAGTTGGAACTCTCTATAATACGGGCATCGGCTGGAACCATATCTCCAGCTTCGACCACGATAATATCACCAGGTACGAGCTCTTTAGCATTGATTGGCTGCAATATTCCATCACGCACAACCTTTGCCACAGGAGTATTCATATTTTTAAGAGCATCTAAAGCCTTTTCCGCACTAAGCTCCTGACGGATGCCAAGCACCGCATTCAATACAACGATGGCGATGATAACGATAGGCTCTGCATAGTCATGCCCCGCCGTCACCGCAAGATAAGTGGAAATGATGGCCGCTGCGATCAGGATTAACGTCGTAACCTCTGATAACTGATGCAATAGCTTCGCCCATATGCTCTCTTTCTTCTCTTCTTCAAACTCATTGTATCCTTTTTGTTGAAGCATCTCCGTTGCTTGCTTACTGCTTAAGCCTTTTTCTCTATTCGTTTGAAGCGTCTTAAAGATGTCTTCCATTTTCTTCTCCATCCATTTCATTGCATGCACCTCTCTTTTTTTCGTATTTCTTATACTAACTTCCCCAGAGTCGAATCAACATTTCAACGAGTAATTCCTTTTTCATGTCCAGTCTAACAGGGTGTCCATAACACTCCGCTTTCACTTTTTCAAGAATAATGGTCAGCAGCACACTGTTCGCGATCATCGCGATGCCTCTGATTTCATCCTCGGTGATGGAATCATCAGCTATGGTTGCAATCTCTTTTTCAAGCTCCTCGGTAATATATTCAAATATCGAGGGATACATAAATTCCAGCTCTTTGCTGCCCATTTCTTTAATGGTGACTAAAAAGAAATCTTTATGACTTTCATAAATATCATTTATAAATTGAATCTTCGCTAGCAGCAGTTCACGAATGTTTTCATGATCGGCATGGAAAAAGGTATCGATCTTTGTTTTCATCATGATCATCTGTTGTTCAAGAGCTTCATGAATCAAATCATCTTTGCCTTTGAAATGCTTAAATATGGTCGCTTCATTAATAGCTGCTTGCCGGGCGATACACTTGGTGGTTGTGCCCTTGAATCCATGCACCGCCATATTTTCCAATGCAGCCGACATCATTTTTTCTCTGCTAGTCTGTTTCACGAATATCCTCCTCCCAATTCGTCAAGCAAGTACTTGCTTGCTTTTTAGTTTATGGATCAATCAAGGATATGGCTATGATATACATCACAATATAAAACCATGCAAATATACTTTTTTAAGACCAATGGGAGTATTATAAAAAACGTGTTCTTCACAATATTGAAAAGACAATATAACAATCCTTATATAAATCATAGATTTGCTATGTTACGCCAATTTGTCAAAACAAAAACCGCCAGGCTTCAGCCTCACAGATAATATCTGAAGTCGGATTCTGTTATACTAATAAGACTTTGGCTAGCAAGAAAGTTTCAAGTCAGACATCTTTATTTCCAGAACTCATGTTCCTCTATCATCCCAAAAACGAAAGGAGTGAACGCTGAATGATAGAAATCAAAAAACCAAACATGATGGAATTCGAACAAATTATGACGCTTACTCCGCAAGCCTTATTCGAGGGCACGCTAGGCAGAGCAAAACCGTCTCATGAAAAAATAAAAAAACTAGTAGATCCAATCTTGGAAAAGGGCGGTTATTACTTAATAGCGACTGAGGATGAACAGTTGAAGGGCTGGATTTTAATTGGAGCAAGCAAAGACCAATTCACCGATAGCGCGACTGGCTTTATCTATGAGTTATATGTGTTGCAGCCATACCGAGGTCAAGGAATTTCCAAGCGGTTAATGAAAAGTGCCATAGATGAGTTGAAGCTTGAAGGCTATCCTGAAGTTCGCCTAAGCGCCTTCGCAGGCAATCATGCCATACAACTCTATGAAAAAATGGGGTTTGCAATACGGAACATTACGATGAGCCTGCCCTTGTGACAGCTGGTTGCAAAGCGAAGCGTAAAATAGTCCCCTCCTAGTAATAGGACGGGGACTCAGACACTCTTCTTACTCTAGACACCGCAAACCCTCTTAAGGCTGCTTGATAAATCCGCCTTCAAATGCGGTCAACCGTTCATAATCTTGCCGCAGCAGATCCCCGACGGGCTTCATCGTCTTGCGGTCCATATGAAAAATACCGAACGTATCGATCCAATTGTTATGGTTCACGAACCAATCATACATAATCCAGAAGTCGATCCCTACCAGGAAGCCGTCCGCGTTCCATTCCGCCTCGCCGTCGGACGATATGACCGCCCGCTCCACCAAAGCCTGGAATGTCTCCTTGTACGTCTTCACCTGCTCGGCCGCCATCGTATCCCGTTCGGAGGACCAATGACCGAATTCGGTATTCCATACCGGCTTGTTCGGCCACAGCTCCTGCACCTTCTGCAGGAAATCGCGCGTACCCTCATAATACGTGCTGCCGTGGAAAATGCCGAAGTACATCGTCCATCCCGCCACATCGAGCGGCTCCATCGAAGGGTCATGCGCGCCCGGCTGATCTGCGGCTGCGCTCTGCGTCGTCAGACGCCCATCGGCGTAATGCTCCCTCAAGTCTTGCACGACACGTATGTTATACTTGGTGCGCAGCTCCACCTCGACGGATTCATTTTGCGTGCTCCACATGAGAATCGAAGGGCGATTATATTGGGAGAAGATCATTTCTCTCCACATTTGATCGCACAGCCGCTTCTGCTCCTGCGCCTCGTAATGCTCGCGCTTGAATTGCCATAGCGGAATTTCACTGATGGTCGCCAGACCGAGCCGGTCCGTCAGCACCGACGTATACACATGGTTCGGATAATGTCCGGTTCTCACGAAATTAACGTGCATCGACTGCCGCATATGTGCGAGATCATCGCGGATTCGCTCCCATGTCGCGCTGCGCCCGGTATCTGGCCACTCCTCATGGCGCGCGATGCCAGCCAGAAACACGGGGCGACCGTTCAACAAGAGACGGGTTCCTTCGGTCGTCACGGTACGCAGACCGAATTGTGTGGCGAAGCGATCCGCTTCATCCGCGGTGTCCGCCATCGTAACGCTGAACTCTGCCACGTACAGATCCGGCTTCCAAAAGGCCCATAGCCGCGGCTCGCGTATACGCACTACCATCTCAACCGCTCGAGTCTCATATGGCGCCAGCGTTGCCGTCCACGATAAATTGCCGTCCCAAGCCGCCTGGTTGCCCTTAATATCCGCAGCGCGCGGTGAATTCAGGAACGCGGCACATTCCCCATCCGCATCGAAAATCTGCCCTTCCACTTGCGATTTCACGGGAAGTGAGCCACGATTTTCCAAGACGACAGTAAACCTAACACTTCCCTCTTCATCCAGTGGAACTGCATCCACTCGTGCTATATGACAACAGGAAGATCCGCTTATATACAGATCATGAATGATACCGGTATAGTTAAAAAAGTCCGTTCCTGGCGTTGCAGGAATGATATCCACCCGGCTGCCCCATGGGGGATTATCAATCCGCAGCGCAATCGTATTTACCTCGCCTGCCTTCACATAGGAACTCAAATCCAATGCGAATGGCGTAAATCCGCCCTCATGATAACCAACCCAATGTCCGTTCACCCATATATCCGCAATATAGCTGATCGATAACGCATGCAGCGTCACCGCTTTATTTGCCCATTCCGTTCCCAACACGAACGTGCGGCGGTACCACACTCCATCTTCATACGTTTCGCTAGAGTTCGCTTCCTCTTTCCCTTGTATATCGTTCTCTGGCAACGGCAGCTTGCGTGTATCCCAGTTCGCATCGTCGAACTCCACGCCGGTGCGGCCAGCGGCTTCTGCGCGCAAGCGTTCGAACCAGCGCTCGTCACGCGGCGACAGCGAAAAATCATGGTCGGCCGCAAAGCGCTCCTTTTTCCATATTCCCTTCAAATCGAGTGTCAAACGCTCCTGCGCATCAAATGACGGTACGGGAATGCCGCTCTGAAAAGGGACGCATATCCCGTCAACGGTACGCAATTCCATCGTCGTTTGAATCATGCTCGCCGCATCTGGCTGCGTCATAAGACGATTCATTGTCTACTCCTCCAATTGGTATAATGTAATCACGAACCGTTGTTTCCCTCGTAGCGTCCGTTATCAGGCTGATAGACGCGAACATAATCGATCTCGAACGTCTGTGGAAACACCGTCGTGTCATCTGGATAGCCCGGCCAATTCCCGCCGACGGCCAAGTTAAGCTGTAAATAGAACGCACGGTCGAACGGCGCCGGGAAAGGCTCATTGTCAGCGTCCTCATTGTTGCGTGTAAACCATGTCGATGTCCGGTAGTACTCCTCGTTATCGACATACCATCTCATATCCGTCGGAGTCCATTCGAGCGCAAACAGATGGAACTCGTCTGCGAACGTCGCCTCCTCCAATTCCATATGTCCGCCCCTATAGATGTGCGGATTCCCTACATGCAACGTACCGTGCACTGTGCTTGGCTCGTGACCGAGATATTCCATAATGTCGATTTCACCACAGCTCGGCCAGCCCCCGTACTTCTTCATATCCGTCGGCATCATCCATATGGCGGGCCACATTCCTTTCCCGCGCGGCAGCTTGGCGCGGATTTCGAATCTTCCATAGGTCCAATCCGCTTTGCCCCGCGTGACCAGCTTGGCGGACGTATACGGCTTGCCCCCATACTCCTGCTTCATTGCCTTAATTACGAGCTTGCCGTTATTGAGATACGCGTTGGCCGCATCACTCGTATAATATTGGTCCTCATTATTGCCGAAGCCCCAGCCGCCGACTTGATGCTGCCACTTTGTCATGTCGATGTCTGCCCCTTCAAACTCGTCGTTCCACACGAGCTTCCAACCGCGCTTCTCCTGCGGAACGTTTGCTTGCTTCCCCATATATGTATCGCCCCCATTATCGAAGTCACCACTTAACCACTCACTCGCCCGTAATTCCGGAGCGGTCAACGCCCTCCACAAACCAACGCTGCAGCACGAAGTATAGGATGAGCAGCGGAGCTATCGTCAGCATCGTACCGGCCAGATTGATCGCTTCATTCAGTTGGTTGCCCGGGCTGCCCGGCGGATATACCTTGTTGTAGCTGTCGGCGAATCGCTGCAGCTCCAGCGGCAAAATCGTCAGCTCATTGCCGAAATAAAGTCCGGCTAAATACGTTTCATTCCAGTACCAGACGAATGAGAACAAAAACACGATAATAATCGAAGGGACAGCCATCGGTATAGCGATGCGGTAAAAAATTTTCAAGCTGCCCGCCCCATCGATCTCCGCCGCTTCCTCCAACACTGCCGGTATGCGTTTAAAAAATTGATAAAAAATAAGAATGAATAAAGCGCTCTTCAAGCCCTGCCCGAGTATGGCCGGATAGATGAACGTTTCCAATGAACCGAGCAGCTCGTATTTCTTGAACAGCAGGTAGGTCGGCATCATCGTAATCTGCGTCGGGATGACGAAGGTTGCCAGCATCAATCCGAACAGCAGCTTCTTGAGCGGAAAGTCAAAGCGGGCGAAGCCGTATCCGATGATAGCAGCCGCTACGGTTTGCAGCAGCGCAGGCATTCCTGCGACCAAAAGTGTCTGCAGCAGCGTTGTTTTGTAATCTAGCACCTTCAACGCTTTCGCATAGTTTTCGAAATACAGCGTCGAAGGGATCCATTTTACCATCGAGTTCACCAAATCATCCAAGCTCATGAAGCTGTTGACCAGCATAAACAGCATCGGATACAAGTATACGAAGCCGATTCCGATGAGAAGGAGATACACCACCGCCTTGAACACAAAGCCATCGTTTTCTCCCATGCCGAACAACCGCTTGCGGAATTTGTTCGCCGTGTTGATCGATCGATTTTTCCACATGGCGCTCCCCTCCTTATCGTTTCTTCATGTTGAGCAATCCGGTCCAGATCGCGAGCATGAGCATGATAATGATGAAATAGACCCACGCTACCGCAGTAGCGTAACCAAAGCCGGTAATCGTACTGAACATGTTATTTTTGATCAAGATGATGATCTCATTCAAAGCGAACGTCGATACGTAAACGATGGTATAGATGACGTTGACGATGACGAGCGGCATCAGATCAGGCAGCGTTACCTTCCAAAATATTTCCCATGAAGATGCGCCGTCAATGCGGGCCGCCTCATAGATGGATTGATCCACCTTTTGTAGACCAGCCAAAAAAATGAGAATTTGTACGCCGGAGAACCATAGCACCATAATGATCTGCTTGAACAAATACATAATGGGCTCGGCGATAACCGGATTCAGACTGTTCTCGATCATCGTGAACAGGCCATACTGCTCAATATTCGGAATGGAGGTGGCACCCTGGTTAAGCAGCTCGTTGATGACCGGTCCGCTCGTGATGATGACCGGCAGGAAAAAAATCGTCCGGAACAATCCGCGGAATTTAATTTTTTGATTGATAAGCAATGCGATAATCAAGGAAAACACGACGATAATCGGCACATTGAGCGCCATTTCCTGAAGATACTTGAGCACCTTCTCTACAAATGCCGGATCCGAGAAGAACGCATACTTATAGTTTTCAAAGCCGACATACGTCGTCTTGATCCCCGTTGGCGTAATCTTCACCCGATGAAAGCTGAGAAACATCGAGTGAAGCATAGGGTACATGGTGAATATGAGAAATCCAACGATCCATGGCGAGACGAACGTCAATCCGATAAGCGCCTTTCTGCGCTTGTTCGTCAGTCTAATCCGGGCCATCAGCGGTTCACCTCGATTACTTGGAAGCCGTTCGCCGGTACGGTAATGTCTTCCCCCTGGAAGTCACGGTTCGCATAATTGATGATAATGGCGATTCCATTGTCGTATGTTACTTGCACAACATCGGCAGCGAGACGTGCCCTGTTCTCGATTGCAGCGTAACGTACCGGCTGCAGCGCTTCATTCAGAATACGGTAGCTGTCTGCCATCGATTCGCGCCAATCTGCATACGCAGACGTATAGACATCGTTCGAATCCGTAAACTTGAGCTTGTAAGAAGACTCGTGCGTCAAGTAATAGGACGGGTACGATGCCGTTTCGATCATGCGCAGCAGACTGGTCTGCGGATTGGCAAAAAAGTTGGTGTAAGGCGCATAATAATCCTTGTAGCCCTTCAGCACCATCTGCACGAATGGCACTACCTCGCTGACATAAATGTACTGCGAAGAGTCCATCGGAACTTCCAGCACTTGATCGGCATAAGGAAGCATGTAATCGTTCGGTGAATACATCAGCACCGAAGGCACCGTTTCCGCGAGCCCCTTCATGGCTGCCATATACGTGTCCGCCGTATTCCTGCGGGCTGACGGCTTGCCGTCTACCGATTCGGAGAACAGCACGGATCCGGTCGTGTCAACCGCTGCTCCCGACACGTTCAGATCAGCGTATTGCTTCTTATTTTGCTGCACGATATTCCTTGTGCTATCCGCAGACAAGTAATACATCGTATCGTATACTTTTTGGTAAGTCGGCAACGTGATAATGGACTTATCGATTTTCTTGGCTGCATCGGATTGGGCGGAAAATCGTGCAGAGCCTTCATATGCGGCTGTAAAATCGCTATACAGATGAAGCTGTCCGCCTTGCTGCGATACCGCTGCCGCCAGCCGCGCAAAGTCATCCGCGGAGCCGAGCGCCGCCTCGTATTTTACGGGTGCCGGACTTGTGCCAGACAGCCCGCCTTCGTTCCAGCCTTTATACACAACGTTCACATTTCTAATCCCATTCTGCTTCATATCGGCGAGCATCGCTTCCAGCTGCGCGGCGGTCGTCACCGGAATGAGACGCTGTGCGAACATCCCATTTTCCGTTTCGGCGCCCAGCACATCCACCTGCACCGGTATCGCCGCATCGCTGCCGCCTTCCATCTTCTTAAGCACGCCCTTGTCAGCCAAGTAGCTTTGATACGTCTTGGCCATGCCGACATAGCTTGCATCCTGACCGTTCAAGAACTTATATCGAATTTGCATATCCTCTGGATTGCGTTCTTTCTCGAAGACAACGATGCCCCCCAGCGTACGACTCGTCATTTGCAGATAAGATTCACGGGACAGAAACTGCGCCGTCGTCCAGTTATACGGTGTATTCACACCGTTCGGATATGCCAAGATTTTGGCGTTATATTGGCCATTCTCCACAATGCCAAACAGCCCATTGCCGCCTTCCCCGTGCACGATGCCGAATACCGGATACTGAACGGCATGCGGCGGATTCGTATACATATCACGCTTCGAGGTCTCGATTCCTTCATTCATGCCGTAAATTCTGGCTTCATACGGGATTTTGAATTTCCCCTTGTTGTCCGCAAGACGAATCAACGCTCCGGAGCCGTCGGGAATGAACATATATCCGTCTATTTCACCGGCTTTGGTCGCCCCAAGAAACGGATAGACGTACACAGACCCCAGCTTCACCTTCTCCCCCTCGACAATGCTGTGCTGGGGAATATGGACGACCAATTGGTCGTCTTCCAGCTTGACGTGAAGATCCAATCCAAGCTTGAGATCATTCAGACGGATGATGGCTTTAAACCCGTTCTCAATCGGCTCGAACACAACCGATTTATTGGCCTGGGATACATAATCCGTCCGGGTCGAATTCGGTTTTTCCTGCTCGAAATAGTCGAGTGACAAGCCGGACGCCATGAAGTTTTTCCACGATTCGTTCGCTTCCGTATCCGTTATCTCGGAAGACCACGTATAGCCCGAACGTTTGTCCACCACTTGAATCGACAAGCTGGCTTCCTTGAGCCGCAGCACAAGCCGGTCACTCTCCGCTACCTTGCGGTATTCGGATGACAGCGGCGCTCCGGGCTTGGCATGATCGGGAAAAGCCGCCTGCAGCTCGGCAGTCGAGCTGGCTCCCATGTCCTTATGGGCAGGCCCGTTATTCAAAAAGACAAAATAGAATACAATTGCGGCTATCAATACGATGCCAGTTGTTACGAGAGTCCTTATCCAGTTAGAGTTCCGCACGTACCATCAGCTCCCGTATGACAGAGTATACAAAGTCGAACACCTGATCCAACAGCACATAAACAATGAACAGCACTAGACTCAGAATCAGCATGCCGAACAGTGTAATCAATATATTGCGAATCGTTCCGCCAACTGTGTAATCATGAATTTCCTTCACCTTGATGAACATCAGAACCACGCACCATACGATGACAATATTACTGGAGAAGCTGTACAAAAATGCGTCATTGAATGTCAGCACATTAGAGACAATCACGATAATCGGACTGAACACCAAGTATGGCGCCATTGCATAAATGGTCCCTTTGTACACTTCTGAAAACTTGCCTTCCCCTTCACTAATCGTACTGACCAAGTAATTGGAAATAATCCACAGCGCGAACGGCGCGAATACTTTGGCGATCTCCCTCATTAGAATGAGATTGGAAGGCTCCATATTGTTGAAAATGAACCCCGTTTCATACAGTGCAAACACATATTCCACAAAAAAGAGCACATACAAAAACGTTGCAGACCATAGCGACACCTTCTGCTCTTCCTTGATGCCATAGAATCCGTCGAACGGATTTTTGATGAACCGGAATAGGAATAGCACCTCGCGGATAAACGCGATAGACATCATGTTTCTTTTGATGCGAAGCACCGGATCGAAGACGCGCGTTTTACGCTGCACCCAGCGCAGCAGCACTCGCAACAGGAGCCAGGCGAGCACCAGGTAAATGACAACAATCAGGTTGTTCTGCAGCCAGCGGTTGCGTATTTCCCAAAAGGCGTTCGAATACCCTTCCTTATCGTTCGCGATTACATATTCCTCAATCGATTCCGCATACAATTGCTGCTTGTAATAGGCGTCGGCCAAACCTTTGTGCGCCAAATCGAACAGGTTGTTTCTTCTCAGCACCTGGCTCCATGGCTCCCGGCTCTCGACGTAATGCCCTTCCTTATACAGCTCTAGTGCGTGATGGACCAGACCGGTGAATTCTGTCGGCTCGAAAATTTGAATGTTGTTGCGCTCTTTATCGAGCACATAAATATGTTCTCGGGTATCGACGGCGATGCCCGCAGCGTTCAGGAACAAGCCGATGCGTGATTTCCCGTCATCGGGAGCGCCGAACGAGAACAACAGATTGCCTTCTGTATCGAATTCAAAAATGATGCCTGTTTGGCTGAGTGTATAAATGTTGCCGCTCCTGGAAAGGTACACATCCGTGTAATACGGATCAAAGGTCATATCCACAGGCAGCAGATTGAAGCCGGAAATGTTGAAGCGCTTAACCGACTTGCCCTCATCCCCTTGGGTAATCGTATAGATTAATCCCTTCTTATCAATCGCGATGTTGGTCGGAGAAGGCGGCACGTTTTTGAACAGCTTCGCCCGCTGCGCATCGGTGAAGAAGAACCGCTCCAACATAATGCGCAGGCTTGATTGCGATTCGTTGCTTCCGAAATAACCAAGGAAGTCGCCGCGCGAGCTCATCTGAACGACTCCGTTCGTCGTTCCCTCGCTGATGATGTATACGTTGCCGCGCTTATCGACCGCCACCTTCAACGGCTTGAACGGATTGTTCTTGCCGAACAGAGGAGATTCCGGGCGCTCGTACGTGTGGTTCACACTTCCGTCCTCGCCAAACTTTACGACTTGGCCAAGCCCGCCATCGGCTGCATAGACAAAGCCTTGAGCATCGACAAACACACCGGTCGGGGACTGCAGCACATCCTCGCCGACCGTCCGGATCAAGCGGCCTGCTTCATCGGTCACGACGATGCGGTGGTTGTTCGTATCCGCGACATAAATCCGGTTGTGAGCGTCAATATAGAGGTCGGAAGGACCGGAAAACTCCAATTCCCCCACCTTTTCAATCGATCCCGCTGGATAATAAGCGTCCTGGGTTCGAACAAACTGCCTGTTATGGTCTTCCGTATATGTCTTGTATGGCGCCTCAGCCAATACTGCGGATGAGGAGTCAAACCATAGAAAGACGACGAGAACAAGCAGCAGCATTTTGCCGTAAACGTTTCTCATGGTAGTCTCCTCTATTTCAGACCTGAATGCGCCATCGTGTTCATGACTTTACTTTGCAGCAATATAAAAATGATCAGGTTCGGAACGAACATAATTAGGGAAGCGGCAGCGGACATCCCTTGACCCGCGACCGTGTTGCCGGATTGTGACGCAATCGAGCTCATGAAGAAGGACATCGTCTTCAAGCCTTCATCGTTGACATAATAGTTCGAAGTCTCAAGGTTGTTCCACACGGCCTGGAAAGCTAAAATCGCAACGGTAGCTAGCGCCGGCATAATAACGCGCACGATGACCTTGCGGAATACCGTAAATTCGCTCGCCCCATCGATGACGGCGGCTTCTTTGAGCTCGTCAGGCACCTGATCGATGAACTGCTTAAGCAAAAACAAGCCGATCGGCATCGCAAGCAAGGGCAAAATATGAGCAAAATACGTATCCAGAATGCCCGTTTGCACGACGACTAAATAACGCGGAATTTGCACCGCGATCGGCACGAACATCAAGGCAAGCGTGTTGACCTCGAACAGCGCCTTGCGCAGCTTGAACTTCATCTTCGACATGGCATAAGCTGCCAGTGAGCTTATGAATACCGAAAAGAACATGACCGATAAGGTGACCAGCAAGCTGTTGAATATGAACCGGCTGAACGGAATGCCAGATGTCGACGTCGTAAAGAACAACTCCCTGAAGTTATCAAGCGTCGGCTTCTGTACAATAAAGCGCGGCGGGAATGCAAACAGCTCATCAATCGGCTTAAAGGCATGAAAAATAATAAACATAATCGGCAGCATCATAAAGAACGCCAATGGAATAAGGATGGCATAAAACTTCAGCTGACTGCGGTGAAACTTGGACGGATTCATTTTTGTGCCTTGATAAGACATGGCCTGCACCCCCTATTCTTTCTCACCGAATAATTTCCAGGAAAATTTCGATAGCATATATACACCGATAATCAAAATGACCGAAATCGCGCTTGCATACCCCATTTCATAACGAATAAGGCCGTAGTCAGAAATATGGTTGACGATGAGCTGCCCGGAATATTGCGGCGTCGGGTTGCCGCCGGACAGTTGGACGCCGATATCGCCGGCTTGGAACGTTGTCACGACCGCCATCACCGCGCCGAACAGCATCTGCGGCTTCATCGACGGGATCGTGATATAAAAGATTTCTTGAAAACGGTTTCTAACACCGTCAATATATCCCGCTTCATAGATGGATTGATCAATGTTGAGCACCCCCGCGAGCATCGCGAGTAAGCCCACCCCCATGCTGCTCCACAAGGATACGATGATCATGATCGTCATCAGATGCTCCGGCGATTGCAGCCACTGTATCGGCGCATTGATCAACCCCATATTGAGCAGAAGCGAGTTGATGTACCCCGCCTGGTCGCCGCTGAAGATGATCGTCCATACGACCGCCATTGCGACGCCCATCGTCATCGACGGGGAATAGATGATTAGCGCAAGTATCGTCCGCGGCTTCTGTGGAATTTGCGCCAGCATCCACGCGAGCAGGAACGAGATGAGATAGCCGCCCGGCCCCACGATCAAAGCGAATTTAATCGTGTTGGGCAGGACATGCTGCATGAAAATCTCATCATGCGTCAGCAGATCAATATAGTTTTTGAACCCGAGCCATCTCGGCATCTCCACCGTATTGAAATAAGTGAAGGAGAGGGCTATCGCCACTAGCACCGGGATGATGATAAACGTTCCGAACATTACAATATAGGGCGTCAGAAACAGGTAAGCTTCATTCCATCTGCGTGTCTTCATTTTCGCTCAACCCACTTGTCTATCGTTGATATGGTCGGGACCGGATAAGGCTTGATCATCTTGCCATCCGCGTAGTAGCCGAACTCCTCCATTTTGCGCATGATTTCCCGATTCGTACGCACCACCGCATCATCGATGGCGGTCCGCGGATTGTCTCCGTTGAACACGACTCGGTTCCATACGTTGCTTATTTCCCGCTCAACCATGTAGGCGCCCGGTACGCGAGACGGCTCCCGCACCCATTCGAATTGCTCTATAACTACTTGCTTGTCTTCCTCCGACCAAGGCACCTGCTCCAGCGCCTCGAGGTTGGCGGTATTCCACATGTAGGTCATGCCGAAGGTCGTCTGCATGAGATTGGCAAACTCAACTTGAATCGGAGTGGATAACCACCATTCAAGAAATTCCCAGGACTCTTCCGTGTACTTGGTGCCGTTGAAGATCATACCCGTCTGTCCGCCTGCCGGCGCCCAGCGCTCCACCGTTCCATCTGCCTTTTCCACTCCCGGATGCGGAGCAATCTTCCACATGTTGGCGATTTCTGGAGCTGCCGCCTTCAGCTGAATGTACGTATTAAAGTCAGATATCCCGACCGGCATCGTGCCGTAACGGAAATGATGGTAGAAATTCGGTACGTCCTGCGGCAAATTATAAATGGTAAATAAGTCCGTCATAAACTTAATGCCTTCCAGCGCTTGCTCGCTGTCAATGGCGGTGCTCATGCCGCCCTCGCCGAACAGTTCTCCGTCAAATTGATAAATGAACGGCGTCGTCGCGTTGAACGGCTTGAAGCCTTTGTATAGCGCAAGCGGTTCGTAGAAGTTCATGCCCAGCCGCTGCAGCTCAGGCAGCATCTCCACGACTTCATCCCACGTGTCCGGCGGACTTAGCTTCAACGTGTCAAGAATGTCCTGCCGATAGAACATCACCCAGAAGTTTTGTGTTTCCGGCAGTGCGTAGACGCCGTCCCCGAAGGAGAATGGAATCATCGCGCCTTTGGAGAATCGTGTGACGATCTCTTCGTAGCCTGTGAATTGCCGCAGATCCATTGCAACCCCACGGATCGCCAGCTCATATGGAATCCAGTTGCTGACGCCTAAGGCAACGTCAGGCTGCCGATTGGATGCATTGGCCAAGACGAGCTTGTTCTCATCCGGCATGATGGACAGCTTAACAGCGATCCTCGTTGCAGGTGTAAACTGTTCATCAATCATCTTCTGCATCAGCTCCACGAATGGCCTAGGACGGTTCACCCATACTTCCAGTTCGTCTGCCGCCTCGTTCGAGCTGGAGTAGGATTGATTCGTGAAGGACAAGAAGAAGCGTTTGATCGCTTCCCACAGCTTTTCAAAAAAACCTGCATTGGGCGATGGAAGCTTGTCATCCTCCTCCTGGAACAGATAAATACGATCCAAGGCAAGCGGAGACTCTGAAATCTTCTGCAACAGCGTGCCGAGCAGCTGAGCCGCGGATGCGGAGCCCTCTGAGAACAGGTTCAGACGATTGGGCAGCTCGTTCGGATTTTTGGCGATTGTGCGCAGCTGCTTCGAAGCGAGCTTCAGATTCACAATTTCGCCAATCTCCTCCACCTCTGGATTCAGCATGCTAATTTCGAGAAAGCGTTGATCCAGATCATCCGCCCACTTCAGCAGCTGCTTATCCAGGCCTGGCATATATTCGAGCAGATTCCAATCTCGGTTCGCGTCCGCTTTGTTGCCAGTCAACTTCTTGATTTCCAACGTCATGCGGTTGATCTCTTTCATCTTGGACACGATATCCTCAGCCAATGGACGCATGCTCGAGAGGTTAACGGTCATAGCCAGCGTATGCTTGCCCTTGCTCAAATAAAATCGGTACGGATCATCCCCGTTGCCGAGTGTTTCATTTTTCCATTTCTTTGTGAAGTGGAAGGCATAATTGTCCACTTCGCGGAAAGGAACGACTCCGTCGATCTCAATTCTGCGGAACACAGGCAGATCGAATTTGGTCTCCTGCAAGTATTTGAATGCAAGGCGGTAATACCCATCCTGCGGCACGTCCAGCTCCCAGGTCAGCGACTGCCCGCCTTTTTCATAGGATCTCGGGTCGATAATATTGAGCAGCTGCTTTTCCGTGTCGTACGGAGTGAGCCGGCTTTCACGTGCCGAGGCCGCCCGAATGGAGGAATCATTCTTAAAGAGCGGCTGCTCCGCTTCGGTAATCAGAAGCGTCTCCATATGCTTTACGCTTTCATCTACAATTGGCTGGCTCTTCAAGTAATCATCATACGTTTCTATTTGATCAGGGACTTTGATGTTCACATTGCCCAGCAGCATTTCCCCCCTGGTGTTGACTAGCGTTATGGTGTTTATGCCTCTCTCCAGCTTGAACTTGAGCGGCTCCATATGAAAATAACTCGCATCCATGGCGTATACCGTTCGCCATTGCTTCACTTTCTGTGAACGAGGCAGCAGCTCATTGCCATACCGATCCCATTTTTCTGCGAGCGGCTTGTTCTGCCACAGACTCGGGAACAGGATGCGGCGACTCTCATAGAACGGATATTGTCCGTTAATTTGCAAATAACCCTCGGTAGGTAAAATACTGTCATTCAATATGTAGTAATCAAAAGCAAGTTGATATAATCCGGGTTCTTCGACGTTGACATTCAATGTGACCTTCGTATCCTTATTCCAACGCACCGTATCTCCACCATATCCGAAGCTTTCCGACTGGGAAACAATTAAGCCTTGGTTAGTCTCATCCTTGCTGGGTGACACGGCAATTTGTATATTTGGGATTATGGGAACCTCGGACCACTCTTGCAGCTTTTCCGTGTAGCTTGGCTCAAGCAAATGGTGTGCATTCTCAACTTCACCAGCCTGTAGCGGCACTGGCTGCTCCGACTCCGCCTGCGCTTGCGTTCGTGGCGCCTTATACCCGCCAACAAGAAGAGTTGCGATCATGATGCATATCAGCAATGTTCGATAAGTTTTTTTCATGGTCTCTTCCCTGCCTACTTCTTTAGTAATGCCGTAGGTGCGAAAGAGTTAACATGCGATCAAAAGGGGGGATTTTTGAAAAACCTCTTGGCATATTCTCACGCACCTACGGTCAATGGCGTTTATTGATTTATTCGTTGCATCGCTTGGCTGACGAACTCATTCGCCTTGTCTTCCATCTCTTTCGCTTTATCCG
This sequence comes from Paenibacillus sp. MER TA 81-3, assembly GCF_023713585.1. NCBI lineage: Bacteria > Bacillati > Bacillota > Bacilli > Caryophanales > Paenibacillaceae > Paenibacillus > Paenibacillus sp. MER TA 81-3. The sequence continues at coordinate 183,626 of NZ_JAMAWB010000002.1, forward strand.
CTGGCTTCAATTCGCCTTTAACGAATTTTTCAGACAGCTTCTGCTCATCATTCAGCCAGACATTGTATTCTCTCCAGCCCGGGAGCGTCTTGCCGAAGCCAGGCACCGCTTGATCAAACAGCTTGATTGCCGCTTTCACGCCCTCCATCTTCAACTGTCCGTCCATTTTCTCCCACACTTCCGAAAATTCGGCAACCGGAAATTTATCGATATCGATATTTAATTCCTTATTCAAGTCGAGACGAGTCAACCAGCCTTCTTTGCTCCACGTCATGAACTTCATTAACTCATAAGCGGCTTCTGGATGCTTCGTCGTGGAGGATATGCCAATGTAGTCCAGAACGATCGGCATTCTTTGTCCCGCTTTGCCACGGGGATACGGATAGAAATCAAGCTTGCCTGCTCCATCCTTTTCCATTTGCGCCCCCAATGCTGCCATGTTCCAAGAACCGTCGATCCCGAGCGCAACGTGCCCTTTTTGCATAGGCCATGCCCCTTCGTCTCCGAACACGGCTTTTTTCTCTTCACCGGTCATTTTCTCCTCCACTTTCAGTCGGCGAAGCTCAAGCTTCTGATTGTAGCCATCGATCCATTGCTGATTCGTGAAATGAAACTTCTCGCCATCAAAGGTGCTGTTGCCCATAGATGCATCACTCAACGCCGGCCAATGCTCATCGAAGGACAGGTTGCCCCACGGGCCCCCAATCCCGTAAATATGCTCTGCCGGATTGGATACTTTCTTCGCGATGCCGATCATTTCATCAATCGTCCAATCGTAGCCCGGCAGCGGGATGTTGTTTTTCTCGAGCAGCGTTTTGTTCACAAAGACGCCCATGATGAATTGGAAGGTAGGCGATGCCAGGCGTTTGCCGCCATAGACCGCTTGCTTCGCAATGTTCGGATAGATGGCTTTTGTTTCCTCGTCAGCATCCCATAATTCCGTCAGGTCATACAGCCAATCATTCTCCACGCCAACTGGCACGTTCTCTACCCAAAATACGTCTGGCAGATTGCCGGCGCTAGCTGCCGCAGTCAGCGAATCCGTCCAAGGCCAGTTAATGGAACTATCTTTCTCAACGGTAATATTAGGGTGTTTCTGCATGAAAGCTTCTAACAGCTTGGCTTCCATTTCCGGGGTTTCCCAGCTTGCAAACTTCAGCGTAATCTTTTCTGTTTGCCACGATGGTTTCTCTTCTTCCTTCGGCGTGTCGGTTGCCGGCTGATTCGTCGAACTAGAGCTTTCGTTAGCCGCATTGTTCCCGCCCGTACAGGCAGTAAATACGGATACAACCAACAACAAAGCCAGCAATAATGAAAAACTCTTTCTTCTGCTCATCTCGTTATCCCCTTTGTCTAATAATATATAGGTACAATTGCATGAAACCGTAGTAAGACTCTCAAATGACATCGTTTTCATAAATTCAGAATATATATGTATCAATTGTAGAAATACCACTCTTTTAGTAATACAAGCTCCAATAACCACACTTTTATGAAATCGATTTCATTTTTGTGCATTTTATAAAAGGGTTCCTCGGCTAAGAAGCCCGGACTTATGTTCTTTTATAATCCGAGGAACCGCGTATGCATAGTTGAGAATCAATAATCGCTATTCGGTCATGGTCATCATCCAGCTCACCATTGATCTGCCGAATTAGCAATTCAGCCAGAGCGTACCCCATTTCAACCTTCAGTTGGTTGATCGTGCTCAGGGGCGGCGTCAAGTATCGGGACACCCTCTCATTATCAACACCAACGATGGCGAGCTCTTGGGGAATGGCTATGCTCCCTTCCCGGCATGCATCATACACGCCTAATGCCATCTCGTCATTTGCCGAGAATACTGCCGTAAAATCAAGTTCTTTAGCCCAAAGACGCTGTATTGCCGCATAACCGCCTTCTTGGTTAAAATCACCGTTCTCTACAAGCTCCGGACGAAATGGAATGCCATGATCTCTCAAAGCTTTAATATATCCTTCTAGACGGTCAAAGCTGTCTACGGCATGCGCATAGCCGCTGATGAATGCAATGTCCTTATGTCCCTGCTCAATGAGATGCTCCACCGCTTGCTGGGCAACCTCAGCCGTATTGGTCTGGACGTTGAAGATTTTAGGATCCACAATGCTGCGCCCGATCGTGCCGATTACATACCCTCGTTCAACAAGCTCCATCACTTCTTGCTTGGATAACATCGACTCCACCAAAATCATTCCGTCCACGCTTCGGTTGGTGAGCAGCTGCAAATACTCCGATTCGATATCTTTATTGTTTTGCGCATCGCAAATGATGACTTTGAATTTCTCGGAGTAGGCCTTGTTCTGAATGCCTTTGACCAGATTCGTGTAGTAGGACACCATAATATCCGGTACAATCACGCCTAGGGTCAACGTTTTTTGCTGTCGCAGATTTTTCGCAGCAGCATGGGGCACATAATTCAATTCCTCAATAACCTTCAGTACCTTTTTCCTCGTATCGGCCTTTACCAGCGGGTTATTATTCAACACTCTGGAGACGGTCGTTGGAGACACCTTTGCTGCTCTTGAAACATCCACAATTTTAATGTCCATTAAAAACTCAGCCTCTGTCATATATTTTCAGAAAAATGAACCGCTATGTACACTTTGGCACAATCCCATCTGACTCACACCCAGAGTATAACAAGAAATGAAATCGTTTTCAATATTGTTTTTCATACGAGACGACAAAATTTACTTGAGCAGCCGCTTGGATCTAATGTAATTCCATGCTTCACTGCTGCACAGTCTGAGGAGTAACGTTCACAGAACAAGCTAACTGTAGTTGTGCAGTTGGATGGCAACAAGCATCCATACCGAGCGGGTATTTCACTTTACCCATTGCATGAGGATATTGAAATTTGAGATGACTGGTTGTTGCTTGGGCACCAAACCAGTGAGCGAAGACCAGTCATTGGCCCTATGAAAGGCTGTCTGACCCTGACCGTTCGTCGCATCATAGGGACGTCGTCCGGTCATTCCATGAATGTCCGAATCCACATTTGGGGAGACGAGCTCTCTCCGTTTGGTGCTTATAGTCACTCTCCCCTCCGATCAGAAACAACGATTTCACGAGTCACCCCAACGCTCAACTGTAATGTGGCATGGCAGTTATGCGGTAGCATGACATGCTGCACAGGCTGAGGACTAACGTTGCACGGAACGGGGAGAAGACAGGCACACAACTTCCCCCATACGGAGGGATGAATCATTCTGAATGAATAGGAGAGTGGCGATAAGATCTTTTCAGAGTATAGTCGTTGACTGGAAGCACTAAGGTTCATATCTGTTATACAACCGTAACGAATCACGTGCCTTGTCTCTCCGTTTCCTTATCAAAGCGCAACAGTTATGTCACCAACCTCATCTCACCAGTTATCAGCCGTTAACCTTGATTTAGCTTGTCTAGCGCAATTGTGGCTTGGTCGCATATGCGTCTGGAGTGAGCCCGGCCACCACCGCGAATTGGATCGCTCTCTGCAGGCGGGATTCGATAGTCGGCGAGCGCCGCTTCCAAGTAAGGACGGGCCTCCTCTATCTTCTGCTCGCCTGCGATAAAAATGGCTCTGTCTTTCACATACAGCTTCCGGTGTTCAATCAACTCGCACAGAATGCGCACGCCTTTATCTGGATTAACCTGAAGTTTTTTCGTGAGCCACAAAAAAAGAACATTTTCCAAACTAGCTTCGTTGGGAAAGGAGGGTCGGCATGTCAGAAGCATTGAAGGTTCCTATGGATGATCTGGAGACGTGCGATTATGACCTGGAAGATTAGTCCTCTTTTTGTTCTTCTGTATTCCGCAGTGAGCATAACGTCATGATCATTTCACGGAATGAAGCAAAGATGTCATTTACGTACGGCAGCACATTCGCTCGTACCCGAGACCCATCTTCCCCCAGCTCATGCAAATAATCGTGCAGAATCCATATGACGGGGCAATCGCCGTCTTCGTCCATTCTCAACGTGTCGAAGCAGACAGGGCCTTGACTGTCTTCACATTCCGTAAAAGGAACATAACCTGCCGCTAACAACGGCTCCCAGGACTGAAGCAGGAACCGATAGTTGGACAGCCTGTCCTCCGACGACATCGCAGGCATTTCAATGAACTGGCAATCGCCTTTATATCCGTCCTCTTCCTTCACGTTATTGAAGTGTAGATCGATATAATGATACGTTTGGAGCAATGCCTTCAATAGTGGTGGAAAGGAGATCGAGAACTCAGCTTCCAATTCCCGAATTTCCTCATCGGCAATAGTAGAGGGGATGAGCTTCCAGTTCACCCAACCTTCTTCATCTACTTCACCGGCTCTCATATCATCCGGCACATTTTCCTCCACACTCATGAGCGCTAATGGATCAACGTTTGTCAGAAACGAATCCAAATAGTCCTTTATCAGTGCCCTTTCTTCCTTCATCTGCTGTAACTCCTTTCGATGCTTGGCAGTTCAGTCCTTCTACTATAATTTCGAGTATTTTCAAGTATTTGCGGGCTCTGGTTCACTCCACACAACTTGCTAGGTGGTCCAATATAAACTCATAATATGTACGTTCATGCGGAACAAAATCGCCCATCGTCAGCTTCACCTCCACGCCAGCAGGACCGTGCACAGGCACGAATTCTGTTCCAGCAATGCTCTCTGCTTCATGGGTAAACAGCAAGCGAAAATGCCCAACTTCGACTGTGACAATCGAAGTGACTTCATCTTCCTGCAATCGGAAATCCGTTAAAGAGCCTTGATACTCATGGAAAAAAACATGGCCTAACTCATTGTCAATGATGTTGTCGCCCTTAATCGAATCGGAAATGACACCGGTATAGGTGAGCTGTGACGGATCCAAGTCAATTCCTAGCTCCTCCCTCAACTCTCGGACGCCATCCAGCGGACGTTCCCCGGCTTCCAGATGTCCTGCTGCCGTAATATCCAATAGCCCGGCGTAATCTTTCTTTTTGCTATGTCTTCTTTGAAACAAAAGGTGCGCTTTCCCGTTCTCCACCCTCCATAACCAACAATGAAACGTTTGGTGCCACAGCCCTTCGGAATGAACCTCATCCCGCAGCTTAACACCTGTATGCTCCATATTGCTCGTGAACGTGTCGATATACTCTTTTCTAACCATAATGCTCTCTCCTATGCTCAATGGTTGCGTTCGCCTTCGCCGCATGTTTGAAGCGAATGATGGAAAAATCCAGCGTAGAAGCAATAACGCTATTGCGAATGGGATGCAAATCCGGGGTGAACCGCAATTCTACGTGCTGGCTCGCGATTCGCTCTAGCAAATCGCCGACCGGCTCGACCTGCAAAGGAACGATTTCCTCAGCAGCTGTGTAATACCCAGCCGTTTTGGCTTCTTCGAACAATTGAAACTTCTCCGCGGGAAACGTATATACATATAGCTTCGTACTGCGGATTCGCTCCAGCCACCCATTTTCGACGACGATAATTTTGTTTACGGTCGTATTCGCGAAGAAAAAATCGCGATCTTCCTCTGTCGACCACGCCGCTTTCCAATAAATGACCCGGGGACAGTCCCTTGGGAAAAAGTAATGCACAGCGCTAGCCTCATCAATCGCGAATACCATAGGCGGATATTGCGGAAACGAAGTCGGCGGCCGTGGCTTGAATATTTCGATATCCGGTTCCTCGCTGAAATGATAGAGCATATGTCCTCCCTTTCACATTGTAATGATATGCCGAGATTTTTCACGCTTGGTTTGCTTCGTATTCAATGAGCCAGCAGTCCCGCATTTCGCCTTCGTGATATTCATGCTGCGGCAGTAATTTGACCTTATGAAATCCGCACTTCTCATACACTTTAAGCGCGCGCTCATTCCACGTTTGCGGATCCATGACGATTTTATCGGCATGATGTTCCGTTGTTAAATGACGTGCCATGGCTTGAACCAGCTCGGTTCCAATCCCTTTGTTCCAATACTCCGTTGCTCCGATAAATTGATCCATCCCGAAAATTCGTCCCTCGGATTCTTCATAACCATATTCCTGACGTTCTTCTTCCGCGAGCGAGTAATATTGAATGTATCCGATGGCCGTATCATCATACTCTATAATGCACGGTGTAATGTCGCGGGAGCGCCCATAAAAATGCTTCTGGACCATCGCGAGGTCGTGCGGGCGATCTCTGCCTTCATAATAACGCAGCACTTCGGGATCCGACAGCCACGTGACAAGCAGGGTAGCGTCACTGTCACGGAGCGGTCTGACATGGATCCTATTGGCAGTGAACAGCATCACATTTTCTTCCTTCTTTTGAATACCGAGATGACGTCGGTCGTCTGGCCCGATAGACTTGTATCGAAGCAGGATACCAACTCCCAGCCATCCATGCCAAGCTGATTCAGCTCATCTTCGAACGATTTTTCGTCGACCTTGCCGCCGAGGAAACCCCCTGTTTTAATTTTCAACGTCTTATACTCCCATTGTTCCATTGCAATTCATCCTTTCCTTAGCTGAGATCATTACGAATGAGTCTCTACTTATCACTGTTCCAAAAGAGTCCCTTTTTGAACTACTATAAGCCTACGGCAAAACTAGCGCCTCTGTCCATGCCCTGCGCCAAATTTCATCGGCCGTTTCCTCCGGGGTCAGCCGCAGATGCAACTTATTCTTCAACGATGGCGTACTCCCCGTGCTGCTCCAACTCGGTGAAGGAGCCGAGAATGATGCCGGTACAGAGTTCGAAGGCACCGAGCTGCTGGAGCTGCGCGATGAGAGACACGATGCGATTCGCGCGTCCGCCCAAGCTTTCCAGCAGAATGACGCCGTTTCCAGGTGAAATCAAAATAAAGTCCCGGCTTGCTCGCCCACTCTTCCTTTAAGTAATCATCATATTCGGATTTAAAATGTGCGCTCCAATCAAAGCGAATGATGCGATGACCATTCGGTCACGGAGTGTTAATAAAATAGATTCGATCTGTTATGCTATGCCACCACCTCATTGTTTTTTCGCTATTCCGGATTGGTTGTCGTAGTGATAGTCACCGTTTCATCGATGATATCCTCCCGCACGATGTCGCCATTGTCATTATAAGTGGTAATATACAGCTGTTGTCCCTGAACCTCATCCAAAAAAGAATAGTACAATTTGAACGAATCGCTTACTTTGATGAGCTCCGCTTGCCTTTCAAGCCCCTTCACTCCATCCTTGACAACCACTCTCACCTCGTCTGGATGTACGACGACGCCGACGAGCATCGGAAACGGGCTGTCCCCGAATTCCGAGCCTGCCGTGCTCGGCACATACATGCTTGCATTGCCAATCGGAATGGGGTTGTCACGCGCTTGCTGCTCAGGAAGCGTCATATGTAAATTGGAAGCAGAGAAACTGCCGCCATATCCCCATTTCCAACCTGATGATGTCTTCTTCACATATTCCGTAGAGACCGCAGATGCGGCTTTGTTTCCAGTAGCATTCCGCAGGAAGAATACGACGACTCCGCCCTCTACCGGCTGTTCATGAATGATATAACCGACATACGCGTCCCCTCGCACCTTCTCGATGGCGCTGACGATTGAATCGCTTGAGTCATCAGCAGATTGTGACTTATACACGAACCATATCGCTCCGATGACGGCAATGGTGAAAATAGCGGATATCAATAATTTTTTCAAGAGCGTGCAACCTCCTTCTACATCGGCGATCGGCTACGATGACGTTCTTGATGCAAATACATCGATTCCCTTGCCCTTCTAATTGTCCAAGTATTCTTGAAAATAATCGACAACATGCTCCAGGCAGATATTCTGGGCATCATCATCGTCGTCGGAATTAAGTTTTTCCCATGGGTCGGATACTTTAAAGCTTAATATATTTTAGGGATTAAAACAGCCATGAGGTTAAATATAGCAGCGGTAATTATTCTATCGTTTCGCTATGGCGCGGGGGCGCAGCATGGGGAAGTACTGTTTCGCAATTATACGCCAGAACGTGGCGATCATATTCCCTTGGGGGAGCTATCAATAATGATAAATGGAGATAGCGATAACCCTTCCTCCAGATCCTGTTCAGTGAACTACCTGACATACCCGTCGGACAGAGGACAGCTATCTCCACGTTCAGTGATGCTAAAGCCTGAAGCGGGCGATTTATCATAACAATGGTTTGCGTGAGTAAACACACTCCTCCAGGCTTCATAATTCGGAACAATTCCAAAGCCATTAACAAGAACCAACTGCTTCACAGCCGGAAAATTGTCTGTAGCGTTGTGTAATTTCCGATATTTCTATCGGTTTTCCATGCTGCAATCGAGATTCCTCTGCTGCAAAGGACATCATATGGCTCTGTACGGAACCACGCAACGAAGCTTGCGCATACGTATTATTCGGGTATTGAATAAGATGGCAGAACTCGCTAAGCATAATGCTGCAGCCTTCACTTCCTTCATCATGGACCTTTATTTCATGAGAGCGGTTGCTTGCAAAATCAAACACCGTGAATGATTGCTTCTGCATATTCCCTCTAATTTCACCACGTGTCCCTGAAATCTGCACCGTACGCGAGCTATCATGGGTAAATGCCGATAAGGTGAAAGAGGCCGTCGCTCCATTTTCGAATTCCATATTAACCACTTGGTGATCGACGACGTCATTGTCACATCGGTATACACAGCGGCCATATGGCGTATGACCAACCTTCTCGCGAATACTTTCATCAGATAGATCTGTAGAGAAATGAAGCGCGCGTCGGCGTCCTTCTCCTAAATAATAACGCAAGTCAGAATAACAGCAGTCCTCAACATGCGGACAACCGTCTGTGCAATGCTCGGTTGCCCCCTCCGGCATATTTTCCTTCTTGAAGTGAAACAGAGAGCCGAATGAAGTTAACCGCTTGCAATCTTGGGCCATCAGCCACAAAATAATATCTAGATCGTGGCACGACTTCGCAAGTATCATCGGGCTGGAATGCTCCGTGCTGCGCCAGTTGCCTCGCACATAGCTGTGTGCCATATGCGCAAAGCCCACATTCTCGCTTAATTGGATATTTACGACCTTGCCAATATCGCCCCGATCGATAATCTGTTTAATTGTAGACCAGAACGGCGTGTAACGGAGAACATAGCATATCGTTAAAATGCGACGGTGCCGCAGTGCAGCCTCCTCAATCTCTACACATTCGATAGGCGATGGCGAGATTGGCTTTTCGAGCAAGATATGATACCCTTTTTCAAGCGCTGTCATCGCTGCGTCGTAATGCATCCGATCCTGCGTGCAAATGAATACAGCATCCGCGAAGCGAGGCTGTTGAAATACGTCCTTCCAGTCCGCATATACATGTTCGTCAGCAATATTATACTCTCGCGCGAAAGAAGCCCGTCTTTTCTCATCCGGTTCGGCAACGGCTACAAATTGCAGTTCTTCCGGGTATTGCAATGCATGCTTCGCGTATACTTCCGCGCCACGCACTCCGGCCCCCAGCAAGATTGCCTTCACACTCATATCCTAGACACCTCTTTATCTGCTTCTCTCTCTTGGTTGAATCAAAATCGAATGCTACATACCATAATTAATAACACTTCTAATGGTATAGTGCTATTATAACTATTGCCGTTCACAATTCATTGGATTATCTTACTTTATTTTTGGATTTCCTTCTTCATTTTAATTGCTGCGATCGGCTTGCAGGAATAATCGTTCGCGCTCTCAACGGCATACGGGATAAATCCGATGAAAAAACAAAAATGCGCTCCCGCCACGGAACACCGTTTTAGGGAGCGCACGGTTCATGCTAAGCATGTTCAGTATGATAGATACGGATTACAGCTTAGTCAAAATGAGCGGACCATCCTCCGTAATGGCAAGCGTATGCTCATATTGAGCGGACAGGCTGCCGTCCGCCGTTCGAGCGGTCCAGCCGTCGCTGTCCAGCTTGACATGATACGCTCCTGTGTTCAGCATCGGTTCAATCGTAATGACCATGCCTTCCTTCAATCTTACACCGCGGTTGCGAATGCCGTAATGAGGGACTTGCGGCTCCTCATGCATGCTTTTTCCAATGCCATGTCCGATGAAGTCCCTTACGACTGAATAGCCGAGCGGTTCAGCGTGATGTTGAATGGCGTAGCCGATGTCTCCAATCCGGTTGCCTACGACCGCCTGCTCGATACCCAGGTGCAGGCATTGCTCCGTCACCTTCAACAATCGATCGGCCTCTTCCGACACCTCCCCTACCCGATAGCTCCAAGCCGAGTCGGACAAAGCGCCATTGAGATTGACGACCATGTCGATCGTGACGATATCCCCTTCCTTCAACGGTTCCTTGTTCGGGAAGCCATGGCAGATGACGTCATTGACGGAAGCGCAAGTCGCGAAGGGATAGCCGTGATACCCTTTCTGCTCGGGTGTCGCTCCATGCTGCTCGAGAAATTTTTCTACGAATTGGTCGATGTCATGTGTGGTCACACCCGGTTTGATCATGTTTTTAATTTCTGCGTGGCATTGGGCCAAAAGCTTGCCCGACTTCTGCATTTCCATAATTTCTTGTTTGCTCTTCAAAATAATCATGCTACACCTCGATTGTTTCCTATTGATGATATATATCATATTTTACATCAAAATGGTTTGCCATTCGGCATTCTTGTGAAACTTTTTCGCAATTTTCATTCGTAAAGCTTATTAATTGTCCACCATCACTGGGGAATTAGCAGGTTAAATGGCGTTTGGAGTATGGGCAAGTTGTTCCTCCGACCGCCTTGCTTCACTCTCCCCTTCCATCAGAATATGGTCTCACGACCAAAAAGGACCAAGAACTCGAAGAAGGAGATACGCTGTGCAGGCTTTCAGAAGACAGCCCCGTATACCTCATGAACCCCCAACTCAAAAAGAAGCCAGAGGCATTGTTCCCCTGACTTCTTTTTACCATATGATAAGGTTTATGAGTCCATACAGATTATCATACGTATGATTTGGCTCTAAGCAATAGCAGCTACGCCGTCTGCAGGAAGCAGATCGACATGGAGAATTTCGTTCGTGACCGGATGGCGCTGAATGGCCTTCACTTCTACGGACACGCTGCCTGCCCCGTCAATGCTCAGCTCCAGCTTGTTGCTAAGACCGTCTCTGACCCATTTTGTAAATTCCTTCGAGTCGATATGAATCATGGTGCTGCTTCCTTTGTCGAGAATAACGCAAGGGATTCTGCCCTCGTTGCGCAGTCCCCGCAAGGCGGAGCGCTTCTCATTCGTTCTTGTTACCGCTTTAAAACAATGTGTCATGTCAATTAACTCCTCTACGTGTTCATTATTTTGCCCGTCACTACGGCTCATGCATGCCTGTATGATCGTTGGTTCGATAAATGACCATAATGCAGCTTCTCTGCTCAGATGTATCACGATTCGAGCGATAACCTGCCGAATACTTAATATCGATCACTTGGTCGTCTTGCAGCGTAGCCAAAAATTCATTGGCCTTCTTCTCCGCTGAAGCGGTACCTAAATCTAAAAACTCCTTCACCTGAATCATTGCATCATTCCTTTCTCAGTTGTCCATTAAATGTAAAAAGGCACAAATATGCACGAAGGCATCTCGCCCTGTATGGAGCGAAATGCCTCGTTGTTCATACTGTATCAATATAGGAACTCGTTGTCAATCTTCCCTGATGTATCCATAAATAGTAAGTGAATATCCTTTTTCTTCAATCTTTATAAGTTGAACTAATTATCTTCCGATAAGCGATTGCGTTCGATGATACATTTGACTGTATATTTTCCAATGGGGCTTACTTCGCCCCCGCAAAATAGTGGAGCTAAACTGTAAAATACGTTTGAAACGAATCATAATCTTTCAGATCAAGTGAACGTTTAAGTGACGAGGCCGTGCCCGAGCCAAAATATAAGAAATCTTGAGCTCTGGCCGGCTTCGTTTAGCGTTATATAGATTGCTCCTTACTTTCATATACCGTTGTTGACTTCCTTGTATTGGCGCTGCATCCGATATTCTTGCGGTGTCGATTGATTTTGCTTCTTGAAAAACCGGATAAAGGCCAATGCAGAATTATAGCCAAGCGCAGCTGCGATTTCATTGACCTTCATAGAGCTGTTCAGCAGCCATTTTTTCGCTTGCAAGTTGCGATAGTCGTTAATATAGTCGGATAGCCCGATCCCGGTCATTTGCTTGTATAGTCTGGAAAAATAAGATGGATTCAACCCGACATAATCTGCGATGGCACACAGCGATATATCGGTCGCTACGTTATCTTCGATATACCGGTGCACTTTTGTGACTAATTCAACCGGCATCTGCTCCCCTTGTGCAGCCTGTCGTTCAAACAAGCAATCGGCCATTTTCAAAAAATACTGCTTCAAATTCAGCCAAGATACCGAATCGTCCCTCTGGTATAATGGAGCCAAGTCGAGGACAGTGATTACCTTCTGCTTGAACGCTTCATTTTGGCTCAAGAACGACAAAAAAGTGGCCGCCATGGAATGATACAGCTCCATTTTTCGTTCATAGGCGTACGTATCGTCACTCCATATTTTCGTCAGATGGAGATACAGCTTGTAATATTCCTCCCGATGGTTGTTCTCCAGGCATTTCACGAGCAGCTGAATGCGGGTATGGCGAAAAAAATCGTTCGTTGTCCCTCCTGTCTCGCTCTCTTGCTGCTTCAAGATGTCAGAGTCAGTCAGAATGACCTCGCTGGACAAGCCAAGGCCATATACGAAACAATACTTCAGCATATGGAAGCGGTCGGAGACGGTGTGCCACTCTGTCGGTCCGCTGCTCATAGCGAATGAAACAGACACTTGCAGCAGCTGCTTGCAAGTCCGCTGAACCGTCTCCAGCGTGTCGCTTAAGCACGAGTACATGTTTCTCCATGCAGCAGAATCGGATACGCCTGACGCTTGCATCTCGCAGGATGCAGATGGCTCCGAAGCAAGGCTTGCCAGCGCGAGCTCCCGCGGTTGGATGAGCCAGACGATTTTGGACGTGTCGTATACACATGAATAACAGCGCACATATGGTGCTACATATTCCTCGGTTATATTTTGCACCCCGTAAATAAGCAGCGCCTTGTCCGGCGTCGTGAACGTGTCTTTCCATGCATCCACTCGCCCGAGCAACAGCAGCACCGGCAGATCCGCCTGCAGAGGAATATCGAATTCCCGCAAATGCCGTGCCAACTCGCTTGCCGTCTCCTGCTTTCCTTGCAGAAGCTCCCAAGCGTACTCCTTCTGCAGCAAAGGCAGCGCCTGCCGCATACGGTTGTTGGCCCGCTCTACCATTTGGCGCTGGTCGCCTTCTTCCTCCAGCAACGCGATCGCCCGTTCGACAGAGCGAATGATCTTATCGTCGCTCTCCACCTTCAAGATGTAATCGAACCCGCCGCAGGTGATGGCGCTCTGAATATAATGGAAATCGTTGTACCCGGTCAGAAAGATGACTTTGCAGGCCGGCCATTGGGATTTGATTTCTTGCAATAATTCAATCCCTTCCAGTCCCGGCATCTTGATGTCTGAAATGACGATATCGACGCGGTAATTCTGCAACACATCCAAAGCCTCTTCGCCAGAATACGCTTTCATAATATCGAGTTCCAAACGTTCCGTCTGTTCGAACAGTTCAAGCAGGCCATCTACAATAATAGGCAGATCGTCGACGATGAGCAGCCGATACATGCAGGTTCCTCCTTTACTTCATGCCGAGATAGATATGCACTCTGAGTCCGCCAAGCTCGGAGCGAGATACCTCAATTCCGTAATCTGCGCCATAACGGAGCTGAATCCGCCGATGCACATTAATAAGTCCCGTCGTTTCGTCGATACATTCCGCGGAATGTCTTAATCGATTCAACAACCGCTCCAGCTCTTCATCGCTCATGCTGTTGCCGTTGTCCTCTACGCAGATTGCAATCCCTTCCGCCTTCTGCTCGCTGTGCACCCACAATTCGCCGGTTGCCAACAAGTTGCCGAGTGCATGCTTATAGGCATTCTCGATAATGGGCTGCAGAATGAGACGTGGAACGAAGATGTGCGGTGTCTCTACGTCGAACCAGACGCGGATGCGATCTCCGTAGCAGATCGACTGCATATCCACATACGTGCGGGAATGCTTCACTTCCAGCTCAAGCGGTATCTCGTCTTCATCGTTCCGTGTAATAAATTGAAAATATTCGCCGATGTACAAGCAAAATTGATAGGCCTTCTCCTTATGCTCAGACTTGATTAACCGGCACAGCACAAAGAAGCAGTTGTATAAAAAGTGAGGATTGATTTGGGCTTGCAGCCGTTTCAACTCTGACCTTTGGTTGCGAATTTGTTGTTCGTAATTTTGCTCGATCAACGTCTTCAATGATTGAATTGTATCATTAAAGGCTTGATATAGATAACCGAACTCGTCATGTCCGCGATCGATCGGGATCGGCTGCAGATTGAACCGCTGCACCCGCTTAAACGAATGGATCAGTCGCATTAATGGACGATAGATGAGCTTGAACAGCGAATACGAGAAGAACAGCCCAACGCAGATCGCGAGGGCGCATGCCCACCAAAACCATTGCCGATACGTCTGAAGCGGCCCCAAAATGGTGGATTCCGGAATGCACGTGATCGAGTACGAATTCCATAACGGAGAATACTTATACACGGTCAAATAGCTCTCGCTGCCATATCGCACCATTTCGTAGCCTTCTTCCATTCCTCCGCGCCGCTTCTCCTGCGCAAAAGCCTTGATCTGCTCCATCAATTCCGAATTGCCATTGCTCTGAATGTCCCAGTCGCGATCCAAATTCAAAAGCACGCTTGCTCCGCCCAGCGAGCCGGCAATTTGGTCAAGCGCCTCCTTTATTTCGCGAATGGACAGCTCCACACTAACGGCATACAGCGGCTCCTTGAAGGAATTCGCTGGATACTGCATGCTGATGAACAAGCGATTCCGCCAATAGATGAACGGTTCATCGTAATGCTTGGCGCTAAGCTGCATGGCCTTATATTCCTGCTGATCAATTGCCGTTTCGTATTGCAGACTGAGAATGGTTCGTTCAAGCAGCGGAATGTAAGCTTTCGCTTCCCTTATGAACGGACTCGAATTTTTCATTAGATCAAGCCGCTGCTGAATGGCCGTTATTTTCTGCGCTCGTTCGTAATCGGTCATATCTCTGCCCGTCGCCGCTAGTTCCAGCAAATCTCTGTCCATAACATAGTTGGGCAAATATCGCATGATCCGATCCGCCTCCTTCTCGAGCGAATCGAGATAGAACCGGGTCGTGTTCATGGTCGACCGCGATATTTCCGCCTGAATGCTTTCCGCTCCCTTGTGATTGATGAGCCACGTGATCATAATGAGCGGAAGCAGCACCGTCATGAACGCCGCCATGATTTTCATAAAAATCGAGGAGTCTTTCAAGCGAAATAATAGCTTCATCATCTGATCTCCCTAAGTAGATAACTTTAAACTATTATTCTTTGACGCTTCCCATCACAATTCCTTTAATGAAAAATCGTTGCAAAAACGGATAGACGATCAGGATTGGAAAGGCGGCGACAAATATTTGCGCTGCTTTGCTGGTCCGATCGGACAGTTGAATCATTAACTCTGCGTCTTGCGATTTCAGAAATCGGAAGTCCAGGTTAATAATAATCGTCTGTAAAAACGTTTGCAGCGGGTATTTATCAGGATGATTCATCAGGATCATCCCGTCGAACCAGCTGTTCCAATGCCCGACCATCGTGAAGAGACCGGTTGTCGCAAGCGCTGGCAGAGATAATGGCACATATATTTTCCATAATGTCGTGAAGTGTCCGGCGCCGTCCATCCTTGACGATTCGTCCAGTTCCTTCGGCAAATTGCGGTAAAAATTAAGCAGCAAAATAATATTGAACACCTGCACCGCACTCGGAAGCACTAATGCCCATATCGAATCGATCAGACCGAGCGTCTTAATCGTCATATACCAAGGAATGAGACCGCCGTTAAACAAAATCGTGAATACAAATATCCATACGTAAACGGTACGCAGGCGAAATTGCCTCGTGTCTTTCGATAATGGATATGCCGTTAGTATCGTTAGAAACATGCTGGCGGCTGTCCCGAGCACGACACGCTGGATCGAAATCCAGAAGGCCTGCAAATATTCAGGCTTGCCGAATACATTCTCATAAGCGGCCGTGGTGAACTCGACAGGCCATAATGTCACTTTGCCAGCCGAGGCCGACGCGCCGGAGCTGAACGAGATGGCCAAAATATGGATGATGGGCATCAAGCACATAAACGAGATCGCCGCAAGCAACAGAAAATTGCAGCCAATAAACAGTCGCCGGCCCAGTGTCTTTTTCATAAGTACGCCAAGCTCCTTTGCTAGAAAATACGATAGTTCGCGAAACGATAAGCCAACATATAAGACACGGAAATCATAATAAAGGAGACGATTGACTTTAACAGACCCACCGCGGTTGCAAATCCGAATTGCGATTGCTGGATCCCCATGCGATAGACGAACGTGTCAATAATATCTGCGCTTTCATACACTTGCGGGCTGTATAAATTGAAGATTTGATCGAAGCCCGCATTCAACACATTGCCGATGTTCAAGGTTAACATCAACACGATAATCGGCATCATTCCCGGCAAGGTCACGTAGAGCGTCTGCTTCCAGCGCCCGGCTCCGTCGATCTCTGCAGCTTCGTAAAGCGATGGGTTAATCCCGGTGAGCGCAGCCAAGTACACGATCGTTCCGAATCCGAATTCCTTCCATACGTCTGAAATGACCATCACGTAAGGAAACCACTTATTGTCGCCCAGGAAAAAAATCGGATCAATGCCGAATACGCCAAGGAGCTGATTGAAGATGCCTGAAGAGGGAGATAAGATGTCGATCAAGATCCCGCTTAGCAGCACCCAAGATAAGAAGTGCGGCAAATAGACCAGCGTTTGGAAGGTCCGTTTGATCCATTCTTTGCCCAGTTCATTTAACAAGATCGCAATCGTAATCGGCACGATGAGTCCGGCTGCAATTTTCATAACGGCAATGAAGACGGTGTTGAAAAAGATTTGGCCGATATCGGGATAATCAATCACAAACTGAAAGTTTTTCCACCCGACAAACGGCGATCCAAACAACCCTTTACTCGGGATGAACTTCTGAAAAGCCATGATAATGCCAGCCATTGGAATATAACTGAATATGAGAATGAAGACCAATCCGGGAAGGAGCATGACATGAAGCGGCCACTCGGTCTTCCACATGCGTTTTATTGTATTCATACGCACCACCTGCTTGAAATCAAAATAGGAAAAAGGGGAACCGAACGTGTTCCGATTCCCCTAAGGAACGAGATGTCATCTATCCATCGATGCAATTATTTATTTTTGGCGTACCATTCGTTCACTTCCGCAGTAATCTGATCTCCACCGAGCTTCTTCCAATCGGCGACAAATTGATCGAATTGCTCAATTGGAACTTGATTCATAATGATTTTGACGAACACTTCGTCCCGTTTCTTGTTCAAAATCGCGCCTTTTTCAACCATTGTCGGCGTCGGCGCGCCATAGAACTTGGTCTGTTCGAATAGATTGTCCTGCTTCATCTTCGGAACGAGTGACAGCGATCCGTTCGGGCCGGAAATCAAATATTCCCACCACATGGAAATATCGCCCTCCACATATTTCATAGCTCGGCCATACCGGGTTCTGTGTTCCTTCGTCGTCAAAATGCTGGCGTCCTTGTTCTGAATCGCCTTCGGCAATACTTCACCGTTGTCATTCGTCTGGTTGTGTGGCGTCAGCGGGTTAAGCAGCCAGTAGTTGCTAGACTTCTCCACCCGATCTTTACCAAATTCGTACACTTTATTTTCTTCCGTCTGGTTGTTGTCGACCACGATCCAATGATTCAGCAGCTTGATAACAGCCTCTGGATGCTTGGCTTTTTTGGACACGACATAGTAATTGATGGCACCCAATCCGATCTGTGACTTTGCTGGCTTGTCGTCAGCTGATGGCAGCCGATATACGCCCCATTCCTGAACGGCCTTTCCGTCCTTTACCGCCCCTTGGACGAGATGGGCCGGTGTCCATTCGGCACCGTATAGTACGCCAATGCTGTCACCGAAGATCAATTCGGATGCCTTCTGCGTATCCTTGACAGCAAATTCAGGATCAATCAGTCCTTTCTTGAACATATCCTGCAATGCCTTCAATGCATCCTTCATTTGCGGTTGAATGTCTCCGCTCACGATTTGACCTGTACCATCGTCAATCCACTGTTCCAAGTAAGCATGGTAGCCGTTCAAGAAGCCGACAAGGCCGGTTGCGCCGTCGTTAAAGGTTTTGTTCAAGGCCAAGCCGTACGACTTGCCCGTTCCACCCGGGTCCTTCGTTGCGAACGCTTCCATAATTGTCATTAAATCTTGCATCGTGTTCGGTTCAGGCAGGTTGAGCTGCTTCAGCCAGTCGGTGCGCACCCACACGAACTGTCCGGAAAAAGGATTCCCCGTCTGTGGAATGGCCATCAGCTTGTCATCGAACGTAGCAGACTTCATCTGCAGACCGCCGTCCATTTTCATGAACTTTTTTGTTTCAGGCGTGGCGAACTCTTCATACACACTTGTCAAATCCATAATCATATCCGCTTCGATCAGCTGCTGCAATTGAGCGGCTTCAACCGGGAAAAAGTCAGGGATATCATTGGAAGCTATCGCCATCTTCAGCTTTTCTGGGAACTGGCTGCCATCGGCTATCCATTTGTTCGTAATTCTCACCCCGGTGTCTTTCTCGTATGCGTCGTACACCGAGTTGTTGTCAAAGTCTTCTCCTTCATCAAACTTCAGATACGGATCACTGGCACGAACCGTTGAAACTTCCAAGACGGCATTCGCCTCGGTGGCTGGTGCTCCCTCTGGCTTCTGAGCCTCCTCTTGCTTCCCGCATGCAGTGGCGGCAACGAGGCTAATGATGAGCGCTACGACCAAACTGATTTTTTGTTTTCTTTTCACGTGCGACCCTCCCAGTAAGTGAAAGTAAGTAGTAAATATTTCTTATAATGCGTGTTCAAAAAGGTTGGTTTTCAGCACCGAGAAGGTTGCAGGAATTCGAAACGTATGCAAGATTCGATGCCGAGTTACTTCCTGGTTGACTTCGTGATCAAAAGCGGACTTTTTGAACATCCTCTTATAGATTCATTATAAAAAGAGCTTGGCGGCGTTTCTATATACTGGTCTTTACATCTATATACAACTATTGCGGCAACAGTCTTAAACCTAAATGTCATAAACAAAAAAGAGCGATTGTCTGCTTATAACGCAGACAATCGCTCTGTAACGCACGACTCACTCTTCTGTCGGTGCAATCATATGTTCAGGCCGCACGATGCGGTCGAATTGCTCCTCGGTCAACAGCTTGCTGTGCAGCGCCGCTTCCTTGAGCGTCATCCCTTCTCGATGGGCCAGCTTCGCCACCGCGGCCGCGTTCTCATAGCCGATATGAGGATTCAATGCGGTGACGAGCATGAGCGATTTATCGAGATTGCTCTGAATCGCTGCCCGATTCGGCTCGATGCCGACCGCACAATGGTCATGGAAGGAACGTATGGCATCGGCCAGCAGGCGCGCCGATTGCAGAAAATTGTAGATAATGACCGGCTTGAACACGTTCAGCTGGAAATTTCCTTGACTGGCCGCAAAACCAATCGCCGCGTCATTGCCCATCACTTGGCAGACGACCATCGTCAATGCTTCGCTCTGTGTTGGATTCACCTTGCCCGGCATAATGGAGCTTCCGGGCTCGTTGGCCGGTATCGTAATCTCGCCGATGCCGCAGCGCGGTCCGCTAGCCAGCCATCTCACGTCATTGGCGATCTTCATCAGATCGGCCGCCAGCGCCTTCAATGCTCCATGCGCATGCACGAGTTCATCATGACTCGTCAGAGCGTGAAATTTGTTGACGGCGGATGTGAACGTCTTGCCGGTCTGCTTGCTAATCTCCGCTGCCGTCAGATCGCCGAATTGCGGATGGGCATTGATCCCGGTCCCGACCGCCGTTCCGCCAATTGCTAATTCCTGCGTATACTCCGCGCTTTGCTTCAGCATTCGTTCCGTCTTATCCAGCATACGGACCCAGCCGCTTATTTCTTGTCCGAGCGTCAACGGCGTCGCGTCCTGCAGATGGGTCCTGCCGATTTTGATGATGTCCTGGAATTCCTCGCTCTTGTTCTGGAGCGTACGTTTCAATTCAGTCAATGCCGGCAGCACCTCATCTTCGAGTGCCAAGAGAGCGGCGACGTGCATTGCCGTCGGGAACGTATCGTTCGAGCTCTGCGAACGGTTGACATCGTCATTTGGATGAATACGCAAGCCGCTTCCACGCTTCTGCAGCCATTGATTGGCGCGATTGGCAATCACCTCGTTGACATTCATGTTCGTCTGCGTGCCGCTCCCTGTCTGCCAGACGACAAGCGGAAAATGATCGTCCAGCTCGCCGCGGATAATCTCATCCGCCGCCGCAACGATCGCATCCGCCTTCTCCAGCTCCAGCTTGCCGAGCGAGCGGTTCGCCAGCGCCGCGCTTTTCTTCAAGATGGCGAATACGCGGATGAGCGGCAGCGGCATCTGTTCCGTGCCGATGCGGAAGTTATCAAAGCTGCGTTGGGTCTGAGCCGCCCAAAGCCTGTCAGCGGGTACTTTCACTTCTCCTAACGTGTCGTGCT
The DNA here is from genome assembly GCF_023713585.1 of Paenibacillus sp. MER TA 81-3. NCBI lineage: Bacteria > Bacillati > Bacillota > Bacilli > Caryophanales > Paenibacillaceae > Paenibacillus > Paenibacillus sp. MER TA 81-3. The sequence goes on from NZ_JAMAWB010000002.1 coordinate 204,289, forward strand.
CGATTCGGTAATCCATGGCGATTCCTCCTCATATCGTATCCGTCAGTTTAGTTGCCTACTCCATGCAGCATTTGCCGCAGCATTTCCGTTCGAATCATGAGGTACCCTTCGTTGCTGGCTGTCAAGACCTCATGCTTCTTCAATTCGTTCAGGCACCGATTGACCGTTTCTCGCGTCGTGCCGACCATGCCAGCCAGCTCTTGATTGGTAAGCCGGGTATCGAATTTATTCCATCCCCCCTCACAAGCGGAACTATGGGTGTTGCTTAAGCGAATGAGCGATGCCATGACTTGACGCTTCAACGTATAGCATGATTTTTCCTCCAGCCGGGTCTGCAGATCAATAATCTTATCCGTCAGCAATTGAAACAATCTCGTGGTCATGTCTGAATTATGTATCAAGATCTCCTCGAACGGCTTCAGCGCAGTGACCAGACACAGACTATCAGTTTCGGCTGCCGCATTAGCGGTATAGCTCCCATTGCGGAAAAACCCTTCATTCGGAAACATTTCCCCATCCGATGCCATATAAAAAGTTTGCTCCTTGCCCTCCTCACTAATCCGGTAAATTCGAATTCTGCCATTAATAACAAAGTATATATTATCCATAGGATCATATTGACAAAATAATTGGGAATTGCGCTTATATGGACGCAAAGCTGAAACATTGGCCATCGCTTCCAGCTCCCAATCTTTAAAATACTGGAACAGAGCTATGGATTTCAAGGCTTTCGTAATTGGTGCGGACGTCGTTGCAACCATAACAGCTCTCCACCTCCTATTAGTGCGTTGTTCAAAAATGTTCGTGATGACAGCAGAGTGTGACCGTATCAGCTTCCCTTATTATAGCACATTTTATTGATATTGATAATCATTATCATAATGAAATTTAGCCCCTTTTTGGAAGATATCATCATGACTTCAGAACGGCTCCATGTCATTAAGCACGGGGCGGTAACGACGGCGAGCATGAAAACGGAATAGAACGTAAAACGGGATGCCTCCCCCTATGTCCTCCTTATGGCCGTCTGCAGCGGCACCTGGACATCATCGGGGTAATCGATTCGGATCGGTTGCCCAAATAATCGTACTCCTCGTTATATGTGCACCTTAACGGAAATCGAGCATTTGCTGCTTCGGGTTTAGTCAAGCGCAAGCTGTCATGTGGCTGCAAAAATGGGGAATTCATTTTATTATTGCCGGGAAACGGGACTGGGAAATACAGAAATGGGCATGGGATAGTGCCCGTCTTCAATAGAAAGGAATGGGAGCGCAATGGAGTGGAACGAGCTATTTACGCAATATAAGCCGCTGCTCTTCACCTTGGCGTATCAGTTGACCGGAACGGTCGCTGATGCGGAAGACGCCGTACAGGACGTATTTGTTAAAGTCCACAGCGTTGATCCCGAACGATAAGCGGAACAACCGAAAGCTTATCTCTGTAAACTGACGATCAATCGCTGCCACGATCTGCTCCGGTCGGCGCGAAAGAAGCGCGAGCTGTATTTTGGGCCGTGGCTTCCTGAACCGCTGCCTTTGCCGGAATCCGACCTGTCGGAAAGATTGATTCGCAAAGACTTGCTATCGTGCGGCTTGCTCGTGCTGCTGGAGCGGCTAACGCCTGCGGAACGGACTTTGTTAGTGCTAAGGGAGGCGTTCGAGTTCGAGTATACAGACATTGCCGAACTGCTCGGCAAGACCGAGGCGAACTGCCGCAAGCTTCTCAGCCGGGCAAGGGAGAAGATGGATCTGGCCGAGCACCGAACGGTGCGCTCATCCATCGTCGGTGAAGCATGGGTGGACCGATTCGTGGTAGCGGTAGTGAAAGAAGAGCGTGCCAACGATTCTGACCCTGCTGTCCGAAGATGCCATCCTCATCTCCGATGGCGGCGGCAAAGCAACAGCGGCGAGCCATCCGATCCAGACACGGGATCGCATCATCCGCTTCCTGCTTGGCCTGACCCGCAAAATGGTTCATAGCCAAGGCCAACTCACCATGGAGCGAACCTCACTCAATGGTCAGGTTAGTCTCGCCATTCGCAACGGCGCAGTGATTGACACAGTCATCCTCTTTCACACCGAGCGGGGAATTGCGCAGCGGCTCTATTTCATCCGCAATTCCGGATAAGCTGGCACGCATCGGTCAGTAAATGCGGCACTGCAACGGAAAGGCTTCTCAAGCGGCAGCGATGATTATAGGCAGCATGCCCTTGATACTCCTTTCCGAGCATCTGTCGCGTTTAACCTTAAATAGTCTTCCTCAGTTCAGACATCCCCAAGAGCAAGGATTGTAGCATTCCACCAACGGTTTCTACTTAAACAGTGTGGGAAGAGTTTATTCAAATATTGTTGATAGTCATTATTATGTCCCATTGGAAAACATACAGCGGAATCTGTCACTCTGACGGTTAAAAGCGTTCAGACTGTATTTTGTCCAATGGATCCGGCTGTTTTAAAGCGATTGGTGCGGATGGAGTGTGAACCGTTGGACAAATTCCAATGAAAGCGACCTTGAAGTGATATACCTCGCTGTTTCATTGGACAAAATCCAATGAAGGGCGGTCTGCCCTTCAACCTTAGAGCCATATGACATTAACACCTTCCACTCCCCCATGTCCGATGATCATATTGCATCCATGCTGTTTCACTTCCGCCCTGTCTGTTCTTTGGCTGTACATGCCGGTGTATAAGCAACCTATTTCGAGATTATTTATCCTTATTTTATCTTTATCACGAATGAGTAGTCCTTTTTGCTTTTTCACACGTCTGATTGATTTACGTTATCCAACAAAAAGACCCACGGGGCAATAATCCACTTCCCCATGGGCCACAAATTCGTATATATGATACCATGAGCTTCCTAATCCATGTCTAAGCGCCGAACTGTGCGTGGTGCAAACGGCTGTACATACCGCCAACGGCTAAAAGTTCTTCATGTGCTCCTTGCTCCGCAATGCCCTGCTCCGTCACAACGACGATACGGTCCGCATTGCGGATCGTTGCCAGCCGGTGAGCGATGACGAGTGTCGTGCGCCCTTTAGACAACTCGGCCAGCGATTGCTGAATCGCCGCTTCCGTCTCAGTATCAAGCGCCGATGTCGCTTCGTCTAGAATGAGGATCGGCGGATTTTTCAAGAACATCCGCGCGATGGCAAGCCGCTGCTTCTGTCCGCCAGAGAGCTTCACGCCCCGATCGCCGATAATCGTCTTCATGCCTTCCGGCTGTGACTGGATGAAATCCGCGAGCCGCGCCCGGCGAGCCGCTTCCCATATTTCCTCATCGCTCGCGTCCAGCTTGCCATACGCGATATTTTCCCGAATCGTTCCAGAGAACAGGAACACATCCTGCTGCACGATACCGATCTGCTTGCGCAGCGACGCCAGCTTGAACTCTCGAATATCGATGCCATCAACCGAGATGCTGCCCTTATTCACGTCGTAGAAGCGCGGCAACAGACTGCATAAGGTCGTCTTCCCCGCTCCTGACGGACCGACGAACGCAACCGTCTCCCCTGCCCGAATGTTCAGGCGGATATTGTTCAAGACAGGCTTATCCTGCTCGTAGCCGAACGATACATCCTTGAAGCAAATGTCGCCACGCAGGTGATCTACTTCCACTGCATTCGGCGCTTCGGCCACATCTGGCTCTGTGTCGAGAATTTCGACATAACGCTTGAAGCCGGCGATCCCTTTCGGATAGCTCTCAATGACCGTGTTAATCTTCTGAATTGGCCCTAGGAACACGTTCGTCAGCAGGATGAAGGCGAGAAACTCGCCGTAGCTCAACTCGTTCTGAATGACGAACCAGGTCCCGCACAACAGCACGAACACGGTTACGATCCGCATCAATATGTAGCTAATCGAGGTGTTCCATGCCATGATTTTATAGGACAGAAGCTTCGTCAGCCGAAAGCGCCCATTGTTCTTAGCGAACAAGTCTTTTTCATAGGGCTCGTTAGCAAACGCTTGAACGACGCGAATGCCGCCAATGCTATCTTCGACCCGTGCGTTGACATCGGCCAGATCGGACATCATCCGCCGGAAGGCGCCCATCATCTTCCGATTGAAGTATAGCGCCAGCCACAGTAGAAACGGCACAACGATAAACGTCAGCACAGCCATCTTCCAATTGATCGCGAGCATTAGTCCAAATGCGCCAAGCAGCGTCATGACGGCGATGAACAAATCCTCCGGCCCATGATGCGCCACTTCGCCGATTTCCAACAAATCGTTGGATATGCGGGACATCAGCTGTCCGGTCTTATTGTTGTCGAAGAAGCGGAACGACAGCTTTTGCAAGTGGTCGAACATTTTTTTCCGCATGTCGGTTTCAATGTTGATGCCGAGCATATGACCCCAGTACGTAACGACAAAGTGAAGTACCATATTGATGAGATAGATAGCTAGTAAACCGAGACACGCCCACAAAATCCATCTCCAATTCCCCGTCGGCAACAGCTGGTCAACCACTTTGTTGACGGCAAGCGGGAAGCCGAGCTCCAGCAGCGCGGCAATGACCGCGCAGGAGAAATCAAGAATGAACAAGCTTCTATATGGACGGTAATAAGCGAAAAAGCGCCTTAACAAAAACAATCCCTCTTTTCTGTTATGTATCATGTAAAATGAGCAGAGTCTCCAGCCGTCAGGAGCACACATCCATTAACATGATATCGATACTCATTTTCATATGAAATTGTAGTCTACGATCTCCTGCAGAGACAATGGACAATCTTCATGCTTTTTTGTACAAACTCAAGTCGGGGGATCAAGCGAGCGCCTGCAGCACATCATCCATTTTTTTACGATGCGAAATAACACCATAATTCATCCACGTCAAAAAATCAACCTCATATACGCACTGATTCCGTACTGCAGGCAACATCCGCCATAATGGGTGGTCCAAGAGCTTCCGTTCCTCCCCGTCTATGGACGACTCCTGCTTCTCGAACGTGATGAACAAATGATCGGCGTCAAGCTGATTCAGCCATTCAAGCGGCAAGTCGGCCCTTCTCGTGCCGTGTGTCAGCTGCTTCACGAGCGGGTGCGGCGTCAGTCCTAAAGATCCGTATAACACGGGACCTGTATACCCCATGTCGGATCCGCCATACAAGGCGATACCGTTCGAAGTGATCCGCAGAACCGCGATCGATTGTCCTTTGGCAGTCCGGCTTAAGATGCTCTTAGCAGCGGCAGCTTCACTCTCATACTGGGCAATTGCTTCCTCCGCTCTGTCCGCCTTCCCGAACCAATCGGCCATCGTTCGCAGCGACGAGCGCCAATCCTCGCTAATCCTTGCCAATTGATAGGTCGGCGCATACGGCTCGAAGTTCGTTCGATCCATTCCCCCATCGATCATGATGATGTCCGGCTCATATTGCGACAACACCTCGTAATGGCCAGACGAGACGTCGAATACAGGAGTCTCATCCAGACCGAGATAATCCTGCTTGCCCCATAAGGAATGCGAGCATTGTACGACAGGCGTAATGCCGAGCGCTATCAGAAAATCCTCCAAATATGGGGAGATGACCCGGATATCGTCGCGATGCATGAGTCTATACCGGGTGGGCGTAATACCGACCGTCTGTGTAAAGCGGCGATTGAAATAATACTCATTGCTGAATCCCACTTTGAGCGCAATGTCATGGAGCCGGTCTTCCGTGCACAACAGCAGCTCTTTGGCCCGACTCATGCGCAGCTCATTGAGATAATCAAGAGGAATCGTGCCGGTTAATTGTTTGAACAGACGCGTATATTGCCACCGGCCCACCTTCGCTTCCGCCGCCATCTGCTCCACGGTCATCTGCTCGCAGAAACGGTGACGCAACCGCTCGATCGAGAGCGCAACGGCTGCATGCGTGTCCGTCTGATCCGCGCCCGCCACATTATTTTCCAGTATATGTGCGATCAACTCTTGAAACCGGACATAGTTCTGAAAGGAACCTATTTCATCACTCTCATACCGGAAACGATAGATGGACTCGATCAGCTCGATATACCAGGAGAAAGGATGAAGCTCCACCTCTCCCTCGCACGGAAATGTCGGGGCTTCGTCATTGCTGGCGCTATGCAATTCTCCGCCTGACCCTAATGTCCGTAGAATTTCAAAAGCCACACAGTAGTATTCAAGCGCAGCTTCGCTGTCTTGTTCGATAGACACCTTCATGTCAGGAGTCAGAATGAAGCCTTTCCCGCGTTCCAAGCTGCACCATGTTCCATTGATATTCAGGCGCCCTTCTCCCGCTGCTATCGCTAGAATCGAGTATTGGGCAGCCACGAGTGTGCCTGGTTCATAGTTCAGAAGCTGAACATAGTAACGAATATCCGTCAACGTATAAAATAAAGAACGCCGTGTGATCGGCTTTATATCCTGTTCGTACATACGTACCACCCTAAACTGATAATGATTATCACTATTACATTCTATATTAAAAAAAGAAGCCGTTCAATCATTATTGAACAGCTTCAAGATATTGAGAGACTCTTTTGAGGTTGAAAGCGCGAGAAACTCACATTGATTCTTGCGGTTGCTGTTTGTTGCTTGTTCTGAGCACCCATACGATTAATAGGCTCAACAGAAGCACGCAGAACACGTACGGATACGTCACATGTGCTGTGTATAACATGGTTCCGGCAAGCGGTCCGAGGAATGCCCCGCCCCCTTGAACCGAAGCGATGTAAGAAGCGACGCTTCGCTGCTCCTGATCGAGCACCGCCAACGAAGCCCCTGCACTATAGCCGAGCATCGTAAAGCCGATCCCGATTCCTAATACCGTAAACCCTACGAACGAATGATGGATGAGCGTCAACAAACCGATCAGCCCTAAGCCAACGCACGATAATCCGACAGTCAGCAAGCGTTTCGGCTGCCATTTCAAGTATTTGCTAATCAGGATTTGCGATGCAACCACCATCACCCCAGAAATGGCCAGCCCTGCTCCGATAAGCTGCGTCGCACGCTGTGGATTATAGTCCAGCCGATCCTGCACATAGAAGCCGATCGTCACCTGAACAATGTTCAGAGCGACGGACAACGCCAAGCCAATCCACACATAGAGGCGAATCCGCGCGTCATTGGGTGAAAGCGCGGCTGAGTGACGTCGCACCTCTCCCTCTGGCTCGTCGGGAATGAACAACAGCAGCAGGATGGCCACTGCGAGTAGAAGCGCCGCCGCCGCATACATCGGAGCGGTCAGGCTTACTACCGCAAGCAGTCCCCCAAGCGCCGGACCCAATACGAATCCAAGTCCGTTCGCTGCACCGAACAGTGCCATGCCCTGGGTGCGGGTCTGCTGCGTCGTCCACCCCATGACATACGCCTGCGCCTTGGCGGGAATTCCGCCGAAGAAGAAGCCCGCTATGGCGCGCAAGCAGAAGAAAATCCAAAACAGGGTCGACGGATTGGTCACGAGCCGAGTGGCATAATCGGCGAGCAGACCAAAGCCGGCCAGCGTAACCACATAGACGAGCATAATCGATACGAGCATTTTTTTGCGGCTCATGAATGTCTTTTTCCCCCAAAAAAACCCTCCCAAGAGCCAACAAATGCCCGATACCGACACTAATATTCCCGATTGAATCTCGCTTAGCCCCAACGTACGGGATAGTGGGCCTATGATAGGATTAAATGCCGCAATCGAGATCATGCCGCATAAGACGATAAGAAACATAATTGCAAACTTGTATTTCAATTCCATTCTCCCTTTCTCAACAGATAACGACTTACGTTCTTAGGAACATATCTTACTATTCATCTGATCGCGCATCTACCTGTTGACGGAGTCCATTGCTGGTTAACGGGAGAATCTATTTTCATAGTTTCATTTCTCGTGGCATTATTGGTATAATAAGGATAAATCCATGGTGAATGTGGGGAAACGAAAATGAAAAATACTGGCATGATTCGAGCGTTGGATATGCTTGGTAGGATTGTCATTCCGGCCGAAATCCGGATGACACGCAACATTGAAATTGGCGACCCTGTAGAGTTTTTCATCAGTGAGGACAACGTAATTGTAATACGAAAATACAAGTCCACGGAATGCACCTTCTGCCGCGGGCTCGACAACGTGATTTACTATAAAGAACAGTTCGTCTGCCAGTCCTGTATCACAGATTTAAAGCCGTCTTTCCATCCGCATGAGGACATCACCACACCACTTCCAGAATTGCCGCAATCAACACGCAAGAACACAAAAGCGTCGGAAATGAAGCAACGGCTGCAGCAAGCGATGCAGCAGTATCCTAATGCCAAGCAGAAAGACCTGGCCCTAATGTTGGGAGTCAGCGCAAGCCGGATCAGCCAGCTCAAGAAAGAATTGAACGCTCACGAATAAGGCTGTAGACAATAGCAAGAGCTCCTTCGTATTCCATTTACGAAGGAGCTCTGTTTTTTCCGCAAACAATCATATTTGAGTTTTGGGAATGCTCAACAATACAATTCATTTTACTTGCCGAGATGCTCCTTGATTGCCTCGAGGCCAGCGATCTGCCCAAGAAAAAACGTATCGCCGACGAGTGTATCAACCGAATAGACTTGATTGTTTTTCACCGCTTTAAGGTTCTTCCATACCGGATTATCCGTCCAGATGTTGATCATTCCTTGCGGATCATCCGGATTCATCTGTCTGCGGTTCTCCGCGATGAATATATGGTCGGCGCCAAATTCACTCAACGCCTCGATGCCGATCCGCCCGCCGATTTTCCCGTCTTCCGGCAATCCCTTCACTGACGTCAAGCCGATGTCCTCATAAAATATCGGGAAGTTTTTCGGATGGATGACGGTAAAATCTTTCCCGTTAGATACTAAAAATAGCGCCGTTTCCCCTTGATGCTTGGCGGCTGCAGCCGTTGCGTCCTGCTTCAGCTTGTTGAATTCGGCGATCACTTCCTTCGCCTTTTCTTCTTTGCCTACGAGCTCCGCAAATTTCATTAGACGGGACGGTGCGTCGAGCGAGTAATCGATCACGACGGTATCAGCCATCTTGTTGAATTCTTCAAATCGGTCGGCCTTGCCTGTGCTGCTGATGACAATGAGATCAGGCTCCATCTCCAGCAGCGTCTCCAGATTCGTTTTGCCGCCCAGATCGGTTACCTTTTTTCCTGCTGCATATTTCGCAAATATCGGCGATTTATCTTTCGTTCCGAAGCCTTCTGACACGATCGGGGATTCGTCCAGCACAAGCAAATAGTCTGTCGCCATAATGTCGACGCTGGCGATTCTATCCGGCCTCTTCTTCAGAACGAGCTCGCCTTTCACATGTTGGATCGTACGCGGGAAAGCCGCTTGCTCTGGCTGTGCTGGTTCATCAGACTGCTGAACCGTGTTCGCCGGTGTCTCACCAGCAGCACCTTGTTGCGTCCCCCCGCCGCAAGCCGTTAATACAGACGAGGCGAGCAGAACCGATAGTATACTTGCTATCCATTTCGATTTTTTCATGTTTTTCGAACCCCTTTACAAGTAATCTGTGTATAAAATGACCGCTCCAGCTTCCCTATCTACCTGAGCGCATCAGCAAGTAAATAAAGTAAGGACCGCCCAATAACGAGATAACCACGCCCGCGGGAACTTCCGTATATTCCATCAGACTGCGGCCGATTGTGTCTCCGGCCAACACGAGCAAGGCGCCGACTCCCGCCGTAATGGGCAGCATGTATTGATGCTGCGGACCGGCCAATCGTCTGGCGATATGGGGCCCAAGCAGCCCGACGAACCCGATGCCTCCGCCGATAGCTACAGAGGAGGCGGCCAAGCCGACCGCTGCGGTGATCAGTATAAGCCGCTCCTTGTTAATCGATACTCCAAGGCTGCTGGCAAGCTGTTCGTTCAAGCTAAGCATGTTCAACACTCGCGCTTTCCAGTACACAATCGGCAGCAAAATGACGATCCAAGGCAGAAGAGCCAGGACAAACTCCCAGTTCGAACCCCATAGCGATCCCATTTGCCAGGTCACGACAAATTCGAGATTGCGCGGGTTCAACTGCAGCGTCAAAATAATACTGGCGGAGCTGAAGCCGGCGCCTACCGCAATGCCGGTCAACAGCAGACGAGTAGGTGAAATGCCGTGCCCTTTTTTATAAGACAGCATATAGATGATGGCTGCTGTCACCCCTGCCCCAATCAGGGCTAAGAAGGGCATGAAGAATGGAGGGGCAACTTGCGCAGTCGGGTAGAACGATACAAACAACAGGACGGCTAGTCCGGCACCGGAGTTAATTCCGAGAATCCCTGGGTCGGACAAGCCATTGCGCGAAATCCCCTGCAGAACAGCACCCGACACCGCCAACCCCGCCCCCATCAACACAGCGATGATCATTCGAGGCAGTCGCAGGTCAAATAATACGATATTTTGTTTTTTCGATCCTTCGCCAAGCAACGTCTGCCATATTTCATTCGGTGCAAGGCTATACCGTCCCGTGTTCAGGCTGATGATAAAACCAATCAGCAGCAGCAGTGCGAACAACATGATGATCCTGATACTCCGCTTTCTTCGTGCTTGGGCGAACAGATGTGGATTCATTACAGTTCCCTCCGTTCCTTACGGGCCAGATAAAGAAAGAAAGGAACACCTATGACCGCAATAATGGACCCAAGCGGTGTCTCATAGGGAAGAGCGATCAATTTTGCTCCCATATCGGCGTAGACGACCAGCGCTCCCCCCAATATAGCGGAGCAAGGAATAATCCAGCGGTAATCGACTCCGACCAAGAACCGGGCCAAGTGCGGAATAATAAGGCCAATAAAGCCAACACCTCCAACCGTAGAGACCGAAGCGCCTGCCAATATCATGACGACGAAAGTGCCAATGCCTTTAATCAACCCCGTCCGCTGGCCAAGTCCCGCTGCCACATCTTCCCCCAAGCTCAATATCGTAATGGAACGGGAAATGAGCATGGCCACAAGCAGTCCGCCAATAATCCACGGCAGCATGACGGAAACTTGAAACCATTCAGCAGTTGAAATGCCGCCCGCCGTCCAAAAGGCCAAGTCATAATTGATTTGAAAAAGCAATGTCAATGCCTGACTGAGCCCCGTAATGAGCGAGCCAACGACCGCTCCGGCCAATACCAGCTTCAGTGGAGATAGCCCGCCGCGGGACATGAAGGCAATGCCGTATACGAGTAATGCACCTAGTCCCGCCCCGATGAACGAGAACAGAATAATATACTTGAAAGGCAGCCATGGCACGAACGCGAACACCAGCACGAGAACAAAGCCAGCTCCGGCGTTGATGCCAAGCAAGCCGGTATCGGCAATCGGATTGCGGGTCATCCCCTGCATTATCGCGCCTGCGACGGCAAATGCCGCACCTACCAATGCGCCGGCCAACGCGCGCGGCATACGCAGCTCCCGTATGATGACATGGTGGTCGTTCTGTGCATCGTAAGCCACGATCGAATTCCAGACCGTGCCGAATGTAATGTTGGCGACCCCCGTTACAATGGAGGCACCGATACCAATCACGATAAGGAACAGGCCGGCACAAATAATAACGGTCGCTGCCCACGGACGGGTTCGAAGGGGTGTGTGATGAGGCAGCGTCTTCAATAGGGTCATCGGAATTCCTATCCTCCATCATAGTCAATCAATGAATCTGAGTTGAAATTGATATTCATTATCAATATTATTTTTGCAGAAATCACTAGAAATTGACATAGCCAAACCTGCTTTTTTTGTTGTACAATCCTCCACTCGGTTCATCCGCAAAATGGATAAGCGCTTCATCCAGCGCCTGTACATGGCCGAGCGCCGAATAATGGAACCACGGATATATGCCGGTAAAATGGATATTTCCCTGCAACAGAATTTCATCGCGCCAAGCCTGCCCCTGATCGCGAAACAGCAAAATATGATCCGCACGGAATTCATTCAATTGTTCCAGCTTGCATAGATCGGTGAACGTAAAGCCGTACGCGCTTTCAGGCGCGTTCATTTGCAGCTCACCGTACAGAAACTTTCCGATTTTCCGTCGATTCGCGCCAAACACTCGGACGCCCTGATTCGATATCCGTGCGGCGAGCACCGTTTCATTGCGCATTTTTTTGCGGATGCGCCGCTGTGCCGCTGCCGTTTTCAAATCATAATAAAACAACCATTGCTCCGCTACTTCCTCTACTCCGATGATCGCTGCAAGTTGGGTGAAATGCTCGCGCCAAGTGAATGGCTTAAACGTAATGAACCGAGTTGGCGCGATAGCAGCCAGTTCGTCATGCCATTCCGCCGCATGATCGGTTCCGATGATGAAGTCGGGTTCTTCCCTGCGCAATTTATCGAGATTGAACTCCCCTGCCGTATTGCGCCGATAGGGAGACTTGTGATCGCAATCATTCCACAGCGGCACAAGCTTCTCAGCGGGCACGCCCAATGCAAGGAGATTCCCGAATAAAGCAGGATGGATCACGGCTATTTTCTTACTTAGCGATTTCACGTAGCGGGATGGAGAGAGTCCTGTCGTTTTTTTGAATGCGCGGCTAAAATAACAGACGTCATTATAGCCGACCATTTGCGCCACATCCTGAATTTTCATTTTTTCTGACAACAGCAGACGGCGCGCTTGCTCCACTCTCTTATGGGTAATGTATTGCAGCGGACTGAGAGAAGTGTATTCTTTGAATTGTTCATAAAAGGCGCTGGATGTCATTCCGGAAAATCTCGCTATCTCTTCAACCTGAAATTGTTCGATAAAATGCTTATCCATATGCTCCCGAATGTTTCGCAGCACCGCCTTGGAATTCGGTTGGTTCCCCGTTCGCGACACCCCAGACAAGATCGACTGCCAGAGCTCTTGAAACCGGATTTGCAGCAAAACAGAATCAGACGCTTCATTGTGCCAGCAGCGGAACAACTCATCCATCCGGTGATGTGCAATCGAGAGCGGATGAACTTGCATTCTTCCCTGCAGCGGCAGGGTAGTGTCTGTGATTCGCCAATCATCCCCGTCTCTGAATCCTCTTGCTGCGGCAAATTCAACACAATACACCGCAGCAGATTCGGTAAGCAGCTCAAATGAAATGCTGCCTGTTCCGGGGGCAAGCGCGATAAGCTCCCCCTTGTCCAGCATGTCGCTCGAATGCGCGTCATGAATGATTGCTTTTCCTTCCGTCATCAGAATGATGCGGTGCTGATGTTCAGTGACAGCTTCAATCGATTTCATTGCGGAAGAAGCAGTAAACAACTGTACATTGATGATGTCAAACACATTGGGCATTGTATCGGGCCGTTCCATAGCATCCTCCCATTATCACTAGCCATTCAGTTATCAATTGATAATCATTCTCATAATTGATTGTATGGGCAATTGAGAGGGCTTGCAAGATGATAAAAAAAAGAGAGCTGTCCCAAAAGCAGAAAAATCACTTGAGGGATAGCTCGGTTCATTGTTTCCTGCGGTCAATGCGGATCTCGAGATCAGCTATTCCTCGCGTCACAGCCTGAAGACTCTCCGGTCCGAATAGCTGTTCCATATGATATACGCCGTGCGGGAAGGAGGAGCCATTTACGGCACTAGCTGCAAATACTGCGACTTTGGCTGTAATTTCGGCTTCATTTTTTCCGTGCAAGAAGCACTCGACCCATGCATCCTCCCCTGCCTTGCAGCCCCGGGCATCGATTTTGACGGCAAACGTCTCTTCCCCGATGCGCATCATACCGAAGCTGCGAACAACCGCGCGGCGAATCCATTCTACTTTCAATAAGCTGAACATTTTCGCTGCCCTTGCTCCGGCGATCAATGCCGTCACCGCAGCCGAGTCGAAGCAGAGTCGCGTGGATACGGTCGGCACGCCGAGCGTGCGGGGAAGCGTCTGTTGATCCGAAAAATTAAACCGGTAAGCGGCTCTGCGTCCCCAATCGGCTCCGAAATCTATATGCTTCCCGTCCGTGAAGCTAGCGACCGTAATCGGTCGTCCATCTTGTATGACTTCGAAGCTCGTGTTCAGGTTATTCACCGTCCACTCGATAGCGGCTTGACCGTGCTGGTCTCCCATCCCGAGCATAATGGATATATCGATCGACTTCGTCTCATCCATCAGCTGTTGAGCTTGCAGAGCCATCAAGTTCGTCAAGCCTGGCGCAAGACCAACACTCAGGATAGCCGTAGCGCCATTCGCTGCAGCTTCTTCCTGCCTTTGCTCCACCTGTGCAAGAAAGGCGCGGTTCGCTGATACATCTACATAATGCGTGCCGCTGTTGAAGCAGGACCGGACGAAAGCGGTATCCGACTGATCCAGGCACATAATAACGAGCTTGGCGCGAGCCAGCATGTTGGGATCGGCTGCCTCTTGGACGTTTAACTTTAAGGGCTTCACTTTGCCGGAGGTTGACCGGCAGAACTGCTCTGCACGTTCAACATTGCGGCCCGCCGCATACACCTTGCCAGGATATAAGTCGCCCAATTCCTTGCAAATCATTTTCCCCACATGACCGTACCCGCCAACTACTACAATGTTGTCCTTCATCGTTGTCTCCATCCTTTATTCTGCTTTTATGGCAAACCATCCATCGATCAAATAAGAGCCAAAATAGCGCGTGACCTGTGTGAAGCCTGCTTCCTCCAGCAGTTCCGCAACCATCGATGCAGGCACCGGATCGCTGCCATGGCCGATAGAGTCTGCGAATTGCTCCCATTCCTGAAGGGGGATGCCATGCTCAAGCATGTGGCTTTTCCATGCCAGCATCTGTACAGCAAATGCCTCTGAATTCGGATTTCCGTTCAACGAGGCCAAGAACAACGGCGCTCCCGGCTTCAGATGTTCGGCTATACGGCACAGCAGCTCCCGCTTCTGCGACAAGCCTTGGACGAAATGAAGCACAAGCATGCAGGTGGCCGCATCGTATCGTTGAGCCTGTGCGAGCCGAGCAATTGTGCCCTCGATGAACGACACTCGATGTCCAAGCGTGGCCCGATCGACACGAAGCTGCGCCACATCGAGCATGCGCGCAGACGGATCGAGGCCTGTAAACAGCCAGCTCTCATGTCTGCTGCCGAACGTGATAATCTCCTGCCCCCCGCCTGCGCCGACAATCAGAACTTCGGCCGGATCGTTGCCGCTCTGCAGCTGCGCGGTCATAAGACGGTCGGTCATGTCGTACAGCAAGTGATAGCCTGGTATTTTTATAGAAATGGTCTCCACATACCGATGTACGTCCGGATCATCCCAGCTCATCGGAGATTGTGAGTGATTCATCATCATCGCTCCTGTCATTTCAGCTTTCCAACTACTTGCGCTTCCTGTACACTTACAATAAGAATTATTCTCAATTATACCGATGCAGAGCAGAAGCACCATCCCACTATTCTGGGATTGTTAAGCGATAATCGAGAGAACGCAACAGAGGAGATACGACATGTACGCGAAGATGGATTCAGTCACACAGAAGCTGTTGACTCTGGCGGAGAGCTCTGCTTCTTCACAACAATACAGGATGACGATGTTGCAGTATTTGCGCGAGGCGGTGCCCTTCGCGGGCGCATGCTGCACCGCTGTGGACCCGCAGACATTGCTGTCTACAGGGGCCATTACTGAAGAAGGGGTAGAAGCGATTCATCATAGTCTGTTCGAACATGAATACATGCGCGAGATCGAGGATTTCAACTCTTATCTTACATTGGCGAGAGCATCCGATCCCGTCGCTACATTGAGCGAAGCGACGGAAGGCCGCTTGGAACAAAGCGCACGGTACCGGAATATTTTGCTCCCCGCCGGCTTCAAGGATGAAATGCGGGCTGCCTTGGTGTGCGAAGAGGCTTGCTGGGGTTATTTAACGTTATACCGCCGTCATGAGCATCCTGTATTCGAAGAGACTGAGCGTGCCTTCATCTCTTCCCTCGTCCCGTCCATGGCCCGCTTTATGCGCAAGGCAAGCTTGACGGTACCGGCTGAGGATGAAAAATGGAAGGGTTCGGAACCGGGGATATTGCTCCTCTCCGGGCAGCTGAGCCCTATCTCTTCCAATGCAACGGCCGATCATTGGCTCTCCCTGCTGCAAGAGTGGGAACGAATCGGCCAGCAGACCCTGCCGAGACCGGTACGTGCAGTCTGTTCCCGTGCGCTATCAGAGACAGCCGCCGTCCCCCCCGAGCGAACTTCCTTGGCGAAGGTCTGCATTCGGATGCCTGACGGCCCATTTGTCACGATTCGCGCCAGCAAGCTTAAGGGATCGGACGATTCCATCCAACTGGCCGTCTGGTTCGAACCCGCCACAGCGTCCGACATCCTGCCGCTCATCGCGGAAGCGTATGGATTGACGGTACGCGAAAAAGACATTCTCATGCTGGTAGTAAGAGGTTGTTCCACCGCCGATCTTGCCAAGACGCTTCATATTTCTACCTATACAGTGCAGGACCATTTAAAATCGATATTTGCCAAAACGGGCGTTACCAGCCGCAGAGAGCTTACCTGGCACATGCTCTCCCGGTTCAGCCTGCATCCGGACATGTAAGGCAGCCTACCGGCGCGCACGGAAATAACTCAGCTTCGCGCCGACCGTCTCGACAGTGACAGCATCGCCGCTGCCTTCTAATAAATAAGTGCTTGCCGCGGCAGATCCAAGCTGCATGTTCATAGGTGGCGCCATATTGGACCACGATAACTCCAGCATACGCAAGTTCTCAATGCTTGATGGAATTCACCACCGCAATCGCGGATATAGCAGCAGCCAGAATATGCTTGGTCTGCCGAAGCTCTGCTTTCGTCATGCACAATACATTGGATTTTGTATAATAGAACAGCACGCATACTTCCTTTCGTCTAGGCTTCATTGGATTTTATGCACTGCTTTGACACTCATTCAGCACAATCGCTGAAAAAATAGCGAATCCACTGTACATATTACAGTCCACGTGCCGGATAACCGCCGAATGCGTTCATTTCAATGTATATTTTCCAACGGGGCGTGTTCACTTTGTCATTAAGCCGGCGAATCCCGCTGCTCAATAACGCCGAGCGAGCTCGCCAGGATTGATGCCATACTTCTCTCGGAATGCTTCGGCGAAGTAGCTCGGATTCGAATACCCGACAGCACAGCTGGCTTCATTCACATTGACTTCCCCTTGCTGCAGCAAGAGGCAAGCCTTCTCCAACCGTTTGCCGCGCAAATAAGCGAATACGGTCGTTCCATACATTTCTTTGAAGCCGACCTTCAATTTATAGTCGTTCATGCCGATCATCCGGGACAGCTCGATGAGAGAGGGCGGCTCCGACATATTCGCCAGCATAATATCCCGGGCCTGCTTAATTCGCTCCACATCGGTGCGCGACAGCCTCGACGATTCCACCTTTCCTTCGAACAGGAATGAGCGGAATGCCAAAGACAATAGTTCCAGCACCTTGCACTCCAGCTCCAGATTCCGGGTATTCGCCGTATTGGCGGATTGAATGATTTGTTTGACGATAACCGAGGCGGACGGCTCGATCGTCTCCCGGAACATGTGGAAAGACTCTCCGCCGAGAATGTGATCAAAGCTGATCGAGCGCCTGCCGTTCCCGTCCTCCATGAAGTGATGAAAGGTAGATACGGGGATGCCGATGCCGAGCATGACATACGCTTCGTCTCCACTCATTTCGAAGCGCGCATCCACATCATTCACGAATTGCAGCGTGCAGCTGTCAGAGGCGGTTTCGTGCCAGGTTCCTGCCAGATGAGTCCGTCTCGTGCCTTGCAAGCAATAGCTCAATTCCACCATGGCCGTCCCGGAAGGAAGGCTGATTGCGCGGTCCCGATGCAGCCGATAATCGGATATGACCACTTCCATATCGAAGCGAGGCACAAAGCGGCGGATCATCCCTTCGCCGATGCGCGAATGGAATGGCAGATGCTCGGTGCGTCCCGCATGCTGCCGCTGCAATGCCAGTTCATCGAAAAAAGTATTGAAGTTATAATGAAAGTCTGTTGTGTTCAATAAAACTCACTCCGTTCTGTCGCTCATGCGCATGGGATGTCATATATCGCTCCACTTTACTGATAATGATTATCATTGTATTATTTTATATGAAAAAAAGAAGCCGTTCAATCGTCGTTGAACAACTTCTTCGCTTATGTAAGGCATCTCGCTATATGTTGAGCGGTAACCGTTTCAATCCAGGCCCTTACATCCGGACATTCCATAATGCGATATAAGGTGTACTCAGGATACCCATCTGTGGGCACCACATGATCAAATCCATGGTCGTGTAACATTCGTTACTCTTGCCTTCGCAAGCAATGTGGACAGCTGAGGAAAGACTTCCTGGAATGGTTCGGTAAGTTCCATCCCTTCTTCCTGTTTATCTTCAATTTCTACCGTATCTTTGGCCTGAATGAACCAAGGGACAGCGGCTCTAAAGTCCTTCCAATCGTTATGCTCCATAAATTTATCGTCCCTTCCTCATCATTGCGTATTATTTCAAAGAGAGCCCTGTTCGTTCTTTGCTATGTTGACCGGGGTGCTCCATATGTTCAGATTTGGCAGGCAAACGATCTCCTGCTGTTCGTAGTAAATAAAATTTTTAAAAACTATAGAAAAGTAAGCAGACCCCAATCCATAAAGAGACATAAAGAGAACCATTCCAAAGCACATCATCAACCCAAAATAAAAATCTTCTCTCTTAGTTGTTGGCAATTTCCAGTGATATAAATGAGAAATTGGGATTTAATTATTAAACAATCGCGCCCGATTGTGGAATAACATTTTACATTTATCTACATTAAAACACGGGTGGGGTAACTGAAAATAATACAACTGCATTTTGACTAAAATTGTTTTCCCATTTATGTTTTAAATTTGCTGGTATTTTCACACTATCACCAGCTTCTAATAGATATTCTTCTTCATCCAAGTACACCCTAATTTTTCCTTCTAAAATAAATGCTACTTCCTCCCCTCTATGTTCCAGAAGTTTCTCTGATGAAGAAGTATTCGGAGGAACATTCATAATCGCCGTTGCCAGATTACCCGTAAAATCAGGTGACAATAACTCATAAGACAAATTATCAATGATCATTTTCTTACGTTTACTGGATCTTACTATTAAATCATCCGTATTTGTTTCTTCAAGTAAAAAACTAAAAGTTGGAACATCAAGGGTTTTAGCTAAGACCTTTAGGGTTTGAATAGAAGGATTCGCCAAACCTCGTTCAATTTGGCTTAACATTGAAGGTGTAATTTCAGCTAATTTTGCTAACTCTCTACTACTCAATCCTTTAGCTTTTCTATATTTTTCAACTTTCTTACCAATGTCTATATTTCCCATAATCGAATACTCCTTAATGAAATGTTAAATTTAATTTAAATAAAGTAAATGAAAATTAACACAAAGGCGATTATGTGTTAAACTGTATTTAAATTTATTTAATTATAATTCATTGCACAACTTGATACAAGAAAATGAGGAGGATCAGACAAATGAAGGAGATTGAGAGCAAAGATATACGAATATGCAAAGACCAATACCCTTTACTAAACAAGCTCATTTCGATGGAGGAAGTATTTTGGATCAATCCTACTATCGAAAAATTCCAAACAGGAATTAAAAAACTCCCCCTTACTCAAGAGGATGTAAGGGATGCAGAGGAAAGGTTGAAACGTTTTGCTCCATATATCGCCAAGGTTTTCCCAGAAACCAAAAAGATGAATGGTATCATAGAATCTCCCTTAGTAGGAATACCTTCCATGAAACAATCCTTAGAACAGAATTATCAACAACCTATATTAGGCGAATTATTGCTAAAGTGTGATAGTCACCTTCCTATATCAGGATCTATAAAAGCAAGAGGAGGGATTTATGAAGTTCTCAAACATGCAGAAGAGTTAGCTTTTCAACATCAATTGTTAACAATTCAAGATGACTATTCGATTTTAGATAGTGATAAGTTTCGAACATTCTTCTCACAATATTCAATCGCAGTAGGCTCGACTGGAAATTTAGGACTTAGTATAGGCATCATGAGTGCAAAGTTAGGTTTTAATGTGACTGTTCATATGTCAGCTGATGCAAAACACTGGAAAAAAAATTTGCTTCGAAACAAAAATGTTAAAGTTATTGAATATGAAGCTGATTATAGTAAAGCAGTAGAAGAAGGTCGAATCCAAGCAGATGGGGACCCTACATGTTATTTTGTGGATGATGAAAATTCTCACGACCTATTTTTAGGATACGCAGTGGCAGCGTCTCGATTGAAAAAACAATTAGAAGGATTAGAGATAACAGTAGATGAAAATCATCCTTTGTTTGTTTACCTTCCATGTGGGGTAGGTGGTGGTCCTGGAGGCATAGCTTTTGGTTTGAAGTTATTGTATCAAGACTATGTTCACTGTTTCTTTGCAGAACCTACCCACTCTCCATGTATGTTACTTGGTTTAATGACTGGACTTCATGATAAAATTTCTGTACAAGATGTTGGTATTGACAATGTAACAGACGCGGATGGACTTGCGGTAGGAAAGGCATCTGGATTTGTGGGTAAAACTATAGAACCTTTTTTAAGCGGTAATTATACGGTTAGCGATGAACAGTTGTATAAGTTGCTAAAGGAACTAGTCGATACAGAGGGGATTCATTTAGAACCTTCCGCACTAGCAGGCATGATAGGACCAATTAAATTATGTAAAGAGGGAATCGATTATTTACTGAAGCATAATTTAACGGAAAAAATGAGTAAGGGCACACATATTATTTGGGGGACAGGTGGAAGCATGGTTCCTGAAGAAGTGATGACCCAATATTATCAAAAAGGATTGTAAAATACCCTTATGACACGACTGGGGTATGCGCGTGTTTCGGCTAAAGATCAAAACCCAGACCGGCAGATTAAGAAATTTCGCAAACTTGAAATTGATGAACGGTATATCTTCATTGATAAGCAAAGTGGGAAAGATTTTAACCGGCTACAGTATCAGGAAATGGAAATACGACTCATTTGATTTGTTTCAGCATTAGATGAGCTGCGTCAATCAAAAATCATCCTGCCGGTTAATGGTAAAAGGCACTTACATTTTAGATATGACTAATATGTGTGAGTGCCTTATTTTAAGTGTTTTTATAATAATAGGTCTTTGATAATTTTCAGTCTAGAACTTTAATTTCATAGAACACCTGCACCTACTGCAGCATCTAAATCACGCTTATTCTCAAATTTGCCCAATGCGATTCCATGCTTTGTCACTTATTTCGTAGTGTCTGAAGCTGAGCCTATAATTTTAGGTTTCAATCATTTTCAATAATGGCCACCTTTCCAGCCATTTCTTTGCATGAACACGTTCTCTAAAAAAATGTACGTCTTTAAATAACGGACACCTTCTGACATGCATCTGAAATAAATCATCCAAGCCATACGGACTGCAAATCTCAATCTCATTATCACGCCATCTCACTCCTACAGCCGTCGCGGTCTCGGTCCAGTAGCTTAAAGCATCATCGGTAGACTTATAAGGCGCGTTATTATTTTTCAGATGCATCCGCGCCTGATTTTTAACTGACCATTTTTCATTTCCCGTCACTTCGATCAATCGATTCTCGATGAGGATATCCGTTGCCGCTTCGATATCATCCACATTGTAATAGACGACATCGATGTCATTCAGCTCGGACATCTCGTATCCGTGCAGCATATCCCAAATCCGGTTGCGAACATATCCTGCCGCAATATAGCATTCAGGCAAGTTCAAGCTTTCTACTAGCTTCAATTCCTCCAACAGGTCTGCTTGCGAATGAAAAAACTGCTTGAGCTGTTCTGCATCATTCACTGGCTTGTCCCCCCGTCTTGGTTATAATGGATGGTGTATTTTTTCAACATGTTGTTTTTATGAGCATTCCACTTCGCTTCCAACCTGGTATACAACCCTCCATAGTTCATATTGTCAGGCAACGAATCAACCAGCCGTATCTCCTCGATCTCGTACTGGGGCAAAGTATCCATGTCGTGGTCCTCTGCAAAACAGACCAAACCTACACGTCGATCAATGGAGTACATTCCATAGGGAGTCAGATCAAAATGAACAGCTCCCGTCTCTTCATAGTGCTCCCTGCTTGCCGTATGGAGAATCTCTTCCCCAGGCTCTCTCCGGCCGCCTGGCATTTCCCATAATGCTCTGTCTTGGTGTCTGATTAATATGTATTTGCCTTGATATATCGAGAGCATGACCGCAAAATGAAGCTTGTCGTCACTGATCTCATTCCATTCATACCAAGTAAAATTCATTCTGACAACACCCGAAGCAATCGTATAGACAGTAAATTGGGTCAGGACTTGGCACCTCTTCTGTATAGCGAATGTTCATGTCCATTTTCATTTCTCCTCAATCAGTTCATATGTTTGACAGCCCACACCCTTAAGTCACGACACACATACCTTAATCAATAAAAGCGTAAAGGTGGTAGTTCTATGCCTTCCGTATCCCACTACAAAAAAAGCGTGAAGTACCTGAACAAATTCGTTCGAGTTACTGCCAAGAATGGAAATGTATATACGGGCACAATTGTCAAAGTGGATGACAAAAAAGTATATTTAAAAGTCAATTCAGTGAAACACGCCAAAAAGGTCCATACTTCATTTGTTCCATTTATATTGCCTCTGGTGCTCTTCGATCTTTTGGCCATCGTCTTGTTGGAGACGCCGCGGAGACGGCGACGGATCTTTTAAGTTGCCGCTGCCCTCAATTATTTGAGGGTTTTTACTATCATACAATAAGAAACCTGTTTATTTAACCTTATGTTATTAAACGATCGGACAAAGCCCTTAACCTTCCGGTGGGAAGCATTAAGGGCTTTGTATATATCTCAACTCAATCGGGATCAAACCGTTACACGGGTTTACAGATGGCGACTCCCGGGGCAAAGTCTCCGGTTGGCCCATACAGTTGTTCTCCGGTTGTGGTAAAAGCCACCAGTCTCCTTGAGTACCGGGGCACAAAAGTCAAAATATACAGCAGGGACTCGTCCGAGTTCAACGCCATCATATTGACACCAAATATGGGTACTGGTCTCAGGTTGTGATTGAAGCTGCTCGACAGCGTCAATCTTTCGGCAACTGGGTCAAAATTGAAGATTTGTACCTCCAGTGAAGTCAGCACGTACACTTTGCTCCCGTCACGGGACACCAGTATCGTGTCCGGGTTGCCGCTCAAGCCAACCCTGCTCGTTTCACCGAAATAATCCGGGCTGCTCGTATCCAACACGACTACTTCCTGTGCCCCCCAGTTGGCGACAAAGGCAAAATTGCCGTCGGGTGAATAGGCGAGGTTCGCTGGAGAATCACCTATCTCCACTTCGCGCCCGGTATCCGTCAGGTTGCCTTCGGCATCGATATGATAACGTCTTATTCGGCCTGTAGAATAACTAGCAGCCAGAATGAGACCGTTACCGTTCGGCGATACGACCACGGCTTGCGCGTCTGCCGGAATGGATTTGACGGTTTGATCGGAAAACGAATAGGAGATCAATTGACTGAACGCACCGACCGCATATCGGCTATCCGGCGTAATGTCGAGACTGAACACGGGCACCGGAGTAAAGACCGTATGCTTCAGCGAAGGCGGGTTAGTCGTGAGGTCGATATCCAACAGTTTAAAGCCGCCGGAGGATGATGCGACGAGCGCTCTGCTGCAATCTCTTGATATGACAACATTATTAGTATCTATTCCATGCACATCCAAATTAACCTCACCGATAACAGGTGAAAGTGTTTCGTCAAAAAATTGAAGCTTACCATCGAGGGAAGTCACCAATAAGGTGTCGGTAGGCAGACGGTGACTTGCTTGTCCGGCAGCCACCCCTCCGTCGGACTGCACGCCCGGTACGATCCCCAGGAGAGTACCTGTGAGGTCGAAGGCAGCAAGCTGGTTTTGACCAGAGATGATTAACTTCGTCTCCGTGGCATCCAGCGTCATTCGTTCTACGCCGAAATAACTGACAATATTCAAGTTATGATTGAATCGTCCCGTTAGGCTCAGTCTTTGGGCCACCGGATCGAACTCGAAGCTGGCGACCTCCTGCGTAGTCAGAACGTATACTCGCTGTCCGTTTTTGGATACGACGATCGTCTGCGGGTTCCCAATGACAGGCGTTCGGCTCGTTTCTCCGAAATAATTCGGGTTTCCGGTATACAGAACCACGATTTCATTAGCGAAAAAGTTGGCTACAAAACAAAATCGGCCGTCGGGCGTGTAGGAAAGGTTGAATGGCGTGTCGCCCGCCATCACTTCGCTCCCGGTATCCGTGAGCATGCCCGCATTGTCAATCAAATAGAGCCGCACCCTGCCTTGGTCGAAGCGGGCAGTCAAGATGCGACCGCTCAAGTCGGGGGAGACCGCCACCGCTTGCGCATCCGCAGGGATCCAGCTGCCGTCTCCGTGCTCAAGACTATATGACACCATATTCAGCTGCCCAACAGAAGTTCCGTCCACGCTTACGGCAAAGCGGTTATCGGCACTGAGAGCCACGTCTTCCAGCGCGGTGGGTGAGTGGAAAGTATTGACAACGGATGGAGGATCCGTACGCAAATCGATTTCAAACAACTGCTGAGTTAAAAAGGCGCTTATAACCGCTTTATTAAAATCGCTCGTAATAGCTACATCCATTATGTCGCCATCGATACTGATTTGCTGGGCTACTGTTAGCGTATCCGTGTCGACAAAGCTGACTCTTCTTATCGCGCGTTCAATGGCGATGACATAATTGTTGGGTAATGTGTTCATCGGCTTGTCCTCCTTTTCAAAAAGCTTTATTAAAACCTATTATTCTAGCAAAAGGGCGCAGAAATAAGATAGGTTTCAATATTATATGAGGACAGCTTCAGATGGCCCCGGCCTTGTTATTAGTTACAACAACCTTTTTTCAAATCTATCGGGAGCGCAGCGGCATGGCCATTTCTATGATGGAGTCTTCATGATCGTCCATAATTACTTCCTACCTTAAGCCGCTTACAAAATCGCGGATTACTTCAACATACCGCTCAGGCTCCTCGAATCTTGGAAAATGACCGCTATTGTGAAATAATTCCGTTCGTCTGCATGCACCTTTACTAAACGCCTCAGCTTGCTCCGGGCTCGTGACAAGATCGTACCTTCCTTGCAGTAGAAGAGCGGGACACGTTATATGTGTCAAATCATCAATCAACGATGCAAACACGCTTCCCTCTTCGTAGAGCTTCTTCTGATGGGTTCCGCTGCGCGACCAATGGTGTGCTGAAATTCCCAATTCGGCCACCATTTTATCAAAAAAATGTTTGTCTTCGCCATGCACATAAAGCTCGTCACGCTTATCTCCCAGCCGATGCAAATAACATGAAAGCTCCTCCCAAATGGTCTGTGCATCACGAATTGCCGCCGCTTTCATGCAGGCCGCTGCGTCATCGATTTGTCCCAAGCGCTTGTACATATCCGCTGCTCCTTTTAAGATACTTACTGATGAGCTGTGCAAATCAAAAGTAGGACATTCATAGATCAGGCTCGTCACGACATGAGGCAATTGCAAGCAATATTTCGTGCCAATATACCCGCCAAAGGAATGGGAGATGACGCCCCAAGATTGCAGCTGGAAATATTCACGGATCGTTTCAAAATCCGCAATAATATCCTGAAGTCCACATGCCTCGTCTTCTTCAAGCGGATCGGAGCGCAGCACTCCGCGCTGATCGACAGCGATGATTCTGAGGAATTCGGATAATGCCTTGCCCTGCAAATGCAGGAAATCATAAGAACCCGTCCCAGGTCCACCATGTATGTACACATAGGTTGGAAAATGCTCCTCTCCGACAACCTCATAATAGACCTTCTTCTGATTTGGAAGATGAATATATCCCTTCATAATGGACCCTCCTTTTTCTTCACAACCTGCCGTTTGCTCATCATCTTAACCTATACGCTGGCGTTCATCATCCGCCTCTAGAAGTAATTACGGGCCTTCATGAGTTCGCTCAATAATCCGCTTCGTACCTATTTCCTAAAAACCTTCTCTTCATTCTTCAGCTGCGTGTTCCTTCAATTGGGCGGAGATAAGATCACGCTCTTCCTCAGATACGTGATAATAATAAATGCCCTGAATCATTTGGTTGGAGCCTGTTATCTCAAGCGATTCAATTTGATAGTCGTTCCAGTCTTTTTTGAACTGCAGGAAAAAGGATTTCATTTCTTCAAAAGAGATATTTGTTTTAATATTTTTACCCATGATGTTCAATATTTCTTCGATCTTAAATACAGAAGATAACGATGCCGTTTTTTGCAGTAAAATGGTTAAAACCTGTCGCTGGCGTTCATTTCGCCCCAAATCTCCTTTAGGATCAGATTTCCTCATTCTCGTATAATGCAGCGCCCTCTCCCCGTCCAATTGAATCTGCCCTTTGTCGTAATGATGCTTTTTTGTTCCATATTGATCCATTTGTTTAAAGGCAAAGTCGTTAACTACTTCAATTCCTCCGAAAACATCAACAAGCTGAGTTAACCCCTCCATGTTTGTCTGAACGACGTAATCGATCGAATGGTTCAAAAAGCGTTCGACCGTTTTTTTCATCATTTCAGCTCCACCATATGCATAAGCATGATTGATTTTATCCATTTTATGTTTCCCGACGATCTCTACTCGCGAATCACGTGGAATATTAAACATCAATGCATTTTTAACCGCAGGATTCAAAGACACAACGATAATGCTGTCCGCCGTCTTTTCCATAGCACGATAAATATAAATCGTACAGCCTATTGCAATAATGACAAATGACAACAAAACCGCGAGACTTATTTTTACATATTTTTTTCTCATGCAAACCTCCGACTGATCGATGAATGTAAACACAAAGAGCCCCCCCAATAAAGAGAGAGCTTGCAGCTTATGGCTGCGTTTGTTCTGGCTCTTAGTGTTTTTCATCTTACGTACCATGAAACATAAAGGGTTATGAAAAAGTTAACCTGCTATGATCTACGTCGAAACCTGTTGATTAATTCCAGCATAAATTAAAAAGTCCATGGTTTTCAACCAAGGACTTAAACGATATAACTCTATTAATGTAGTTCCCCGAGGGGACCTGCCTTCAAGAACACCGTTATTCTATTCACAGGCAGGCATTTTTCTTGACGAGATGGCAATTCGGTTCCATGCATTGATGGTAGCGATAGCCATAATGATTTCTGCGGTTGCCTTTTCATCGAAATAACGGCGCGCCTCCTTGTATACCTCATCAGGCACATGACCTTCGGTTACTAAGGTGACTGCTTCCGTTAAAGCCAGCACGGCCCGCTCTTCCGGAGTGAAGAAGGGCGTTTCACGCCATGCGTTAAGCGCATATATGCGCTGCTCCGTTTCGCCGAGCTTGCGCGCGTCCTTCGTATGCATGTCGATGCAAAATGCACAGCCATTGATTTGGGAAGCGCGGATTTTGATTAGTTCCTTCATTCGCTTATCGATGCAGGCAGACATTTGGGCCTTCTCTAGTTCGATCATGCCCGCATAGCCTTTAGGGTTTACCTCTTCCATTTTAAATCTCGTGTCCATGTACAATTCCTCCTTGGGTATTGGCATTGAATAAAAGCAAGAGATGACTTCTCATCGCTTACCTTTCACCTATTTGACAAAATGAGTGCTGAATTTGTGACATCAACTCGGATCAACAAAATCATATTTTGTACAATAGCGTGATCGGATTGACGATAATTCGCTTCATTAGCCCCTTTGCTCCATTCTCCCCTTCCTTCAGGAGTGAGCGTGCCCAAGACGATGCTGGTTAACTGCATTGTAATCCGCCGCGCCATGCCATGATTTGCGTAGCGGCATGCGCCTTATGCTCGCGATTTTCTTTCCTGACGGTAAGGGAGATTGGATATATGGACCACTGCACTGCATGGAAAACCGACAATTGGTTCGTATGACAAAGAAAGTCTGCCATTCTGAATAAAGGGGAGAATGAGGCAAAAGACGAAACCGGCATACCTTTATTGAAGTTTGACTTCATGATCACGTTCTGTTATAAATGGATTAACCACATCAATCCATTGAAAAAGATAAAATCGTGAGGAGATGCTAGTATTGAGTCCCGTCCTATCTCGTCCGAATTTTTTTCTCAGCGTACTCAATCAGATGAAAGAGCATGACAACCAGATGGAGACAGGCAGTCTGGAACAAGAGCTGCAAAGTCTATTGCTGCTGCTGGCGAAGTCCGTCCAAGCCAAACAGGCATTAACTGCCGATTCCGTGCAGCGAATCAATACCGCTTTTCAACATTATCATGCTATCCGTCTAAAATTAAGCATTGCCACGCCTGCAAATATGCCTGTGCCTGCATCAAGCAACCTTTCTAACAAGGACAGTGCTCCTCCGTTTCTGCTTCATACCGAGTTCGTAGACCCTCCGAATCAGTTGAAGCGAATCTACATGGAAGCCATCCTAAGTCTGCTTGAAGCTATGGAGAAAGAGCAACTGGAGCTGCAGCATTGCATCCAGTGTCATAGCTGGTTCATTCCCTATCAGCGGGCTAAAGTAAACAAGTTTTGTAGCGCGAAATGCCGCAATCGTTATAACTACCTGCAAAAAAAGAACTTGATGAAGCTGGAGGAAACACGATGATGATATTGAAATCCGATCAAGAGATTGGAATTATGAGGGAAGCAGGCCATATCGTAGCTGAGTGCCATGCGTTAATTGCAGACACGATTAAGCCCGGCATTACGACACTTGCCATCGATCAAATGGTGGAAAAGCATATTCGCGCAAGAGGAGCGGTGCCCAGCTTCAAAGGACATCATGGCTTCACAGCCTCCATCTGCGTGGCGAAAAACGATGTTATTTGTCATGGATTTCCAGATGATGCGCCATTGCAGGATGGGGACGTCGTTACCCTTGATGTCGGGGCGTTCTACAACGGTTACCATGGAGATTCCGGCTGGACCTATGCGGTCGGTACCGTCTCGACGGAAATCGCTCAGCTTATGGATGTCTGTCATCAAAGCTTGCTGCTTGGCATTGAGCAGGCTGTCGTCGGAAACCATATTGGAGATATCGGATTTACGATCGACACGTTTGCGACGCGCCACGGGTACGGCAATGTCAGAGAATTTACGGGCCATGGGCTCGGCAAGGATCTGTGGGAAGAGCCGCCTGTTCCCCACTACGGCAGACAAGGGATGGGGCCCCGATTAAAAAATGGCTTGGTGCTCGCCATCGAACCGATGTTCACGCTTGGAGACTGGCGCGCCTATGTCGAAAGTGATGGCTGGACGGCACGAACGATCGACCACTCGATTTGTGTCCAATATGAACATACCGTTGCCATTACCGACAATGGGCCTGAAATTCTTACAAAGCTTTAAAAAGT
The DNA here is from genome assembly GCF_023713585.1 of Paenibacillus sp. MER TA 81-3. Taxonomy (NCBI): domain Bacteria; kingdom Bacillati; phylum Bacillota; class Bacilli; order Caryophanales; family Paenibacillaceae; genus Paenibacillus; species Paenibacillus sp. MER TA 81-3. Next base: position 233,566 of record NZ_JAMAWB010000002.1, read on the forward strand.
TGAATGCGTGCGTTCGAGCTTGTCAGGATTCGATATGAAAAAGATGCGTACAAGACGCTTCTGCTCTCCCGGCTTCGCGCCCCAGCCAAAGCATATCGCGAGAACCGGACTGCCATTTCTGACAAGCACCATTCCTCTCTGGCCGTTAACTTCGACAGGGAGGAGCTCCCCTTCGAAATACCCTCTCGGCACAATTCCGTTCAATAGCGCCATTATTCGCTGCCTGCCTATGATCGGACGTAATGCGCAGCGAACTTTGCCGCCGCCATCCATAATGAGTAGGGCGTCATCAGTGACCATGCGAATTACGTCAGCGAAATCGCCTGTTTTGGATGCAAGTATGAAGGCTTGGACGAGCGCTTCTTCTTTTTCCGTATGGGGAGAAGCCGCAGGCAGCTCTTGACGCAGCTTCTTGTTGACGCGGCTGTAAATTTTACGGCAATTCTCTTCTGACTTATCCAATATCCGGGCGATTTCACTGTAACTATAAGCAAGCGTTTCCCTTAAAATGAACACGGCCCTTTCCACAGCGTTCAATTGTTCGAGCAGAACGAGAACCGCGTACGAAATGGATTCATCCTTCACCGCCAGCTCCATCGGATCCTGTTCTGTCAGATTGATCAGAGGCTCAGGCAGCCACGGACCAACATACACTTCCCTCCGTTTACGGGCCGATGTCATGAAGCTGATGCAACGATTGGTTACCGCTTTAGTTAAGTATGCTTTCATATTGCGGACATGTACCATGTCGAGCTGCTGCACCTCGATGAACAGATCCTGCACGATATCTTCCGCGTCGGCCAAGGAACCGAGCATGCGGTACGCAATCGCAGTAAGCATTGTCAGATTGTTCTTGTAGACTGTTTCCCATTCCATGGAATTCCTCCGATCTGTTATCTAATGATATCATTGGAAATTCCCGTCAGGTTTACGATCGCGCACAGCTTGAAGCTGGATCCCCTCAGATAGAAGCATGTCCCGGATTCGAGCGGCAAAGTGCAGCGCATGTGTCCCATCTCCGTGTATGCATATGGTCTCTGCCGTAAGCTTAATCTCCATATTCTCTCGCGAGCGGACGGTGCCCTCTTTCACCATCTGGATAATCTGGGCGGCAGCCTGCGAGGGTTCGCTGATTAGCGCATCTGGCTCGCTTCTCGGGGTGAGGCTTCCATCTCGGCAGTAGGTCCGATCAGCGAACACTTCGCTGGCCGTCTTCAGCCCTGTTCGGGTTCCGGCACGAATTATTTCGCTGCCCGAGAGACCATACAAGACCAGCTCGGGATTCACCTTATAGACGGCTTCGGCAATCGCTTGAGCCAGCTTGTCGTTCTGAGCCGCCATGTTATATAGAGCTCCGTGCGGCTTGACGTGCTGCATTCTGCCGCCTTCGGCTCGAACGAACCCCTCTAAGGCGCCGATCTGATACACGGTCATGTCATACGCTTCTCGTGGCGTAATATTCATGTTACGGCGGCCGAAGCCCGCCAGATCCGGCAGTCCGGGATGAGCACCGATAGCCACTTGCTTCTCCAGAGCCATATTTACCGTTTTTCTCATGGTCTGCGGATCACCCGCATGAAAACCGCAAGCAATGTTAATAGACGTCACCTTATCAAGAATCGCCTCATCGTTTCCCAACGTATAGGTGCCAAAGCTCTCCCCCATATCACAGTTCAGATCGACGGTATACATTCAAACGCCCCTTTCTTTCGTGAGATAAAGCCCGATCGCTTTTTCCGTCAGAGCAAATGACTGCTCTGTATCCATATACAGCACTTCCGCTTGTTCCAACGATATTTCGGCCATGCGTATGCTTTCCCCAGGTTTCACTTGGGCCAGCACAGGAAGATCAACACTCGCCACTTGCGCGATTTTCGGATAGCCTCCTACCGTCTGGCGGTCCGCCATTAATATGATCGGGTTCCCTTCCCGCGGGACTTGCACCGTTCCGAACGACACCGCTTCGGAGATCGGTTCAAAAGGTTGCATTAATCGGATAGCCGGTCCCTCTAAGCGATACCCCATCCGGTCCGATTGAGGTGTGACATGGAATGGCCGGCTGACAAAAGCCGCCTTGCTCTCTTCGGTAAAATGCCTGAAGTCACGGCCTTGAATAAAGCGGATCACCGGCTGTTGCGCATACGCGGGGCGGGACGGGAAACCGATAAACCAAGGCGCAGCCGCAAAAGGCTTTGACTCTAGCGCTGCCAGACCATTCCTCGTATATTTCGCCGCACAGTCGGAAACAGCACCACAGCGGAGCACATCCCCGGTCCTCAGTGCTCTTCCTTCGAGCCCTCCGAGCCCCGCACGCAAATAGGTGCTGCGGCTTTGCAACACCAGCGGCACATCGATCCCTCCCGCAACGGCTAGATAAGCGCGAGCCCCCCATATGCAGGGACCGAATTCGAGCACCTCTCCCGCTCTGATGAGGACCGGTCTCCATAATGGAACCTTCTGCCCGCCGATACTCGGCGAAAGATTGCCTCCGCATATGGCGATAAGCGCTTCAGCATCAAAGCGGATGGACGGTCCTCGCAGCGTAATTTCCAAGGCAGCGTCCCCTTGGTCATTGCCCACCAGCATATTCGCTGCGCGAAGGGCGAACGAATCCATTGCTCCGCTGACAATGACCCCCTGCTGCTGATACCCGAACCTTCCTTGATCTTGAATCGTAGTTAGAAGTCCTGATTTTATAATATACAGACTCATATGTCATCCTCTTTCCACGCGGCATATTGTTCGGGGCCGATCGGCCGGAAGCGGACGATGTCACCCATTTGCAGCAAGCTCGGCGCAGCATGAGCGGGACGGAACAGCTTCAATGGGGTTCTTCCGATCAACTGCCACCCCCCGGGCGTGGCAATCGGATAGACGCCGGTCTGCTTGCCTCCTATTCCGACTGAACCCGGGTCAATGATTGGTCTCGGAGAGCTGCGTCTAGGGACAGCAATCCGTTCCGGCATGCCGCCGAGATAAGGAAAGCCCGGCGCGAATCCGATCATATACACCAAGTAGTCCTGACTCGCGTGAATCTTAATGACTTCCTCCGCACTCAGCCCGGTGTGCACCGCAACATCATGTAAATCAGGCCCAAACTCACCTCCGTAGCACACCGGTATTTCCACGATTCTGGAACTGCCTGCTTCCACTGATTCTAGACCCATCACCATCCTGCTGACGATCCTCTTGATGATCTCAAAAGGGGATCGGGCGCCCTTGCCACCACTGCGAGACCATTGGTCACCCGTAACCGGATCCCGCAATTTCAGCGGCTCGTAGAACACGGTGACCGTCGTATACGCTGGCACAACTTCCACGACGCCCGGAACAGGGTTCCGCTCCATTTGCGAACACAAGGCGCGTATTTTGCCATGGGTGTCCGGGTGGATACTGCCGCCCCAATCAACAACAATCGCACGATCTCCGAGCGGCAGCACGAGAACATCACTCTCATCCGTTTCATATAAGCCCGACATATGTCTCCCCCTTGCTATTGAGTCAGCGGTCTTGTTGTTCCATGGATATGTTCTGTCTTCTTGATCATGCCATTATATTCTCCTTCATTTCAAGTCCCCGCTGCGCGCCGGTACATCTATACGTCAATCTCATTCTCTTGAAAAGAAGCTCTTGAAGCCCTCCAAAAAATAGTCGCCCTGAAATGCGACAGCGGCAGAAATAGTCTCATTTCTGCCGCTGTCTTGCTTTTGAACTTTAGCCACGGGCAAACACAATATCACCGTGGAGACAATCGATCGTTAAATTGCGACCGTCCAAATACCATGCATCATTTTCTTCCATAAAGAATGTAATTCCGTCACCGACATACGTGTTCACGGGATACTGCGGTTCATCTTTCGTGATGCCAAAAGCGAATGCATCTTCTCCCCCGCCGCTATATCGGACATAAATACGGATAAAGTCACCCTTGCGGTATTCCCAGTCTCTTTGGAAGCAAGCTACTGCGGCATTCGTTACCATCATGTTCAAGGTCTATCCCTCCATATTAAGAAATAAGCGTGCGTATATAGATAGCCGAGACATCGGGCTAATGACAAAGCTCATATGAAACCTTCCTTTCCTTGACGATCAATCGCATTTTTTGGCTTTCCCCCGATAGGCAGCCGTTCGAAAGCTGGCTCCGCAACCGCATGTGAATTTAGCATTGGGGTTGTCTATCGTAAAAGCCACCCGTCATTCCGGTTTCCATATAATCAATATGTACACCTTCAAAGTACTCCTCACTGGCATTGCCAATGACAACCTCAAATCCTTTCCATTCTATTACTCGGTCGTCTTCTTGCCGTGAATCGTCAAAGAGGATGCTATAGGATAAACCGCTGCAACCCCCATCGCTAACTCCTAGACGCAGAAAATACGACGGTTCAGCGCCAATGTCCTTTAGCATTCCAGTAATTTTATCCGCTGCAGCATCGCTAATTTGAATCATGGCTACTCACTCCCCTATTTCGATTCGTGCCTTTGAACTGGATAACGTGTATGAAACTTCCAATAACTTTTATAACAAAATACTTTAAATATATTTATACATAGTATAGTGTTATGTATACTAATAATGAGGACTGAACTCCCACTTGTCAACCCGTCATGTTGTGTTACAATACTTTTTATAGATAAAATTTTACATTGTCTAATGTTTTCCATAAAATATAATGAACCAGGTGGAATGTAATGAACCAAGAATCTGTATACTCAGTGCTGCTATTTTATAAATACGTAAACATTCCCGATGCCGAGCAATTTGCGCAGGAGCATCTGGATTATTGCAAGAATCTTGGCATCAAAGGCCGGATTTTGATTGCCGACGAAGGAATCAACGGAACGCTGTCCGGTACCATTGAACAAGCAGATCAATACATGCATGATTTGCGTCAGAACCCTCTCTTTGCCGATATCGTGTTTAAAATAGACGAAGCAGATGGACACACCTTCAAAAAGATGTTTGTGCGTTACAAAAAAGAGCTGGTTACCTTTCGTGTTGATGATGAGGAGCTTGATCCCAATATCCTGAGCGGTAAAAAGCTTAATCCCAAACAATTTTATGAACATCTTCAGCGTGACGACGTTATCGTGCTGGATGGCCGGACCGGTTACGAATATGATATCGGCCATTTCCGCAATTCCATTCGACCGGATGTGGAGAGCTTTCGGGAATTCCCGGAATGGATTCGGGAGTATATGAGCGAACATAAAGACAAGCCTATTCTGACCTACTGTACAGGAGGAATCCGCTGTGAGAAATTGAGCGGCTTTTTGCTGAAGGAAGGATTTCAAGAAGTATACCAATTAGATGGCGGTATCGTATCTTACGGAAAAGATCCTGACATAAAAGGAAGACTTTTCGATGGCAAATGCTACGTATTTGATGAACGGATATCTGTGCCGATTAACCATACGGATGAAGATATCGTCGTGGGACGTTGCCATCATTGCAGCAAACCTACTGATCGATACATTAATTGTGCAAATGATGCTTGCCATCAGCAGCATATTTGTTGTGAAGAATGCGATAGCATTTATAATGGTTATTGCTCTGAGCAATGTGCCCCGCTGTAAAGGCAGCCTGCTAAATGAAGTTAATAACAAGGTGGTGAACTGCATTTGCAACCACGAGACGATATGTCGACCCGGGAGACCATTTTATATCTGTTAAAAACGAATGATGAGCTTAGCGCCAAAGAACTTACGGAACGGCTCAACATTACTTCCATGGCGGTCCGCCGCCATATCGACGCTCTAGAACGCGATGGTTTTATTGATTCGAGAACTGTACGGCAACCAATGGGGAGACCGTCTGCCGTGTACCATCTAACAGAGCGTGCTAGTATACTATTTCCAAATAAGTATCACGCCGTAGCCCTCGATCTCCTTCATGAATTGGTGCAGGAATCGGGAGAAAATATGGTAGAGCGATTGTTTGAACGCCGCAAAGATGCATTATACAAAAAGCATGCTGAATCAATGGAAGATAAAAGCTTTCAAGAGAAAATAGCTTTACTTGCTAATATTCAAAACGAAAATGGCTACATGGTGGAGTTGAAAAAAAACAACGATGACGAGTTCATTTTTACGGAGCATAATTGTCCGATCTCCCAAATTGCCAACCAGTATAACCATGCCTGCACATGTGAACTGAAGTTATTTGAGTCTTTGTTGGACGCGGATATTTCTCGTCCGGAGTGCTTGTCAAAAGGGGATAGAAAATGCGTGTATACGATTCGGAGACGCAACCGCCAATCCTAAATTAGGGCTTAACAAAGTTGTACGTCGGATCATCCCGATCGAGATAATAAACGTTTTCCAACATGCACAAACCATCGTCTATCCCGCATCTGGCATTCTATATATTTATTGCTAGAAGCTGCAATTGACCGTATATGGTTCAATTTGCAGCTTCTTTGTATGCAATATAATCATTCAGAACTTTCGCAGGTACTAAGCGATGTCGCTGGACTTCGTGAATGAGCAGCCGAGCTCCAGGGCGGCTTTGTTCGTTTAGGCAGATAATTTACTCTCTGCAGCTTATATTCTATTCCCTTAGCGACAATATAAAATGTATTGTTGAAATGTTGGCTTTTATCATTTCCGCTTGGAGCATCAATAATTTTTCTCTGCATCGGGTCTCCAACACTCATTCCCCCCTATCATGTTGCGACTCAGACTGCTTTAAGAAGAAACGCTCCATTTACTCGCTAAATAAATGAGTGCCGCAGCTTCCTGACGAGTCATCATCTTCTTTGAGCGATAATCCACTGCTCCATCAGGAGAAATGGAAACCTCTGGTCCGTAATATTGCTTGCCTGCAATGAACTTCACCGCGCTTTCTGCCCATGGATCTGTATCACCGGCAATGGCGCCTTCTGACGGCTTGGCGCCAAAGCCCGACATCACTCTCGACATGATCGCGGCCGCCTCTTGCCGGAGAATCGGCCGATTCGGTTCGAACAACCGCTCGCTTGTTCCCTTGATAAAGTTATATTCCAAGGCCGTTTGGATTTTTCCGGCTTCTGGCATATCGTGAATATCTTCGAATATTAATGGAGCTTTTGACGCAGGGATGCCTGTCCAGTTCATCAGCTGCACCACAAATTCCGCACGCGTTAGCGGTTCGTTCGGACCGAATGTTCCATTCGGCTTGCTCCCAACAATGCCGAGCTGATGCAAGCCTTCAATGTATTCCGCGTAAGGATGATTGTCGGGGACATCTTGAAACCGCTCGGGCTGAGGGAGCTTTTCTACCCAACTTACCCGATTCGTTTTGGAAAACATATATCCGATCGTGCCATCCGGGTTTTCTTTAAAAGCGACCTGGCTTCCATTCTCGTCTTCGAACAGAAGGGGATCCACCTGCCGAACGACTTGCTTGCCTGTAAGATTTTCCAGCTCTAGCCTTCCGTCTGCAGCGGCATGTATACGGGTAAGCACGTAGCTCACTCGCAGATCGCGATACACGCCTTCAAAGCGTCTCAGCTGTTCTTTTGTTGGAGTCAGGTATTTTTTTGGCGCTGGTTCTGGCTTGGGATAGTAACGGTCCATAAAGGCTTTGAATATTTTTTCCTGCAGCTTCCCCGATTTATTGTAAACGATAAACGCGCCTACATTTTGTTCCGGCAACAGCCACATCCAGGAGGAAAAACCACCCGGAGCCGCCCCACTTTTGCCAATGACATTCTGTCCGTTATAGTAATCCTGATAAGCGTATTCGAATCCGTAAGCCATATTTGGCACTTTGGGGTGAATTCCCATGTGCACTTTACTCATTTCTTTGACCGTTTCTTCCTTCAAGATCCGGTTGCCATCCAACTTCCCCTTATTTAAGAAGGCAATCATGAACTTGGCCATGTCACTGCCCGTAGTCAGCATGCCTCCATGAGGCATATCGTTCGGAGCAAAATGGTAGATTGGAGAGGTTTTGTTATGTTCATTATAGCCGGCAGCCAATTTCTCGCGAAGCTCGGGCGTCATCAAAAAGCCGCTGTTATTCATTCCTAACGGTTTAAATATGTTCTCGTTTACGTATTGGTTAAATGGCAAGCCCGACATGTTCTGAACGATATATCCCTGCAGCATAGAGGCAATATTATCGTATTTGAACACATCACCTGGTTTTCGAATAACGGTAGGCATCCATTCTTTCACATACTCCTTAAGCGGATACACTTTAGACAAGTCATATGAAATGGAGTCGCCCTGTGGAGGGTCAACGATATCAAATCCCGTCGTATGTGTTAATAAATGCTCCACTGTAACGGGGAAGTCCGTATTATTTTTGATCTTGATATCCCCCATATACTCCTGAACATCATGATTCACATCAATTTCACCTTGCTCTGCAAGCTGCATGACGGCGGTTGCAGTAAAGACTTTGGAAACCGATGCAATGCGGAACACCGTCTTTTCCGGGTCAGTCGGCGTTTTCTTGTCTATATCCGCATAACCGTATCCTTTCTGCAACAGCACCTTTCCATCTTTGACCACCACAAAGACGGCTCCTGGAATCCCCATGTCTTTAACGTCCTGCCGTTCAAAAAACTCGTCGGCAAACGCCTCGACCTCCTTAGAGCTTACAAGACCCAACGACTTGTTCGCGTATGAACCCGCTTCTGCCGAAGAGGCATAAACCGAAGGCACGGCTGATGAGACCATTAACAGACTGGCAAGTATGATCACTGCCTTTTTTCGTATACGAGAATGAATCATGATCATTTCCCCTCCGTTACCATATGTTATTCTTTAGTCAGATAACGTTATTGTACAGAGCGAATCTGTCCCCTCACTTTCACTTTTCTTACATTAATCTTACATTCATTCTTACATAGAGGAGATTGCTGGACTAGCTTGAATTACATAATGACAGATAAGGAGGGACAACTCATGGGCAAAACGATCCTCATCGCTGATGATGAACCGGAAATTGTAGCATTGCTAAGACTATTTTTAGAAGTAGAAGGATATTCAGTGGTCGAAGCGAGCAATGGTAAAGAGGCTTTAGCGTATATACAAAACATTAGCATCGATCTGGCTGTCATAGATATCATGATGCCTGAGCTCGACGGTTATCAATTGATAAAGTTAATTCGAAAAGATTATAAGCTGCCCATTATCATTTTATCTGCCAAAAATCAGGAAACGGATAAAATTCTAGGTCTCGGTATCGGAGCAGACGATTTTATATCTAAACCGTTTAGTTCCATGGAGGTGCTCGCCCGCGTACAGGCTCAGCTGCGAAGAACCTACGAGTTCAATGAGGCAGATTCGGTTGCACTCGATTCACAGACATGTGTAGGCGACATGGCACTCGACCACCATTCGTGTATGTTGTATAAGCGAGGACAGCCAATCTCGCTTAGTTCCATAGAATATAAGCTGTTAAAGCTTTTCATGGATGCTCCCGGACGCATCTACACTAAGAAACAGATTTTTGAGAAGGCATGGTCGGATCAATATTTTGCTGATGACAACACCATTATGGTTCAAATCAGCAGACTCCGGGACAAAATTGAAGATCAACCAAGAAATCCGATGTATATCAAAACGATTCGTGGACTGGGATACCGATTCGCGAAAAAGGATGAACTCGATGGGAAGTAAAAAAAAGATATCAAGCACCCTCATCAAAAATTATGTTTTCTTTTCTTTTACTGTAGGAATCATCGTATTCATACTACTGGTCGTAGCTAATTATCGTCTGATTCACGAGTTTGGAGGTACTGCATTTTCGAAATTAAAAGCAAGTGAGGTTGTACGCCAAAATTATGTTGAAATGCCTTCCGAAGGGATTGAATTGCTGAAAGGATGGGTAGAAATTCTCGATGATCATCTACAAATTGTTTATATCAAAGGAAAAAAACTAGATCATTCCTCTTCCTATTCGGAAAAGGAATTAAACCGCTTATTTTACGATCAAGAAGAGCGCTTATATCATGCTACCCTAGCACCCTTTGAGACGGAAGACGGCCGAACATTCTACTGTCTTGTTAAAATCCCCAAAGAATATGTTTCGCGCAACTTTACGATAACAAGCGGTTCTGAAGGCCATAATGCAATTTTTTGGAAGTTAATGATGCAATCGTTCATTCTCTTTCTCATTTTATATGGCATCAATGTGTATATCTACAGCCGATGGACAGCAGCCAAAATAACCAACCCGCTGCGTTACATTGCGGAGGGCATCAAACATGTATCCAACGGTCATTATTACAAAAGGCTTGATTTTAGAGCAAACTATGAATTACAACAAATCCAGAAACATTTCAACATTATGGCTGAAAAGCTGGAGAAAACCGAAAGAGAGAAGAAACAATTGGAGGAAAGTAAGCAGCGCATGCTGGTCGATATCTCCCATGATCTGAAAACGCCAATCACCACGATCCAAGGCTACGTTGAAGCATTGCAGAGGGGACTTATCCAGGATGAAGCGAAGAGACAAAGCACGCTCGATCTCATTTACACGAAAGCGAAACTAGTTACGGCATTAATTGAAGATGTATTCGAACTGTCCAAGCTTGAAAGCCCTGATTACCCATTTTCAACAGAGTTATTAGATATCGCAGAATTTATCCGTGAAATTGTGGTGGAATTTTATGTTCCATTCGAGGAGAAACAGTTCAACTTTCAGTTTGATATTCCCGCACATGAAATAACCGTTCCTTTTAACTATAAACTGTTATATCGTGCTGTTTCCAACATCCTGTCCAACGCTTTAACCTATAATTCACAAGGGACTGAAGTTCTCCTAAAGTTGCTCGATGACCCCAAACATGTCCATATTCATATCATCGACGATGGAATTGGGATTTCTGATACCTACAAAGAAAAAGTATTTGATGCTTTTGTTAGAGGAGATCAGTCGAGAAAAAGCGACGGGGGTACGGGTCTTGGATTGACCATCTCTAAAAATATCATTGAGAAACATGGCGGTCAGATTCGTTTAGACACAAGCCAAGGAAACACCATGTTCCAGATCACGTTGCCTAAGTGATTCAAAACTGAATGGCTGCTGACTTGTTGCATAAGCCAGCAGCCTTTTTTTGTTGTTGCATCTACATGTTACATGCTATTTTCTGATTCCGATGTTGTTGATTAAGACGGTGCCTTTCTCAGTTTTGTCGAATTCAAACCCTACCGTCCGTACTTGCTGTGGATTAAAGCGAGGGTTAACCTGTTTAAAGTCATTGAACTGAAAACCAAAGTTTTGAAATACAGGTTCTTTCGTTTGCCCGAAATTTGCAAATGGCCTTTTTAGCAATTTCCCTTCTATACTAGGTATTAATTTTGAAATATGACTTAGCGGAAGACTTGCTTGGTTGCCGTTCTTGTCTTCGACTGTTACAGTTAAATCGATCAAACCTTCTTCATACGATATGTTTTTTCTCTCACTATAATCCGCTATCGAGAATACAACTGAACTATTGTTTCCGACATCCAAGCCTTCATCAGGCATGACGACCGAATAGGAAGCAGCCTTGGATTGTTTGCTGCGATCCCATCCTAAACGAACGGCGCTGTGCTGGTCCTCTCCAAATTTCATTTTAACCTTTTCTTCCTTCCATTCCTGCAAATTCTCTCCAATGATCCTGCCTCCGGGAATCGTCGTGCTCTGTAAATCAATATCCTCATTGAATGAAGCGATTAAAGTGGTCTGTGAATCATCATAGTTGCTGATATACATCGTATCGGGAAGCCATTCCTTGGCGTAACCAATATCTTTGAACACTTCTGTGTACTCATGCTTATTCTTCAGCGTCGCATCCAGAAAGGAAGAAATGAATACCTTTGCTGTCGTTTCTTGCTCGTCTCGGGCCATAAGCTGCTTCAGGTTAAACAGTTGATTCGCCGTTCCTAAGCCGTCGCCTCTGCTCCACACGCGATTGAACTGGCCGTGATTGGCCCCATAGATATATACGGAGGCTTTCATGAAGTCTTCCTTATCGGTAAAGCTTATCCGATTATATTGGCTCGAACCGCGGAAGGTATTGACATCCATATCCTGAGCTCCATGTAAAGCTAAATAGTTCACATTTTGAAGAGGCATCAGTTTTCCGGAAGGGCGATATTGTTGGTCTGTGCCTGCGATTGATATTAGGGAACGAATATGAAAGTTATAATCAAATTTGATATTTCCATTATCCGGGTGCGTGCTTAGTTTATTAAAAGCAGCTGCAATCGTAATCGCTTCTGCACCTCTGGAATGACCGATAAGCGCAATTTGGCCCATATCTACTTTATGATAGAACGGGTTGCTACTGCTGCTATTCCATTCCTTCCAAGCCTTAATATGCTCGAGCATTATTAGCCCTCTTGCCGGATTTTCCTTCTCTAAAGCACTGACCACGAACATATCATCGTAGGGAGATACATTTAAAAAGTTCTCATCGATGGAAACAAAGATATAGCCGCGACTTGCAAGAAGTTCACCTAGATAATCGTAGCCTGGATCAGAATAATCTGTCATCATATGATTCCCATGCGCGATAATCACCAATGGAAATGGACCTTCTCCTTCTGGATACCAGACCAATCCGTTCACAGGCATCGCATCTGGCCCAAAGCCTACAGTCTTCGTTCTCAAGGAGGACCATTTCTCCACGTAAGCTGACCCATCCACCGTTTTCGTCGTGAAAGAATCGCTTCGATTGAACTCTTTGCGATAGCTATTCTCACTGCCGTACGTTAACGTTTTGACTGGATAAGGACCTTCCTCCGCGGGGTTGTTAAGAACATGATTTGTGTAGCGCGCTGATGTTTTCAACTCTTGCAAAGTCACTCCACGGATTCCCTCATCGCCATCATTGACAACCCAGTACCCGCCTATCCCGATAGCCACAGTTGTCGTAACGGATAATACGATAGCTGTCAGCTTCTTCGATCGTTTCGCATGCTTGTAGCTGCCCGTCACAAGCTTATACAGGATAGCGCCCCATAGGGAGAGAATAGCGATGACCAAGAGGACAAAGATGCTCGAAACTTCCATCGGCCCCATAAAACAAATGAATAATAAGATAAAGGAACTGAAGAACAACCAGAGATAACGGCTTGGAATTTGCTTAATCCCATGTACGATGATCGCAAGCAATCCGCTTATGATCAAGACAACGACGATGGATATAACCGTACCTACAGCAAATTCAATAAATCCACGCGCCCCCAATAAATAGTTCGCTTGCATGATGACAAGAATCAAGGTTGCTGCAGCTAAGACGAAGGATGCTCCCTTCCATCCCGCAGATAAGGGCTTTATATGTTTACGATTCACTTTTAATTTGCGGATGATATGATTGGCTCTCTCTTTGATCGTCTCCATTTCCGAATCCTCCTGTTGACATGTATAGTTAACTTCCCAACTAAAGTTCATGTTACAGGATTTCTCTTTCTCTTCACTTTCACTATTCTTTCATTAATCTTACAAATTACGGCTGCTTGACACACCTTAAAGAGTGGAAAAAATCATGAATCTTACCCGCCACGAGCTGCGGATCTTCCAGCGCTGCGAAATGTCCGCCTTTCCCCAAACGCATTTACATCCATACGTATGTTCCTTAACATTTCCATTTGCATCCATTATCGAGAACATACATTCCCTTCGCAATAGAAAAAAATAAAGCAATACGCTGCCTTGATTAAAACAGTATGATTGATTCTCCAGCTACAGGAGGTGGTATAATTCGAACAGGAGGTGTAATGGTTTGCATTCAAAGGGCAAGATTGACAACAAGATACAGCATGTTTCTGATTCCACAACACAAGACGGAACCTATTCGATTGGGGAAGCAGCTAAAATGATCGGTTCCACCGTAAAAACGTCCGTTACTATGATGAAATCGGATTAGTTAAGCCCACAAGCTATACCGAGGGAGGGCATCGACTATACACGACGGAAGATATATGGCGTTTAGAGCTGATTACAACCCTTCGCTACCTAGACTTTGGAATTGATGACATACGTAAGATGATGTCTGGAGAAATACAAGTTGCCAAAGCGCTCGACTGGCAGATTGAAGCCTTGGAGACACAGGTCAGCACGCTTACCAATATGATATCGATACTGCGTCAAGCGAAGGAACACGAAGGGGATTCGTTGCGTTATATCTATGATCTGGTAAACACACGGGTAATAAATCCCGAAAAACGAAATCAATTCATAAATGAAAAAGTGGAGAAATCCAAATTTTTAGATGGCATTTCTGAAGAATGGAGAGGTTCACTTTTTTATTTCTTTAACAAATATATTATCAATCAAGTAAAAGTATCGGCTAAACAAACCGTCGCTTGGAATGAATTGCAGGAGCTCGTAAACGATCCTCAGTTTTTATCGGATCTTAGGCACGATGAGTTTCTTTTTTTTAACATGGTGCATCAGCCTCGATTCGATGCTGCCACCTGGGTCAAGAAGCTTGAGGACATCCATATCCGACTAGATACTGCATTGAAGCAGAAGTGTTCTGCCGATAGTCCTTTCGTACAGGCCATTGTCGAGGATGCTGCCATGCTGTATGCGAACTCAGAGCAGTCTATCAACAAAGAAGAGTTTTTTCGCTACTTTGCCGAATATGCACAAAATCCCAGAACAGAACGGATCGAACGTTTCAATACGCTATGTTCCATCTTAAGCCCTAAATTCCGCTCATTTTCTAAAGGAAACACCTTGCTGCTTCAAGGAATACAGTGGAAGCTCGAACATATGTAAACAACATTACCGAACAGCCGAGGGCTAGCCGCCCTCACAGGTTCAGAAATTCGGTCTCAACCTCTCTGCAGTGTGAACTCCGGATGGTCACCGATATTCTGTTCCATTCGTTCAAACGGCTGTTGCTTCAAATAGTGGTCAAAGAAATCAAGCGAGTAATCGTTAATGAGCCGATGTGCGCTTCGTACATCCACCCCTTCCATCCTTTCGAACACAGGTGAAATCAGATACATGTCGGAGAAGCCCATGTGTTTCATGTATTTAATTTTCATCCAATAATTACCACCTACTGTTACAGACTCTTGCCGTGCAAAAGTATCACTAAAAGACTTGGTTAACTCCGCTCTTGTCGTTCCTTGGGAAGCGATATATTCATCGCTCATATTCTCTGTACCCGTTAGCGTGTCATCGGCGCTCATCAGCAGAAACGGCTTCTTCAGTCCGTCTGCCGGAATCCGGAGTTTGCCATATAGTCCGCCGTCCATATTGATCGCTGCTTTAATTCTGGAATCTGTCATCAGCATCTGGGTGCTTGTAGCTCCACCGAAGGAATGACCAAACATCCCCACATTCTGCATATCCATTCGGTCTGTAAAACGGTGGTCCGGATCATTCTTGGCCAGCTTCTCCACTTGATTCAGCACAAACGTAGCGTCTTCCACCCATTTTTCGTTTAATTTATCTAAATAGTCGATCGTATTACTTTCTTGGGGAACAAAATGTACAACACGGCCATCAGGGAAAACCGATGTAGTGCTATGGTAAGTATGATCAATCCCTACAACAATATAACCATGACTTGCTAATTGTTCGACCTCAAATGTGTTTTGATTTTTAACCCCGTTTAATCCATGCGAAAATAGGAGCACCGGATAGGTGGATTCCTTATCGGATAGCTCTGCTTCTTCAATAGCATGAGTTTTGACGAAGCCGATGCTTGTAAATAACAGTTTAGGCATATTTAAGGCTTTGCTGTATCCATTTGCAAAAATATCAGGATGAGAAACATAGGGTGCTGTCTTTCCCTTTGTGGTTGAACTAGCCGGATACCAAATCTGTACCATCAGTTCACGCTTATCGTCGGGTGCCTTAGTAAAGTGTTCCTCTCGCATGTTATCTACCCAATGGTATGATACGGTTCCTATTTTGTATGGACCTGTCGGCTTCTCAAATGAGAATATAGGAAACAGGATCGGCAAGACCACGGCGATGAAAGAATAGAGCGCTGCGAGTGTCGTAACCAGAATGATCCGTATCCGGCGCGGTGCATTCTGTTTCTGTCCTTTCGGTTTGAAAATGTGCCTTAGCGCAACACTGACCACTGGGAATAACGTTATCAGATAGACCGGAATCATAGGCCAACGCAGGCCTTCGACGAGCCCATGTGTAACCATAAATAAGATGGAGATGCCGAAACCAACGAGCAGCCCTCGCTGCGACTTGTTCCGAGCAAATATCAACCAACCGAGCAATAGGACATTGACGGTGATTAATAACATTTCAAAAGTCCTCATCTGAAAAAGCCATGGGGCAAGAACGAACGTATTGAGCAGAGTTGCAGCACTTAACTTATTGGTTTGAAATAGACCCATTCCGGGTCGCCTTCATCAAGGTTCTCAATCACGCCGCTCCTGACAAACCCAAGTGATTCACAGACCTTCTGCATCGTTACATTGGATTCATTCGTTGATGTGAATAATTTGGATGTTGGGCAGTTTTTTTCGACATACTGAATAAGCCCGCTTGCAGTACCCTTCCTTCTGAATTGAGGAAGTACGATTACTAACCAAATGAAGCAATTATCATAGAACGAAGTATCAAACACGGCAAAGCCAACTGGTTTACCATCCATTCTCGCGATAATGCACGTTTCTTTTTCTATGGCTTCCGATAGATACTCTTTCCTGCTGTCATTCCCGATAACGCTACTATCGATTTGGCAGATGCCTTCTAGATCAAGACTTGTCGCCTTTTCAATAATCATAAAATATATTCCTTTCTTGTGAGCGTGAATTCTTCGCAGGCTGCAATTTGCAAAACGAAGAAAACTTTCCCCTCGTGTAGTGGTTTTAAATGATATATATTCTTCAAGGGCGTCAATCTTCCTGCGATGCATCGCAGAAACAGGAAACAAACAGCAGAGCATTCCCGGCCATTGACTGGTGGAAATGCTCTGCTGCTTCTACATCGTTGCTTCAGTTATATAGTAAAAATAAGAGAGTATATATCTTTTTAGACTGTCATTGCCTTCTGAACAACATGACTATCTACATATTGTTTGAACTTCACGATTTTTCCGTTTTCGAGTTCCCAGACGTGTACAAAATCTGCTTGAAATGCTTTTCCCGTCTTTTTATACGTTCCCGAATAGGCACCTTCCGCAATAATAATATCCTTACCTTCTACTTCATGATACGTATGCACACTTGCTTTATAATCATTCCATTCGGATGCCAGGCGGCTAAATACATTTTCCATGACAGCTTCTGGACCGATGTATGTTCCGCCATATGGAAAACCTGCCGCTTCGGTCCATTCTACATGCTCTGAAAGAGCTTCAAGCAAACGCTGAGCGTTTGAAGAGGACGGACCTTCATATGTGCTGCGAACAATTTCTAAATTGGTAAATTGACTCATTATTTTCGTTGCTCCATTTTCTATATCGATATTCGTTCGTTTTAATAAAATTTAACAACATCCTCAAATGGCAAGAATGTTCTTTCACCTGCTTGTTCATTTGGCTCGCCAAATGGCATTTGCGCTACTAAGCTCCATTGTTGCGAAATATTCCAAGTGTTCTTCACTTCTTCGTCAACAATTGGATTATAGTGCTGTAAAGATGCCCCAATGCCTTCTGCTGCTAGAGACATCCATACTGCATACTGCAGCATTGCACTTCCTTGATGAGACCAATAAGGAAATTGTTCTTTATAGAGTGGAGCTTTTTCTTGCATTTGTTGGACGGTCTCTTGGTTTTCAAAGAATAAAATCGTCCCTGCTCCATCCCGAAATCCTTGTAATCTTTCCACCGTTGCTTCAAAATTTTCTGCTGGAACGCGAGCACGAAGCGTTTCTTTTACGATATCCCAAAACTTTTCATGCTCGGCGTTCATTAATACAACCATGCGTCCACTTTGCATATTAAAAGAAGATGGCGCATGTAAAGCCGTTTTTAGAACTTCATTGATTCTTTCTTTCGTAATCCATTCATTCTTTCTCACCTTGCGGATTGAACGGCGATTGATGATTGCATCTTTTAGGTTTGTTGTGGCTACTGACATTTTTGGTTCCTCCAATATATGTTTTATTTATAAATGATATATTTGCTAATTCCTTGTATACACGACCTCGCCTTTCCTCTTATCCCCCCCTCTAGTTGTAACAATAGCGATTACAACGTAGGCAAAAAAATATGCATGCTCTACTATAGAGAATTGCACCTGAATACTTAGACACATACTGCAAAGCATATGTCTGCTCGTATTGTACAATCAGGATTGGGCTGCTCGTGGAATTAAAATATCACTGGATTGTATTTACACTTTCCTCCATTTTCAAATTCGCGCCCCTGATGCAACCATTATAGTTACAACTAAATTAGAAGTCAACCACTCCATGATAAAATTTTGGGTGATACAGTATATACCGCCCCCGTCTACACTCCATCGGACAAACATGGAAATATATCTTTTTCAGTGATATCCACGAATGTACATTTCATCCATTTCCTTATGACATATGTATATAAATAAAGATTTACGCCTGTGGAAAGGTTGTGAACGCGTGCCTCAACAGAAGCAACCAACTAAGGCCAAAACCAAACAGGCGTCATCTCGCTTCTCACGCGTTGGGGAAGAAACCATGTGATCGACCGATATCATCTCTCCGATACAGCAAGCTAGTAACGGTCTATCGTGAAGTTATTAACGCTAAGCTGAAAGAAAGCTTATTACGGTTAGAGACGCAGGATAGGAGGGAATAATTTTGGAACAGTATCAAATCGGACCTTGGGATCACCTAATCAATACCGTCTCACCTGGTACGGTGCTAGAGCAGTATGTTCCCCCAGAGCTTGAAGCATTGGGACGGCAAGTAATGGAACGGTATGACATGAAGGTGTCTAATATGGTTCTCATCACATCCAAGCCGGACAAAGGAGGCGCGATCTGGAGAATAGACACAGACAAGGGGCCGCGAAGCATCAAGGTTCTCCACCGTCATCCTCAGAGGAGCTTATTCAGTATAGGTGCTCAAGAATATCTGGTGCAGCAGGGGGCCAGAGTCCCCGCTCTTATTCCAACCATAGATAATCGCTTGTACGTGGAGGCCGGCGGGAAGAGCTGGATTGTAACCGACTGGATCGATACACTTGCGCCTGTATCCAAGATCGATCTTGAGGGCGCTTCTCAGCTTTGCCAAGGTCTAGGGGAGTTCCACCTGTGGACCAAAGGGTATCGTCCTCCTCAAGGTGCGGCCAAATCCTCGCGGCTTCATGGTTGGGTGAAATACTATCAGAAGATTATCGCCAAGATCGGCTGGTTCCGGGATATTGCAGAAGCTTACAAGGAAACAGCCGGCAGCCAGCCCTTGCTGCAGGTGGCAGACGAATTCGAACGTCAAGCACGGGAAGCCTTAGACCGCTTAAACGCATCGGAGTATGCGAACATGGTCGCTATGGGAGAGCCTCATTGGGGACTTGCCCACCAAGATTATGGCTGGTCTAACGGTCAGATGGGACCCGGAGGGATATGGGTTATCGATTTGGACGGCGTATCCTACGATCTGCCATTCCGCGATCTTCGCAAGATTATGACGAGTACGATGGATGACATGGGCGCTTGGGACATTACTTGGATTCGCGGCATGATTGAGGCTTATAATCGCGGCAACCCGATCGATCAGCAAATGTTCGAAATCTTATGGATCGACATGGCATTTCCGAATGAATTCTATAAGCACGTCAAAGAAATGGTATTCGATCCTGTCAACTTCCTTAACCTTGAATTAGCGCCAATTCTACAGCGTATTCTTGCGACAGAATCGACAAAGTGGCAAGTTCTCCAAGAACTGTACGCAGACAAGGAGAAATACCCTGTCGGCATTTACGAGCAGCAATATGTTCCCGAGCAATGGAATCTTGCGGTTCCAGAACTGGATAGAAGCTTTGTTCTCTCCGCCCCAGCTCCATTCTTCGATTATACAGTTCCTGTTCCTGCATTCACTTCTCAAAGTCAACAATCTGGCGCATCGGACCCATTGCCTGCTGAGTTGATCCCATATAACGAGCCAGCAGCAGCCCAGTCCCTATCTTTGGAGCCTGCCCCTTCTGCCCTTTCTGCTCCTCCTGCCGCTCCTGCCGCTCCTTCAGCTCCTTCAGCTCCTTTCGCTCCTGCAGAACCAATAGTTTCCCAGGGGGTTGCAGCACTTCCTGTTCATGCAACCACATTAACCCCTCAGCAGCCTGTATCTCTCCGTCCTTCTAGATCAAGTTCAAATGCGAAGAGGAAACGACGCAGAACAGCCCGTCGTACTATCACCGCATCACGCCGCCGTTTAAAGTCATCGAAGAGGAGCGGCGTATCTAAGAGAAAGACAGCTGTGGGCGTATGCAACAAGCAGCGAAACGTCAAGAAAATAACCTCTGCCAAGAGCAGAACAACCAAAGCTAATAGGCCAAGCAAGCGTATTCTATCCAAACGCCCTACCTCTCCCCAATTGGCTCCAAAGCAGAAGACAAGAAAGGTCTCAAGGAAGACCGCTTAACGAGAGGAGGAGACTGCAAGCATGAACGTACTCATCATATGCACTGAAAAGCTCCCGGTTCCCAATATAAGAGGCGGTGCAATCCAGACTTATATTGGCGGCGTCGCGCAGCAGATCAGTGGTCATCACCGCTTGACAATACTCGGCAGATCAGATCCTGAACTACAGGGAGACGAGATTGTAAACGGCATTCAATACGTTAGAGTGCCCTCAGATGGACTGTTCGATAAATATGCCGAAGGCGTCATTCAATTTTTGAATCAGAGAACTGAACATTACGACCTGATCCATATCTTTAACCGACCACGCATGGTTCTTCCCGTCCGTAATTCTTCCCCCCATTCCCGAATCGTGCTCAGCATGCACAATGATATGTTTCACCCAGCTAAAATTCATCATGAGGAAGCGCATGCGGTCATTGCAAACGTCGAACGAATTGTTACGATCAGCAATTTCATCGGCCGTGAGATTCTCCGCTATTATCCGCAAGCCGAACCAAAGCTCAGAACGATCTATTCCGGCGTTGATCTCAATCGCTTCGCCCCATGGATGGAATCGCAATCAGCTCACCAAGAGCGGCAGACGTTACGCGCACAGCATCAGTTGGAATCCAAGAAAGTAATTTTGTTCGTAGGCCGCCTGTCTCGGAACAAAGGACCTCACGTCTTAGTGCGAGCCATGTCTCAACTGAAGCATTCCGATGCTGTGCTTGTCGTCGTCGGAGGCGCATGGTACAGCGATAATCGAGTCAGCGACTATATTGCTTATGTGCGGGCTCTGGCTGAAAGGGCATCCTTGCCAGTTGTCACCACCGGATACGTTGAAGCGCATGATGTGCACCGTTGGTTCTGCGCCGCGGACGTATTCGTATGCACCTCGATATGGGATGAACCGCTTGCACGGGTACATTACGAAGCGATGGCCGCAGGACTGCCCTTCATTACAACTGCCCGAGGAGGCAATCCGGAAGTTATCATGAACGATAACGGTCTGCTAATCACAGACCCCGACAATCCTCTGGAGTATGCCGAGAAGCTGAACCAATTGCTGTCGAATATGGATAATGCCCGGCAGATGGGCCTTCGCGGCAGACGGTTAACAGAACAACGCTTCAACTGGGACCGGGTAGCTCAGGAGATATTGTCCGTGTGGGGGTAAATCTAAGAAAGCAGGATCATGGACCAGTATGATAAAGCTTCAGATCACGCGAAGCATCGGAACAATAAAGTTATAAAGTTTTGTCTTGATCGTAATTAAGCCCTTCCGACTCCAATCTGGAACTGCTTAAGGGCTTAATATTTTTCCTAGCTAATTAGGCAATAAGAATCAATTAAGAAATGCCCGTGGCTTCACCCGGGCATCTTGCGTCATACATTACCGTTATAAGTCCTTGCGGCAGCTCCCTTCACCCGTTCCCGATTCCATAATAATCATAGCCCCATGCCTTCATCTGCTCACCGTCAAGCACATTTCTGCCATCGAACACCGCCGCATTTCTCATCAATTGAATCAAGTCAGACCAACTCGCAGAAGCGTACTCCGGCCATTCAGTACATATGACAACCGCATCAGCCTGCCGTACAGTGTCCTTAATTGACTCGAACTGCACGATATTTTTGTGTAACAGCTGTTCCGGCAATGCCGCCACCGGATCATGAACCTGGATTGCCGCCTCTGACTGCAGCAAGTGTGAGATCATCTTCAGCGAAGGAGCCTCTCTCAAATCGTCTGTTCCCGGCTTAAATGACAATCCAAGCACCGCAATTATTTTACCGTCAAGCCCTCCAAGACGCCGCACCATCTGTTCGATGAAATATTGATACTGGGTCTCATTAATATACACGACCTGCTGCAGCAGACTTAAGTTCGTGTCATGCTCCTTCGCGATATGCAAGAGCGACTTCACATCCTTAGGGAAACAGGAGCCTCCGTATCCGATGCCCGCTTGCAGGAACGACTTGCCAATACGCGGATCATACCCAATACCTACCGCAATGTCGGAAATAGATACATCGATCTGATCGCATAATCTGGCTAATTCGTTCATATACGATATTTTGGCTGCCAAGAAAGCGTTTGCCGCATACTTGATCATTTCAGCGGTCGCAGGCTTCGTCACCACATAGGGACTATCGATATCCCGATATATCATCTTCACTTGTTGTGCGGCTGCATCAGAGTCGCTGCCAATCACGATCCGATCAGGATGAAACGCATCATATACTGCGCTTCCTTCCCTAAGAAATTCCGGGTTGGATACGACATCAAACGGAATAGAACTTATCTGGGCTTCTGAGATCCACTGCACAACTTGCTTCTGCGTCCCGACCGGAACGGTGCTTTTCACCACGATCAGCTTATATTCCTGCATATGATTTCCGATCATCTTGGCTACACTGCGGATATATCGCATATCTGAGCTTCCGTCTTCCAGAGATGGAGTGCCTACACAGATAAAGACGACTTGCGACTCACGAATCGCTTGCACCGGATCGACTAGAAAACAAATATTCGCATTACTTAAATGGGTACGAAGCAGCGTGTCCAAGCCAGGCTCATAAAATGGCAAGGTCCCATTCGACAGGGCTGAAATCTTGGAGTTATCTGTATCAAAACCAAGTACCTTCCATCCTAATTCGGCTAGTAATAGTGCGGTAGTCGTCCCAACATAACCAACACCCGCAACTAACGTTTTCATAGGTTCGCCTCCCGAGCAGGTTGTACCATATAATCTCGACTGACGATCGCGCCTTTCAAGCTCATGTTCTTAAGGGATACGCCTTCAAGAATAATACAATCTTCAATCCGGCAGTCTTCCAAGTTCACGAGGGAGCCTATCGTGGTATAAGGTCCGATCTCGCATGCTGCCAACTGGCTCGTGTTACCCACCATAACCGGAGAGCTGAACTTATTGGTACTGCTTGTCGTCTCCATTGCGAGGGTACCTTCATCGGCTAATTGCTGAAGCATCCATCGATTAGCTTCCAGCCAACGTTCTATCGTGCCTACATCTGTGTGAGGTTGATAGGTAATATCATAGGATATAGCGTAATCCGCTTCAATTAACCATTGAATGGCGTCCGTTATCTCGTATTCTCCCCTTTTCGATGGAGAGATTGCGTGTACAGCTTCAAAGATTTTAGAAGTAAATGCATATGCTCCCATAATGGCGAGATTGGATTTCGGCTGGACTGGCTTCTCCTCTAACCCTATGATGCGATGTTCCTTTATCTCTGCAACTCCGTAATCATGCGGCTTCTCAACCTCTCCTAACAACAACGCTCCATCTTGTCGTTCTAGCAGAATCGAATCCCGCAAGCCTTCCAACGACTGGCCAATCAAGTTGTCACCAAGCAGTAGAATAAAGCTATCAGAACCAATAAATGCTTCTGCTTGCTTGACCGCATCTGCTATTCCAAGCGCCCTTGCCTGATAGAGGTAGGTTATAGATCCCCCCCATTGCTCTCCATTCCCAACACTTTCACGGAACAAAGAATCATGCGCCGCTTGGATAACGATACCAATCTCCTTGATACCCAGATCAAGCAGCTTCTCAATGCTATAGAATAGAAGCGGCTTATTAGCTACTGGAAGTAGAACTTTGGAGGTTGTATTCGAAAAAGGTTGGAGCCTGGTGCCATTGCCTGCACAAAGAATCAATCCCTTCATATATGTTCGCTCCTTGTCTTTCATCGAGTTGCATTAAAATATGATTATTCTTAACTATTAGTAAGGGCTAGTATGAGACAATAGGGAAAATATACTTCTGTACTTCATCCCCTGCCGTACATAATGGGCGCAACATCCACGATTAACGTCGTTCATTCACCCAATCATACAAATACAGCAAGCATACTATAGAATGAAACTTGCGTAGTTTCTATTTTCTTACAGAGGGGAATTGATTCGATTGTCAAAATTAGACAGATTCAAGGCTGAGCTCTCCAAGTACGGATTAGATGAAATTGACGAGATCGATGTCGAATACGAAGACGGCAGCACTTCCAAGTACAGCTACGAGGACCTGCTTGACAGCGGTATAGATGTCGAAAAAGAATCTTCCTACAATGATTGGATTTCCACCGTAGATTGGGACGAAGTTGAAGAACTGAAATTGGAACTGATTAGCGGTCAGAAATTTGAGTTCAACCTTGAAGAACAAGAAGATGGAGACGATGACGATAAAGAGGACGAGGATGACGAGTCCTATTCCAACGATGACGGGGATGAAGTAGAAGAAGATGACGATGAAGAGGATTACAACTGAGTTCAGACTGCATGAATAGAGCCGTTCTAATCCTTTATGGGAACAAGCAACTCTTTGTTTTAAGCCTCTCTAATTCTTCCCTTTTTCGCAGTGCCAAAAACAAGCAGAGCATTCCCGGCCATTGACTGACGGAAATGCTCTGCTTCTTCAGCATATAGTCTCTCTACATATTGTTTGAATTTCACGATTCGTTCGTTGATTCATTTTTCCACTCCATGCTTCCATATCGATATTAATAAAACTACATCCTCAAAAGGAAAAAATGTTCTCTCGCCCGGTTGATCGTTAGGTTCACCATATGGCATTTGCGCCACCAAGCTCCATCCTTGCGGAATATTCCAAACGATCTTCAAATTTACATCGCCTATTTTTTATACAAACAACTAAATTTAGTGTATAATTATTGTAATTTCCTTTATATACATATTTTGATGCATGAAGGCTGGAATTTTATTTTTTCGAAAAGAGAGGTTGTATTATGGAGCAATGGTTCTGGTTGCTGCGCAGCCGAATTGATGACCTGGATAGTGAATTACAACAAAGACTCTATCGTTCCTATCACCGGTTCGTATATAAGGACATTTATTTGCTGGTCCGCGATCATCCATTGACCGAAGATATTATTCAGGAATCTTTCATGAAGATCATTACATACGGTCCAACCACCAAATATTCCACCAACCTTAAAAGCTGGATCATGCGAGTGGCGCGCAATACCGCCTTCGATTGGCTGCGAAAAAACAAAAAAGACCGCCGCTTGTTTGCGTTTTGCTCCCCTCATCCGATGGAATGGACACATTGCGCCTACACGAATGTCGCGGAAGAAGTCGAGCTCAAAGAACGCGACGCGTTACTGCATCAAGCCCTCCACGAACTGAAGCCGGAATATCGCACGCTGCTCACCATGTATTATTTGGAAGAAAAGACTTATAAGGAAATCAGCCGGGAGCTGCACGTAACCGAACAAGTTATCACCCAACGATTGGCGAGAGCACGCAAGAAGCTGCTTCAACATTTTTCAAGAAAATGGGGTGAGCACGGCCGACGAAGTAAGAAAAGATGATCAGAGGAGGGAAATCCCTTCGTTCGGATAAAAAATAGACGTATTCAAACCCGGATAACGAAGCTTTGAATACGCCGCCAATAAATCATTATTTAATTCAGTCCGTATTTTTCAAACACGTCTTTCCGCAAAATTGCATACTCCGCTGCCTCTTCATTGTCGGCCGTCACTTGAAATTCGGGGGTTTCGTTCAAACTGAACTTGCCCAAGTTTTGATTGATGATAGCATACTGACCGAACGTGTTCTTTTTCAGAAAAATAACGCTCTTGTCGCCTTCGTACAATTCAATGTAATTCTCGCGCGTCAATTTCGTCTTCTCATTTTCGATATCCAAATAGGCCAATGGTTCGATAATAGTTAATGGCGCATCCTCTTGCCATATTTGTTCCGGACCTTTGAGCACTTTGTCGATGCTGATATCCGTTAATGTGTAGAAATCCTGCAATGTGCCGTCATCAAAATGAGTAGACACCGGATTCCGCTCTTCGAAACGCTGCACCGCCGTACCAATTACGATCAAGTCCGCAAAGGAATCCAACTGATCAGCGTTCTCAAAATTGACAAAGTTGGCATGAATCGAGATCGTTTTGGATGGGTCTGAATCTGATGTCGCTTCAAGCATTGAGCCGCTTATATTACCCCATGCCATCACCAGAAGCAGTGCGGCTGCGGCAACAAACAAACCTGTGTTTATTTTCCGTCGCATTATTTCGCCAATCTCCCTTCATACTATTAGAATAGCGTATTAATTGCCCCACTTTGCTTTTAATTCGTTTTTATCATAGGTTTGAGGGCCGATGTCTTGAATGCCTTGTTTCATGACCGAAGGGCCCGATGAACTTGGACTATGGGCGAGGCTTACCGTATGGCCAATTTCATGGGTTGCATTGGACACGATCTGGCTGTGGGTCATCTTGTAACTTTTCATCGTATTATCATAGATGGTAGCCGTGGAATACGCCCATTTGTCGTTTGGCGACGCCTCTACATAAGTGCCTCCGGAAAGTTTATAAGGGACGATCTGACCAAGCAGCGTGCTCGTGCCCGTAGTTCCTACATAATATCGATCGGGGTCGCCGCTGGTTGTTGTCGTTTTGGATACCTTTACCTTCGAAGAAATTCCATTCCAGTTGGTGCGCGCCGTCTCGTAATGATTGTCATATCCATAAGAAGAGACGGACGAATGATAGTAGGCAGAGAACGACCCCGCGGCTCTCCCACCGCTGAAATAAGCGGCCGAGACGACAGAAGATAATACCATTGCAGCGATAGGCAAAGCGGCAACCGACGCAATTAACGCATTTTTCTTCACAGAAACTCGCTTCACTATGTTTACACCACCTTAACGAATATTCATATCATTGCAGATTTCCAGCTTTACTTGCTTCCTAATCTCTCTCCTATTGATACCTCCTTTTTTGTAAGCTTCCCTTTGCTTTACAAAGAAGATGGGGAGTTGCCATGTTACATGGCTGCCGTTTACCTTTGTAAAAGAAGGAGCGAAAAGAGCCGATTCTAATAGATGCCCGCAATATCTCTATTAGGAAGCGGCTCTTCTTGCTATATATAACGTATGCAACCTCCAAAATCTGACGTTTTTTTTCGTTCATTCGCATTTACTAGGTTATAAACAATGAGGTTAATTATAGCACCACTAGAACTTGGAGAATTCAACATATATGAAAAAAGCTATCCTCATTAGACCATGCGCCCTCCTTAACCGTTCTGCCTGCGGTCGATAAGTTTCTGTAGCACGATGCCCCGATCATCGACGACGGTAAATTGCAAACTCGGTATTTCCTTGTACAGCCAATGGTTGGGCATGCCTGCGGGATATCCTGCAGCGTATGCAGCGACTTATAGGCTTTCTGCATCGTTTCCTGGATCGCATCCGCATAATCTTCCTCCTGTCTTACCATGGACTTGGCCATCCCGCAGTTGAAGCTCCATCGGTCGGATAAGACGTACAAAGACTTCATGTTCGCCTTTCAGCGCCCGTCTTACCTCTCGTTCTATGTCCACATGCGGGTTCTCCCTTCCCCATTTGCTTGCTCATATACTTAGGTAGATCTCCAAGCCAATCGGTCACATTGAAATAAATGGAAGACAAATGAGGCGGCAGGCACAGCAGAAAAGCCCGTTGCAGTGAGGAAAGGCCAGCTCTTGGGCTTATCATGAATGAATGCGCACCATCCAATGATTATCGATTCTCTATTTTGAAAAGGTAATCTTCCGGATCATATTCACTGAATTTACATTTACCTGCTCGAGTAACAAAAATAATGGTCTTCGTACTTCTGAGCCGATTCAGTGTGCGAACGGCTGGGTTGCGTTGAACTTCGCCGAAACACATGACGATCAAATCTTGCTGCTTATGCAGGCTGGCAAACAACGCTTGGAAGTAGAGGGTCAGCTTCTGTTCGAGCAATACCTCATTGTCCATCATAACTGAGCGCCTCATGCCGAGAAGTTCTGAAGCATTTCCACCTCAGGAGGCGAAGCGCTAAGTTCTATGTTTTCTCATGCTATAATAATCATTACATATCAGGTATATAATACATCGTCTTTTACAATGAGTAATAGGAGGCGCACAGATGACGAAAAATTCCACGTTTCTCTCCGTCAACCCTTTTTCATCTGATTTTAAAGATAAGGCATACTCCTTGTATGAACAGCTTCGGATCCATGATCCGATTCACAAAACGGTCATGCCCAACGGCAACACGGCCTGGATCGTGTCGCGGTACGAAGATGCCGCAGCCGCTCTGAAAAACGAACGTTTCAAAAAAAATCTGTTTCAGTTCGTAAGGCCCGAAGAAGTAGGCGTCCCTGCGAGCAGAATGGATCTGCTATTACGTCACATGCTCAACTCTGACCCGCCGGATCACACCCGCCTGCGTTCCTTGGTACAAAAGGCATTTACTCCCCGCATGATTGAAAAAATGCGAGCGCGTATTCAGGAAATCTCACATTGGCTCATTGACAAGGTAGAAGCTCAAGGGTCCATGGAACTCATTCGAGATTATGCGTATCCTCTCCCTATCATCGTCATATGCGACATGTTGGGGCTGCCCAATGAAGAGCGCGATCAGTTCCGCACATGGTCTCACGCCATGGTCTCAGCCTTCAATTATCCGGAGAGATATCAACAAATCACATCAGAAATCGATCAATTCACCTCATATATCAAGGCATTGATCAAGAAATGCCGCTTGGATCCGCAGGAAGATTTGTTATCTTTGCTCACGCAAGCGGAATCCGAAGGCAGCACACTGTCCGAACAAGAACTCGTATCGATGATCTTTCTGTTGATCGTAGCCGGGCATGAAACGACCGTAAATCTGATTGGTAACGGCATGTACGCATTGATGCAGCACCGGGACCAGCTGGAAGCGCTTCGAGACACGCCTGCCCTAATTGACTCGGCAATCGAAGAATTGCTCCGCTTCATGGGCCCTGTCGAATTTGCGACCAACCGCTGGACTGGAGAAGACTATGAATGGGGCGGCAAGACACTAGCCAAAGGCGATGTCGTGCTGATCGCGCTTGCGTCAGCCAATCGCGATCCCGAATGTTTCGAGCATCCGGAGCGATTGGATATCACGCGCGGCAACAACCACCATATTGCGTTCGGAACGGGAATCCATCATTGCTTGGGAGCGCCCCTCGCCCGCATGGAAGGACGGATTGCCATTGGCACGCTGCTCGGACGATTGCCGAACATGAAGCTTGCTGTCGCGCCCGATCGCCTTGAATGGCAGCCCACTTACATTATGAGGGGATTTACTGCTCTGCCCGTTCAATTTGGGTGAACGCCTGTTAACAATCGGTTTATTTCCTTTTGCATATAGTCGGCAAAGGTCGATTAATTTAGGCTGATTCAACTCTACGCTGCTTGCGGTCCCGCTGTATTCCTCCAGACATTGTTGAACCAGAGCTTTATACTGGTTCGGGACCGCCTTCATGCCCCACTCGCCGCAGGAGAATCCGCAATGAAATTCAAAAGGAGTTATCTAAATAAAACCAAGCATCCACATGAATTCCACCTTCTCATGATCATTCTCCAACCATTCGCCTAGTGCGGTCGGGCAAGAAACAGAGACATACGAATGCTGCCAAAGCCAGTCCTCCGCTTGCCATTAAAGAGGTGGAAAACGCCCTTACATAATCCGGCAGCTCCGCTTCGATAAGAGATTGCCCCAGCGAGGCCGAGAACAAAATACCGATCAAGGCCACCCCTAACGAATTTGCCAAATACATAAATGTAGTGAACAAGCCCGAACCCGTCCCGGCATCCTTTATAGGCACTGCGCTGAGAATGACGTTGACTAGCGGCGTAGTGACCATACCGAGACCGAGACCATATATCAATAATATCAATATATTTCGGACATGCAGCAGATCCATCGCATCAACATATAGCGACCCAATGAGTAATAGGCTGCAGCCACCCATTACCAAGCGCCTGTTTTCAGCACAGCCATCCCCCATTTCCTGACGATTCGAGACGATACCAAGGAAGTCAGGAAAAAACCTGCGCCTAGAGGCAGAAAAATCAGACTCGTATATTGAACATTATAATGCAAACCGAATTGCAAATAATAACTCAAAATGAAGAAGAAGGAGAACATGCTGAGATAAATCAGCACAACTGTTGCCATGCCTACGCCAAAAGAACGATGTTTGAAAATAGTCAGGTCGACTAGCGGAGAAGCATCCCGCTTCCGTTTCCGAATTTCTACCGCATAAAAGCAAACAGAACCGGAAGAGCTAATAACAGACAGCTCCAGGTCCAAATCGGCCATCCTTGTTTTTGCCCCTCCGATAGCGGATAAACAAGCAGAAACAATCCGCTCATCAGTAAGACAGTCCCGGCCCAATCGATACTTTGCGCCCGTCCTCCGCGTGACTCGGGTATAATCGGCAATAACAGCAGAACAAGAATACCGAACGGCACATTGAAAAAGAATACGGTCCGCCAACCGAGATCGAACGGATTCCAAGTGACGAGAATTCCTCCGAGGATGAGACCAAAGGCGAATCCGAACCCGATCATTGCGCCGTAAAAGCCGAAAGCGAGCTCCTTCTCCCGCGGCAGAAAGCTGACCTGCATCGTGGACAGCACCTGAGGTTGGATAAGCGCCGCGGCCATACCGAGTGAAAAGCCAGTGACAATAAGCTGCGCTTCGGAGAAGCTGGCGTGCAGGCTGTTCTAAATAGTCGGAAGCTTCCGCTTGCCACCACCGTTCCGTCTTTGACAACATATAAAATATCGCAATACGTTGCGGCTAGGGATAGATCATGCAGCGCAGCCAGAGTGCCCACTTTTAAAGCTTTGACAATGGACAAAATTTGCAGCTGATATTTAATATCCAAGTGATTGGTTGGCTCATCTAAAATTAAAAATTTGGGCTGCTGCGCAATTGCCCGCACCAGTATGACCCTTTGTTTTTCGCCGCCGGACAGGGTTAAGTAGCTCCTGTCTGCATAGCGAGCATATCCACTTTTTCAAGCGCGGCATGCACGAATTCATAATCTTCCTTGTAGTCGGCTTCCATGGCATGCTTATGGGGCGTTCTGCCCATCATCACCATCTCATGTACCGTGAAATCAAAGCTCAAGTCATTGCATTGTCCAACCACTTTATCCTCCAAGCCGAATTCTACGAGAAGTTCTGCCGTTGTTTGACCAACGGCTATAACCTTTTCTGGTTCAGCTTCTGTCTTCCATACATGGTCAGCAGCTGCTGCCGAGTCGATTGGTTCTGTCCCCTCTGCTTGGGCCGATTGTGCGCAAGCTGAGGATAGCAAAGGCGTCATGATTGCTGATAATAGAAAAGTTTTTACAGCATGCTTTTTTCATGAATAAACTCCTCACATAGGGTTGGTTCCGTATTGCCTGATTTTTAGTCTGGTTGCGGATTTTATCAATAATGATTATCATTATCAACGAAGTTTCATGCTACCTGCAGAGGAAGTTTTTTTCCCTATGGAAGGAGCGAAAATAAAAACAACCCTCCAAACATTTCACATGTTCGAAGGGTTTCCGCATTATTGACAATCGTCTTGCGCCATAGTTTTCATATCCAGTTGACCAATCCCAACTTTGCTTACCATACATAATCTTTTCATCGTCCCTTTATAGGTGATGCGGCAGAAGGCGATGCTCATCTTGTATTTTCAATGGTTACCGCGGCTGGAACCAGTTCCAAGTGATGTCCCGCTGCCCGGTAAGCGCCCGGATCCATGCTAGTCTCGTGATACTTGCCTGTTGTCCAAGCGTCAACTTGGTCGTGATACCAGGGGCTCAGCAGTTGCCCCGATTGTCCGGGCCCCACGACATTGAACGACTTTAGCGGATCGGCGAGATCGATAACGGTACGCCAAGCGCCTCCTAGATTCATGTCCCCCGTGTTCTCATCCCACCCCGCCATGCCGACCGTGACTTTGCTGCCCCCCATGCCGACAGCCTTGGCATTGAACAAAAGGTCAAGCGGCTTAATTGCGCCTAGCGGATGGGCGAATTTAACTTGGTGAAAACGGCCCCATCTCCACTTTTCCGGATCTCGGCCCTGCAGGGAAACTGCTTGATCCACGGCAAGTTGGAAAGAGCGCAGCGCTATCTTTTCGATGCCGCCTTTTCCATCAATCCACAGCGTCGGAGTTCCGGCAAGCGCCTTGCGAAGCAGGCCATTCCGTACACTCTCCCTGTTTTCAAATAATTTCATTAAATCATCGGTCACTTCAGGTTTAAATATGACTTCTTCAAGCTGTCTCATCCAGAAAGTAAAAATGAGCGGCGCTCCCTGCTCCGCATCATCCTCCTTGTTCCAAGCCTGAAGCAGCTCCGCGGCTTCTTGGTCAATCGAACGGAGGGATGCATTATTCCGAAGCTCTGCTAACAGTCCTTCCAGGAATTCCTCCGCCAGCAGATTGTGACGGTCGAATTGAAGCTTCTGGAGATCTTCCGCCTGCAAGAGCTCCTTGGTTTCCAGCACCTGCTGAATACGGGCTTCCCGGTACGGCTCCGACCATGTGTTCGTGATGTGATAAGGGTAGCTGTCATCAACAACCTTGTTATTGGCGGTCGCGATATATCCTGTGGGCGGATTAACGGTGGTCGGCAGTTCTTCCCATGGAATGTATCCGGTCCACTCATATTCGTCAGTCCACCCCGGAACGGGGACCTGGCTGCTCCCTTTCTTGCGGATGGGGATTTTACCGTTCGCCCGGTAAGCAATGGTCCCGTCATTCGAGGCCAAGACAAAGTTTTGCGCAGGGGCATCAAAATAAGTGAGCGCTTCTTTAAATTCCTCCCAATTGCGTGTTTTGCCAAACCTCTGAAACGCTTCGAGCTCCTTGGTAGGCTCCAACGCGGTCCATCGCAACGCAAGCGCCAGATCTTGTTGATTGTCCTGAGCAAATTCGGAAATGATCGGACCATGCCTTGTTACGGCTACCTGATAAGTAACCGCAGGCTTGCCCTTTACCTTTATTTCTTCGTCATAGAGATTCGCTGGCTCCCACTTGCCCATATATTCAAACTCATTAGAATTATCCGGGTTTCGCTTCTCGATGTACAGATCCTGCACATCCGGGTTCAAATTCGTGACGCCCCAAGCCAGATGCTGATTGTGCCCGAGAATAATGCCCGGAATGCCTGCGAAAACAACGCCGCTTACATTCAGCTCTGCCGCTTGAAGATGCGTTTCATACCAAATGGACGGCGTGCCCAGTTGCAGATGAGGATCGTTTGCGAGCATGGGCTTTCCAGAGGCTGATTTTTTTCCGGAAACGACCCAGTTATTGCTGCCGTTGAGCGGATCGGGGATTACGGCTGCCGCAAGCATCGCTTTGAGGTCTATGGGATGATCCTTCAGCGCCTGAATGATCAACGCTCCCCCTTCGGGGTACGTGGGGAACAACTCCAACGCCATCTCCGGCGACACCCGCTGGGCAAGCTGGTAACGGAATGCCTGCCCTGTCCAATGTCCTCCCAGATCATAGGCCATATTTTTGCCAATCACCAGCGAATCAATCGGCTCCCAATCGGCTGGCTTGTAGCCCAACAGGCGAAACTCGACCGGAAGCGATCCCGAAGCCTGCGCTTGGTGAATATACTGATTGACACCTTGGGCATACCATTCCAGCACATTCTTTGCATCGGCGGAATAAACCTCCAGTGAAGCTTCTGCCGCCCGCCGCAGACTGAACGCCCGGAAAATCTTATCGCGTTCCAAAGTTTGTTCCCCCATGATCTCACTAAGCTGTCCCGAACCTAAACGTCTCATCATATCCATTTGAAACAGCCGGTCTTGGGCTGTCACATACCCTTGCGCCAAATACAAATCATGCTCATTCCTGGCCTCAATGTGCGGCACACCGTTCACATCGCGCCAGACCGAAACCGGCTGCTGCAGTCCCTCCAACTCCAGCTTTCCTTGAATGAGCGGAAGACTGTTCCGCGCAATCCAATAGGCTATACCGCTTACGCTGCCGAGCAATAGCGCGAGAATAAGCGCCGTTATCCATACGACGCGCCATCCGCCTCTTTTCTTCTTTGACACCGGCTCTATGGCCGAGTTCGTGCCTGTCGCACTCATCATAACCCTCCTTATAATGGATTTGCATGACGTTTAATTAGTATATTTATACATATTAACCTTATCAAGGTTTATGCGAGCGGAGCCTCGCCCAAGAAAATAAAATCAGCGTCAATCTTGCTCAATCCCTCCAGGCTTACCTCCTGATCGAGATTCACTTCCGGGTTTGTCGCAAAGCCCAAATCAGCGTAGTACGTGCTTACCGTCTTATCACTGTATACAAAGTATCCTTGGGGGGTCCGCTCCTTGCCCCGAACTGGAAGATACGTTCTGATTAGAGCTTGATGGAGTGCTGCCGCATGCATTCAGGGTGAACATAATGACAAGCAATATGAAGAGCATGGAGCGCAATGAAGTGTGTTTCATCGAAAATGACTTCTTTCCCATAAAATAAAAATATCAACCAGTGAGAACCATTATCACTAGTTGATATTTTAGTTGGATTGAGCGGGCATTCCCCAGTCTGAATATGATAATCCGGCCGCCTGCCCTGTACCTCCCAGTTCATATTGTCGGCCAAGCAGAGGACCATCGAATAGACGGGCCCCGCCGTCATGCCTTCAATTTTCGTATTTCATTCAAAGTCATATCATTACAATGCATCTCCACAGCGTCGTTGATACGAATCCGTTTGCATCTCCCTGTTCCCACAGGCCCGGGGATGTCGAACTGCAATTCGCCCGCTTCCAGAGGCGCATGGAACGTCTCATGAAACCCTGCGACTAATGGGTAATTGACGTCATATGCAGAAAAATCTCCAGATCCACTGTCTCTCATCCATCATCCGCCCATCCAATTGAGAATTATTATCATTAAAACTCATATTGTTATGGTAGATAAAACGAACACCGCTGTCAACATGACTGTCAAAACCAGAGTCCCTATCCCGAAGGTGCTGACTCGGCTAGTTCCTTCAACGACAAATCGAGCCACAATTCATACCAGTCCAGAAAATGCAGCCGATTCGTATTTCCGAAGTACTCGTCCGGGTATATGCCGCCATCGTTAGCGCGATCATCAACCCAGATTTCGCCATAAGATTCTCCATGCACTACCAGATGGATCGAAACGCCACAACCGAAGTTACTGATTCCTATTGACACTCCACACGGCTAAAGCCGTGGGATTCTTAGCTAGTTGGTGCTTCCTCAGTCCATTTCTGGTTTGGAAAACTGCTAAGTTTAGGGCTGTGCCATCAGCCCGTCCTAAGACAGTGCATCTAGCATCTTAGGCTGACAGACTATTACCATCTGCCCCAGGTTGACGCATGATGTTAATCGCACCAACTCTGTCGCGATGCGTGTGAAACCCGCATAAACACTGATACGTTCGGTCATCGGCTTTATTGCGTTTACTACACGCCGGGCATGTTTGCGAAGTGTACGCAGGATTCACTTCGAGGACTTTGGTTCCCGCCAATGCCGCTTTATACGCAATAAACATTTGCAGTTGATAGAACGACCAGTTATGCAGATTTTTAGCGTTTTTACGACTTGTTCTTGTCGTTTGGCGAATATTCGTTAGTTTCTTGATCTTGATGACCGATACTTGTTCTTCTATCGCCATGTTCACGATCTTCCGGCTGATCTTGTGGTTTTGATCTTTCATGTAGCGATGTTCCTTGTTCTGTTGCTTGCGAATCGCCGACAGCTTTTTAAGCTTACCCATCTTTCTTCGGCGCGCTTGAAACTTGCGACGCATGTACCTGTTCTGCCTGCCGTTGCCGACAAACTGAGTTTTACCTGTTGAGGTGACAACGACGGCGGGGACTTTTAATCCCAAGTCAATCCCCATCGTTGCGCCGCTCGTTAGTTGTTCTGTTGGTATTTCAACAGCTATGTGCACGTACCACTTACCTGACTTTTCGACGACTCGCAATAGCCCGAGTTTATTGCTGAATAGGAGACGTTGCTCCCGTTCGGTTATGCGAACAGAAACCGTGAGCCGCTGTACCTTTCCGTTCATCATGACAGGAAATGAAACGTTACTGTCGCCAAACGAATAGTTTTGATTGTTCACGTAGTAGGCTCTACGCTTTAGAATCGGGCGTTTCCCTTGCTTTTTCGTCTTGTTATGGATGCTTCGCGCATCTCTAATGGCTTGGTTCCTTACTGCGGAAGGAAGATTGGCCTCGACATCCTTGGATGTCACCTTTGGAAATGCGCCCGATGCTTCTGCTTGTTCGGTTAAGTGATTGACCGTATGGATATATTCATTTCCCATCTCTTTCATAATGGCGGGATCACGGGGGAATAGACGAATTTGAACCGTTACGGTTTGCATGGTTTCACCCCCTTTTCTTTTGCTCTTCGACATAACGTTTGATCGTTTCACTTGATACGTTACCTGCCGTGCTGACAAAATAGGAACGTGTCCAGAGACTTGGCAGGTGCGTCAAGTGCGGAAATTCTTTGCGCAAGTCTCGCGACGTCGCTCCTTTCAACTTCGCCATAACGTCGGCTGGAGAATCGGTCGGTAGCACATTTAAGAATAGATGTACATGATCAGGCATCACTTCCAGTGTAACAATGAGCCAATCGTTGGCTACACAAAGCTCTTGCACAAGCTCTTTAAATCGTGCTTCTATATGTTTGACTAATACTTTTCGACGGTATCGCGGACAAAACACAAAATGATAATTGATGAGCGAAACGGTTGTTGTCGTTCTTCTATATTCTTGTCCCATACACCGATTGTATTAGTTTAAATACAAGACTGCAACTAAAACATGGAAAACTGTAGGACAATTAAGCTGTCTAAAGACAGCCCTTGTCCTACGCCAATTCATCCCAAGCCTAAAGGCAAGGGCTTTCTTAGCTAATTTCTGTAATATTCAAGCCTCTCTTCAGCAAACGTGATGACAAGCTTTCCTTCCGTTTGCTTTGACTGTTCCGCTGCATATCCATCAGGCCAGTTCTTCTTGGGCTATTTCCGTCTTCAGCCCCCGTGTATTCACAACGGTAATGCTCAGCGCATCAAAACCGTTTCGATTTGCTTCCTCAAAATCACAGCGTTCCCCGCTAATCAGTTCAATCTGTCCCTGCTCGTCCACATCGGATGAGAATTCCTCATCCCAATCGGCATTATAAAACACGGTTAAGCGAATCTCGAACGTATCTTCACCATCAGCATCAACATACGGCAGCAGCGGCGTCCGGTTGTTCTGTTGTTCATCTGAATAGGTATCGCACAGCATGGCATCGTACCCGTGCTTACAGCCGTCGAACAGAACGTAGCGTTTGCCTGTGACAGCATCCTCTGCAACAATCAGCTAAGGTGCGAACTCGGTCATAGCAATCAGATCGTCCATCAATTCACCGTAATAAAAAACATAAAATTTCGAAGGTCCGGCAGTCATTCATCCTTAAGCTGCAGCCTGCGCAGCGTCTTGACCATCGCTTCTCTGTTTTTGGCTTCCTTCATATATCTAGGCAGCGTATGCGAAGCCGTTCGCTTCATGCCGTTTCCCGGCTTCTCGCGCAGATCCGCCGATATGTAGGCGATGAGATAATTCAGATGAGCCCGGTTCACGGCCCACACCGGTTTTCCCCGGAAGTAATCGAGATAGTAAAGCTCCAAGTTAAATACGGGGTCGCGTTCGTGCCGGATATCGCTGTAACAACCCGCATATTTCAAGGTTCTGCGCAGCGGAACCTGATTCATGGCAGAGCAATGGGGACAACGGATATGGATGACCTTTTGCGTAAGCTGCTTCTTGTCCGTCATGTCCTCGTTAAACCATCTCTCGCAGGCTTCGCACACTCCGCTGGCCGAATATCGGTAGGATTCAGGCTCCTTCTCGTGGTAAAAGCATGTGGTGCACTTCACCTCGTTCGCATGCTCTCCCTTAAAGATATAGGCCAGTCCGCCGCACCTTGCGCATTTCACCGCGACCTGCTCTCTGCGATAAAGAACGGAGCTGAATGCGTATTTGTATCCCGGTTCATCTTCGAAACGTCCCATGCTGTGTCTCCTCCTCCGGAACGGTAACCTTATGTATCACTAACAAAAGTATATTTAAGCCCCGGTAATAAAACAATAGAAGCGCCGACATATAATATAATAGGCCTTTCCCCCAATTCAGGCGCCCTTTTTAGCCGCATTATTCATAAATGGAGCCCCTATCGCAAAACAATCGGGTTACATCTATGATTCATTGCCACGAGTGCTCATTCATTTTGTATGATTGTTTGCTCCTTTTGCACATCAAATGGAATATTTTTATGTGTAAAGAGAAAATAATAACCGTTGACAATCCGTTTCCGCTCACAGATAATTCGAACAAGAACATATGTTTCGTCGTTAACCCCGTCTGCATTTTAATAAAAGGAGCTGGTGTGAAATGGGTACTATAGATCAAAAAATCACTACGTTTTTGATGTTCGATGGACAGGCTGAGGAGGCAATGAATTTTTACGTTTCTTTATTCGACCAATCGGAGATCATCAGCATTCAGCGTTATGGAGCGAACGAACCCGGTGCCGAGGGGAGCGTGCTGCATGCCGCATTTTCGTTGCATGGACAAGTGTTCATGTGCATCGATAGCAGCGTCAAGCATGACTTCACATTTACTCCGGCAATCTCATTGTATGTAACATGCGATACGGAAGAAGAGATTGACAGGGTATTTGGGAAGCTATCTCAAGATGGCTCTGTATTGATGCCTTTGGGCGCTTATCCATTTAGTGAGAAGTTTGGCTGGGTTGCAGATAAATTCGGGGTGACATGGCAATTGAGCCTAGCGAAGGGCTGACGGTCAGCACGTAATCATGATCAAAAATCCGCAGCCAACGGTTGGCGTTTCCGTTGGCTTTTTTGCTGAAGCAGGAACATTTCTTTATGAACCCTAATTCCCGGAATTTTGAGCTTTGCAGTTCGCAGGCCCCTTACCTGGAAATCATCCAGCAGCAAGTCTTCGTAAAATAAGTATTAGACTAACCACAATAATAGAAACAGCGGCAGCCTTGGATGGGAAAATAAAGTCCTAGACTACCGCTGTTTCATTGAGTTATCGTTCTTCGTTCGTTTAATGCCGCCCTGCTACTTAGACATGAGAACACTGGCAAGATCGCGCGAATCATCAAACGATCTGCTGGCAACTTTCGTCCCTTCGCCGTTAATTGCCTCAATCTCGTATGGAGCGTCGGCTGACGACGGTAGTACAACATACCAGAGCCTCTGACCTACCCCATAATCGATTAACTTGGCATTATATAGGGTGGCAAGGACTGAAACAAATGCAAATACACAAATCACGAATACTATATGTATAATTATCTAATTGCGGCATCATCGAATCAACAATTTTATGGTGATAACATCGGCTTCCTATTTAAACAAACTGGGCAGCCCCTCCAGGCTTTCAGCTTAGAAGGGCTGTCCTATGTTTTAATAAGTATCAGATGTTAAATACCCAAATGTGCACTCAAAGTCGAGCCTGCATATTCGCTTCTGAACAATCCTCTTTCAACCAGCTGCGGCATCAGTTTTTCAAAAAATATTTCCATCGATTGTTCTGAGCCGCCTGGAAGAGCTATAAAACCGTCAATCGCTCCAGCCTCAAATCGCTCAATAATATCGTTCGACACGTCCTCAACCGTTCCAACAGAAACCCAGTGAGCAGATCCGACGACCTCCGGCCTTGCCAATACCTCTTCTACTGTAGGCTGATAGTTTGTAATATATCGGCGCAACAGCTCAGCATGTGTCCGACTGCGGACTGGCTGATTCGGATCGGGGAGCATATCGGCAGTTACGCGATGATCCAAAGCAAAGCTGCTTAAATCAAGGCCCAGCACTGATTGGAGCGATGCATGTCTGCGCTCCACACTCAAATGTGCGTGTGCAGCCTTATGTAATTCATGCGCTTCCTCGCGAGTTTCAGCCAAGAAAAAATATAATCCAGGCAAAACTCTGATTGCGTCCGGATTGCGTCCATGTTCCTTGGCCCTTCTTCTCAGATCATTTCGTAATTCCACTCCCGACTCAAGGTCCGGCATCGCTGCAAAAATAGCATCCGCTACTGAAGAGGCGAAATTTCGTCCTATATCTGAAGCGCCTGCTTGAAATAACGGGATGGATCCCGATTTATGGGCAGGTAAAGTAAGCGGTCCCCGGACACTGAAAAACTCACCTGAATGATTAATGGAGGAAACCTTATCCGTATCAGAAAAGATGCCTGACTCACGGTCAATCACAATTGCTTCATTCGGGAAGCTATCCCATAGCTTGCGTACGACATCCGTAAATTCCATTGCTTTCGCATATCTTTCTTGCGGTGAAGGCATAGGTGAATCACCGAAATTTTCTGCGCCTTCTATTGAAGTTACGATATTCCAGCCAGCACGTCCGTTGCTGAGCCAATGCAACGACTGAAGCTGCCTTGCCACAACATATGGTGGATTAAAAGTAGTGGAGACAGTTGTAACCAGTCCAATCCGCTCGGTTTCACGAGCAATCGCCGCAAACATCATTGTAGGGTCTGGGCTGCCAAAATTAGCGGAATCGCCCAGCATCTGCGGGCTAACATAAAGATAATCCGCCTTGAAAAGAAAATCGAGCTTTGCCTTCTCCGCCATTTTTGCCAAATCAATGTAATAGTCAATTGACTCCATTTTTTCCACATTGCTGTCTGGGTGCCGCCAGCCGACTCCTTTCATCCAAGTTGCGGATAAGGATAATCCAATACATAATTGTCTATTTGTAGTCAATTCTACCAGCCTCCCTATATATAATAATAATTTTGCGCCTAGGAGATACTCCGATCCGTGCATGTTCAAAAAGACGAAACAGACCGATTGGTCATCAAAGACTTACGCCTCTCCACGGCATCAAACGCCCCAGTGATCATAATGCAACCCCAGAAATATTAGTAATGATTCTCATTATCAATATAAGTGTAGCAAGGACTAAAAAAAATGAAAATACACAAATCGCGAATGCTATATGTATGATTATCTAATCCAGGCTTGCTGTGTGGTTATTTATGATTATCTATTTTATGTGTGTATGCGGAGGGAGACACACCGAATTTCTTTTTAAATACTCTACTGAAATATAGCTGATTGGCATAACCGACACTGACAGCAATATCGCGGATGGGAAAATGGCCTGCTTTAAGTAATTCACTCGCTCTTTCCATACGATAATTAATGACATAGTCGATGGGACGGAACCCCGTATATTTGTGAAAGAAGTATGAGAAGCGTTTGGGACTCATTGCATGCAACTCAGCTAACTCGTCGAGTGTCAACGGATTCATATAATGCCCGTTAATGTATGCAATGGCCTCCTCTATCACCCTTTTACTTGGAAAACTGCCACTCTCCCGATACCTGCAACCCACCAGAACTTGATGCACGATGCTTAAGAATAATTCCTTGACACGAAGTTTCCCAATCCCTCCAAGTGTATGGGCATTCTGATGGAGCATGATCAGTAATTCTATCACTCTCGGATTTGCTCCCGGTTCAAGCTTGAAATGAGCGTCGCATTCATGACCTCTATTTTCATCACCTAACTTGTCCAATCGATAAAAAAGTGAATAGTACTCGAACTCTGATTGTCCTATAACTTGGGAGTCCAGTTGCATGCCTGGAGCCGCATGAAATACTGATCCTGGAAGTAATTCGTAGGCAGTTCCGTTCACACACATTTTAGCTTCTCCACGAATGATAAAAAGAAATCCATGCTTTACGGTCCTAAAGTCACGCAATATACTTTTCGGCTGGATGACTAAACGGTAGGCACCTTCTATATCACAGGAACCACTAGCAAATATCTCGGCTAATTTATCCAAATCTATCATTGTACTACACCTGCTTCCTATCTGGGTTACTTTCAATAATGCCAAACGATACATCTATTCCTCGGGGTGTCAGCCTCGCCGCTATCTCAGTCTAATTCTTCATTTTTCTTGAACATCAAAGGCTGAAATCTGTCGGCG
Organism: Paenibacillus sp. MER TA 81-3; assembly: GCF_023713585.1. Classification (NCBI taxonomy): domain Bacteria; kingdom Bacillati; phylum Bacillota; class Bacilli; order Caryophanales; family Paenibacillaceae; genus Paenibacillus; species Paenibacillus sp. MER TA 81-3. The sequence goes on from NZ_JAMAWB010000002.1 coordinate 275,914, forward strand.
TTTCCGTTCACCCTCCCATTCTGAATGATAGGGAGAATGGAGTGAAGTGAATAACTACTCATATAACGCCAAATATTGGGGCGCTACATAATCAGCTAACCACACCCCATTTTCAGCAAAATAAAATTCGACTCCATCCAACAACGCTTTGCTCGTATCAACCTGAATGATCACTAACTCGCCTCTTCTTTTACCGGCAATGATAGCGAAGTCCAGCTTTTCTGATAAATGAACATACTTTCTGCCCATAGGTTTGATCCCTTCGGTAAATATACGGTCCGCTGCTTTACTATTCGTCCCATGATATAGAACTTCGGGAGGCTGCAAAGCTTTATAGTTCAAACGCTCAGAGCTATGACCGTATTTAGCGCGAATATGTTCGCCCCTAATCTCGTAACGTTGTTTATCGCAATGGTTCACGACTAATTTAATATCCTCTTGTTCCACGCTGATCCATCTCTGTTCACTTCGGATCGCATGGAGCAAATCTTCAATCCTGCAATATCCGTGATGATCTAAGGATAAGCCGAATTCGTGAGGGGTGTGACGAAGTATTTTGCTCATAAACTTGCTTAGGCTCTGTTCTTCTTTTCTTGACAGCATAAAATCCCCACCTTTCGAAAAATTAGCTTTGAATGTTTTTTCATCAATAATCGTTCCTCCGAGGAATTTCCGCACTTCTTCATTCATATAAAGTTTTTTAACATCGTCATAATCACACATTTTTGTTGTTTAATTAGTCTGCATCTATTAGTTTCCACCACGTTTCCCTCCGCCTTTTATTGTAAAAGTTCATTTATATTGCTTTTCGATTTCTTGCTTTATATATAAATCTATTATTCCATGGGTTTTGTTCATGATGTTCAGAGAAATCACCATACGTATCCTTTGTTGCAGAAATGATTTCATTTAATGTCCCTAGCACACTTTTGTTATGTGATGTCGACATCGCCATCTGTTCATTCCAAATATCGTTATACCTGTTCACATCAATGCCGGGCACGGAACTTGTAACTCTTGTGCCCCTTCAACTCTCTTCCATTGGCATATTAACTTGCTTGACCTATTCTGCTACTCTAGCAATGTAAGTATGACCGATACAGAATTATCGACAAATGATCGTTCTGGACGGGATTTCATCATCACGGTAAGTCCGATTAATGACACAACGAGTGTCTGCGCTAAAGTTTTTGCGTTCTTCCCCTCTTCAAGCTCACCTGATCGGATACCTCTTTCAATCGTCTCTTGAAATATGGCCGCAAGATACATCTGATGTTCCCTTGTAAGGATTTCAAATTTCTCATCATGGGGTGCAAGCTCCACCATCGTATTGAGGCAAAAGCATCCCCGGTTGCAACCTTCATATTGCTCTGACACCATACCTTCAAAAAAAGCGCGGAATGATTCTTTTACAGATGGACTGGTTTGAAGTTTAGCTCGAACATAAGAAGCGTGGAAGCGCGTATATTTTCGCAGCGCGGCTTCGAATAATTCTTTTTTGTCTCCGAAGGCTGAATAAATGCTTGGCCGCTGAATGCCCATTGCGGTCGTCAGATCGGTTAGTGAAGTCGCATCGAACCCCTTCTTCCAAAAAATTTGCATAGCTGCGTCTAATGCCTTTTCCTCATCAAATTCCCTTGGCCGAACCATGACAACCCCTCTTTTCATATCGTTCAGTATGTTATGATTTTATTCTTTAAAAGATGCGTTGTCAACTTATGGGTATTCCTTTTCGTTTATTAATCCTCTTATAGAAAACAGTATTTCCCTATACTGACTTGCAAATAACTTCTTGACATGACCGGTTTTTCGAGTTAAATTTACCTACAAACATTATATACCGTTCAGTATATTATACTTATTAGTATATAACTAACAAATGATGATATGGGGAGTGTATAAAAATGGGGAAGCTTGAAGAAAAGGCAACCGTCTCTTCAATGCCGCGTTATGTGGCACTGTTGTTTGCAACCGCCTGCGGGCTGGCTGTCGCCAACATCTACTTCGCACAACCGCTGCTCGACACTTTAGCAAGTGAGTTCGGCATCGGCCATTCATCCGTTGGCATTGTCATTACCATCACGCAGATATGTTATGCGCTGGGACTGCTGCTGCTGGTGCCGCTCGGCGATCTTCTGAATCGGCGGCGGCTGATCGCCGGTCAAATGCTGCTGTCTGTGTTGGCTCTTATTGTGGTTGGCACCGCCGCCAACAGCACGATGCTGCTCATAGGCATGGCTGCGGTCGGACTGCTTGCAGTAGTGACGCAGACGCTTGTAGCGTTCGCGGCATCTTTAGCGGCTCCGGCCGAGCGCGGGCGAATAGTCGGGGTGGTGACAAGCGGAGTGGTAATCGGCATCCTGCTGGCGCGAACCGTTGCCGGCATATTGACCGATCTCGCGGGTTGGCGTTCGGTCTATCTCGTCTCTGCGGTGTTGACTCTTATAATGGCCAGCGCGTTGTTCCGTGTGCTTCCACATCATGAACCTGATCGAACGTCTCTGTCCTATCCGCAGCTGCTGCGCTCAGTTCTTATGCTATTTGCGCAAGAGCGAATCCTGCGCATCCGCGCCGTGCTCGCTCTGCTGATTTTTACCGCATTCAGCATATTGTGGACTTCGCTGGTGCTGCCTCTCAGCTCGCCGCCGCTGTCGCTATCGCATACCGAGATCGGAGCGTTTGGTCTCGCAGGCGTTGCCGGAGCATTGGCGGCGGCCCGGGCAGGCCGCCTCGCCGATAGAGGGTTAGGACAGCGGACCACCGGCGTTGCCCTGACGCTGCTGCTGGCATCATGGCTGCTCATCGGTTATACCGAACAATCGCTATCCGCTTTGATTATTGGTGTCATTATCCTTGACCTAGCAGTGCAAGCCGTGCATGTGACTAACCAGAGTATGATCTATGCGGTACGGCCTGAGGCACAGAGCCGCCTTACCGCAGGTTACATGATCTTCTATTCCATCGGCAGTGCCGCCGGTTCGATCGCATCGACCAACATGTACGCATTAGCCGGCTGGACCGGAGTGTGCCTGTTGGGTGCCGCGGTCAGTGCCTTCGCGCTCTTGTTCTGGGCATTAACCCGCCGGCGGCTGTCTTCAACATCGAAATAAATCAAGCACCATAGGTAACACATATTGTAATGTGAACCAATGAAGCACCCTAGAGATAGAATTATCTAGGGCGCTTCCTTTTCCATACGATACAGAGCAAACTACGAATATGGTTTGAAGTTAACCTAATTATTTATCTGCTCCAAAATATCAAATAACGCCTCGTTGAATTTCTCCTTCTGATCTATCATCGGAATGTGTCCCGCATCTGGAATCGAATAAAATAGCTTGAGCGGCGCTGCTATTTTCGGAAAAAATTGTTTTGCAATGGATAGGGTGTTTGCCAGTCTCGTTCACCCTGGATATAAAAGACAGGTATTTCATATTCTGTGCCCAGTGATGGCAGATCGAACGATTCCATCAGAAATTCCATAATTTGACGCTGACCTTTGCTGGTAATTCCAGTGCGGAAAAAGCATCTCACGTCCCTGAGTCTATTAAATGGTGAACAGAACCCGTTTACCACTAAATCTAATGTAGCTCCAGCCGCTAATTATATTTGCTTTGATATCTTCGAACCCTTGCAAGCTTTTTGAGCATTTCATTATTGAGATTCAAGCGGCGGGTATAATCTTCTTTTTGTTATATTTACATTTTAAATATTCCACGACTTCATAAGTATCCTGAATCGTCTGCTCAACGGTCGTTGTCGGACCAACGCAGGGTCTAGATGGTATAACTCCTTCACCATATCCGCTTGCAGTTCTATTAACGCGGGTTGCTCCACTTGTGCAATCATCTGATCGGCCATTTCTTTCGCAGGCAGCGTTGCTTCAATCGGTGTTTCCTTGTTACTGGAACAGGCACTAAGCACCAAGCTTAATATGATTGTCAACATAAGAATGAAGTTATGTTTTTTCATTCTGTGCACTCTACTTAGTGTGTTTGTTTTAATTTCTCAGGCCTATCGATGTATGGAGTTTATAAAAAGTTTCACTAAATATATATTTCCCAGTTTTTGTGCAAACATAAAAAAACTCAAGCCGGATTTTAGCCTGAGTTTTCTATCATATTCATTCCGATCAATAATTACTTGAAAGAAGCATATCCTTCATCAGCCATCACAACACTGCCATTGATAGCGCTTGCTTCTTCTAATGAAATCAAATACACGGTATCTGCTACTTGTTCAGGTTGCGTCAATTTATTGCCCATGACCTTGGCTTTCATCGAATCTACTAAACCATTATCCTTGTATCCTTGAATAATTGGCGTATCTACTGCTCCTGGCGCAACTGCCACAACACGAATTCCATAGGCAACTAACTCGAGCGCTGCTGATTTGGTCATCATAATAACGGCCCCTTTTGTTGCATGGTAGGCAAAAGTTCCAGGTGACGCTAAGAATCCAAACACAGATGCTGTATTAATAATGACGCCTTTAATGCCCAATTCTCTCATTTTTCGGCCTGCTGCAATAATTCCGTAGGCTACTCCATGTTGGTTCACATTAACTACGCTATGATAATCATTCAAATTTTGATCCAGCACGGGCGTCACGCGTCCGATGCCGGCATTATTAAACATGACGTCGATTCTTCCGAATGTCTCGACCGCTTTTTCCACTAATGCTTCTACATCTTCAAGTTTGGATACATCCGTTTTGACGAAGATCGCTTCCCCGCCCTCCGCCTTAATCAACTCGACGGTTTCATTTCCTGTTTCTTCGTTAAAATCTGCGACAACGACTCGATCGCCTTTACTCGCAAATTTTAAAGCCGTATGTCTTCCGATCCCGCTGGCTCCACCCGTAATGACGGCAACTCTTTTAATTGAAGTCATCTCTTGTTCCTCCCTTATCTTACATTTCTCAGTTTTTTGTTCTATAGTGAGTATAATCACTGACAGCAAATATTCTTTTATGTTCTTATTGTAGCATCGCTTTCTATTAACTAAAATTTACATATATTAAATTATAGTTAAGAAATACTTAAGAGGAGGTGTGAACACATGAATCTTGAACAATTGGAATACATCGTTGAAGTGGCAAAAACCGGTTCTCTAACGAAGGCTGCGCAAAATTCCCACGTCACCCTCTCGGCGATTAGCCAATCGATATCCTTGCTCGAATCGGAGTTAGCGTTAAGTTTATTCAACCGCTCGCGCGGCTTGGGAGCTGTCCCGACGCCGGAGGGCAAGGCTATCATCAGCAAAGCCAGTGAAGTATTATTGAAAATAAATGAGCTCAGAGAAGAAGCCCAATCATATAGCAATGCCTTAAGCGGACAATTGAGAATAGCCACGATACCCGGGCCCATGCATTTGCTGGTGGGCGTCGTATCGAATTTCAAGCGGGATTTTCCCAATGTCAAAATCGAAATATTCGAAAAGGGGCCTAAGGAAATATTAAATCTAATGAAGCACGACAAAATTGATATCGGGTTAATCGCTCTATCCGAAAATCTAATAGAAAAACATCATACTCTATCCTTTGAACGATTGCTGGAAGGGAAAATAGTCGTCGGGGTAAATAAACAGTCGCCTCTTTTGCTGGAGAAAACGATAACGCCAGAAAAGTTAGTGGGGCAAACGTTAGTTTTGTATGATGATGAGCACATTCGTGAATTCATGACACAGTTTATCTCTACATATGGGGACGTTGACATTCTTTTTATCAGCAACAATACGCAGGCTATCCAAAATGCGGTCACAGAAGGGTTAGCGCTTACCATTGGACTTGATTATTCGTTCAAAAGCGATGGACCGCATATTATTCCCTTAGAGCTGGAATCACCAAATACCGAGCCCCTTTATTACGGATGGGTGCTGCCTGAAGAGAAGCACGCTTCTCAGGTTTCCAAGAGATTTCTTAACAGGCTTAAATTCGAATTGTAATTTTCGATGAACTCGAAAGGGATCATATTTCAGAGGGCACCGCTAATAAAATAAACGTTTCCTTTTTTGACGGCCGGCAGATCGCGCCAGATCGGTTCGGAAATCATCCCTTCGATATACTTCTTCTGGAAAACGATTAATTGCAGGCCTTTCAACAATTTTAGTATCAATTAACATACGCTGCCAAGTACTTCTCTCCACTCTCCCTCTTGTTCAGAGAGGCATCCCTTTCGTTGCTAAGGTTAACTTTGGTTGCGTGTCTCTAGTAACATCGCTTCTCAGACGATACAGCAACATCACCGTTAGTTCACATCGTCTGGCGCTTGAGCATGCGCGAATGTTGTTGTTACTGATCGAAAGGGAGAGTGGCCGGAAGCGTCGAATGGATAAGCAGTTATTCTATCCATATCCATGTTGAACACGTACACGCAGGAAAGACTGGCGGTAATTTAGTGCTGTCCCGTCAGCCAAGCAGCGATTTCCTCCGTCTGCGACAGAACCGCAATCGGATCAAAGTACCAAGAACGTTCCTCTTTCCATACGTACACGCGATTGTTTTTGACCGCATCAAGCGTAGCCCAGATCGGGTCGGCTTTAATATCCTCCAAGGTGCGGTCGTTAGACGTCAGGATGATATAGTCGCCGGCATATCGCGGCAATAACTCATTGGACAACTCCGCCCACTGCTTATCAAAAATTTCCGCCGCGATATGGGCAGGCGGTTTGAAGCCCAGCGCCTGATATACGGCTTGTCCACCCCGTCCGAAATTGTCGCCGTAAACATAGGTCGACTTGTTCGTCAACTCAAAGATAGAAAACGTCGCGTCGGACGGTACTGCTTTCCCTACACTTTCTCTTGCAGCGGCAATACGGCGATCGTATTCGGCAAGCCAAGCTTCCGCTTCCTTTTCTTTGCCCAGCAGCTTGCCGAAGTAGGTCAACTCTTCATGCGCGTTCTTTAATTCACCATAGGGAACAGAAACAGTAGGGGCGATTATGGATAATTGCTCATATCTGCTTTGGTCGGGTGTCGCCCCAGTCACTATCAGATCCGGCTGCAACTCGATCACCTTTTCCAAAGATCCATTCACATCGCCAATATCCTCCACGTCCTTGAGAGCCTCGGCGAAATACGGATTTTTCCGGTGCAGTCCGGGCGTTCCAATCGGAGTGATGCCGAGCGCAATGAAACTGCCTAAATATTGATCCGCTACAATGCGCTTGGGATTAACAGGGATGTCTATTTCACCGTTAATCGTCGATACCACTTTGGTTTGCAGGTTATCGGAAGTCTGGCCGGAATTGGATTGGGCCGAACTTTGCGGTGCAGACACCGAATTTGAGGGCGATCGCTCCCCCCCGGTTGACGTGCTCGTGTTCGAAGCGCCCCCAGAGCAAGCGTTGAGCAGCAATGCGAGGCAAAGCAATAATGTTGCCGCAGCAGTTGACTTGGATTGTCTGTACATCGGTATATCTCCCACTCTCTCGTATTGATAACGATTATCATCATCGATATAACGCCGAAATCTTCGAACAACAATGGAGGATCGAATGATTGTAGAGGGATTATCTTCTGCTTTGCGCTGCCCCGATTCCCTGGCTCTAAACCGGGCAGGCGAAATCCCCCTGTACTTTTTGAAAAGCCGGCCAAAATAATAAGGATCCTTATATCCCACGCTTTCAGCAATTTCGCGCAAGGTCGCATCCGTTTCCACCAACAGGCTTGCCGCCATATCGATCCGTATCCGAATCAAATACTCGATCGGGCTGTATCCGGTACTCTTTTTGAACAAAGCCGATACATGCGGAACGCTGTAGTTCAGGCTTTCTGCAAGCGACTCTAAAGTGATCGTCTCCGAATAATGCTCCTGGATGTACATGATCGCTTGAGCAGCAAGATCCGGCTCTTTCATATCAATCCCTTGTCTATGAAGCTGCTGCAATATACTGCAGACGAATTGATAAAACAACGATTTCACCTGGAACTGCTCCATCTGCCCTGACTGTCTCCATTCCTGATCCATTAATTTAACTTTGTGAAAAAGTGAAAGCGGGTAGTTCGGTGAAAAACTGTATTGCGTATGAAACGGACTGTTCCTCTCCATTAGGCTCACCATGTCCTGACGACTTGGAAGCGGAATCGATGCTTTATAGAAAATCATATAATATTCAAATTCTTCTTCTGTCAGGAAAATGTCCAGGTATGCCCCTTTGCCGCTGTGCATCACTTGAAATCGCTTTATGATATATTCCATGCCGTCCAGCCGCACTTGGGCGCCACCGCGCGTCGCAAGCAGAAACACACTGGCCGGCAGCCTGTAAGAACGCAAGGCTTCGCCTGTTCTCATCATCGTATGGCGCACATCCAGCACCGTAATGGAAGCATGATTCCACAGCAATATATGGTCATTTTCGATCATCGTGTCCATTCAACCCTCTCCGATTCAATTCCCGCTGCTTCAATAACCATTATAAACGATAATGATTCTCACTAACAACCGAAGGTGCGGGAACGACGAAAAACCCTTGCAAAGCAAGGGAAATGCTTCTTGGAAACCGCTCATTTAGCGGCTTGCTGCACACCTAGACTCCGTAGGAGCCGCACAGCCGTATTATAATGTGCTTAAAGATTTTATGATTGCATCAGTATACCTATTGAATTTACTTTGATCAAATAATCTAAAGTACAGACTTCTTAATAAACATTTCGTATTTCCTTTTAAAATATCATCTTCGGGAAACCTTCCATTCTTATTTATCAAACCTAGACTGTTTATCCATTCAATACATATATCTTCTTCAATTATTTCACGATTTATAATAGTCTTCACGACAGTGACCATTCTTTCATCTTCTTCATTAATATATAAGTATTTGTCTATACATATTTTGTTCTGTATGATATGCAGGATATCGAGAAGATCAACATGATTGAGAGATGGTAAGGTTGAAATAGAATTCAAACCGTCGGCAGCATGTGCAATGGCATGAGCCCAGCCCTTCCCAGTCACATACCCTCTTAAATCATTCTCAAGCTCTACATATAGAATCAATCTTTCTTTCATATAACTGATTTCATTTTCAGTTAAATAGTTGGATTGTTTATGGGCATATACGGCCAGTGGCACGATTAATACAGAGAAAGAACGAGTAAAAACTGTATCCGTCTCCGTCTCGCCTATCCCGCAAAAAAGGTGACTATCACTAAGGCTAATCTGTAATAAACTTCGCATTTGCTCTGGTGTAAATTCATTATTTTCAAACCATTTACACAGCGTGGAATAGATGAGCTTATCTCGAAGCTCAGCATCAACGGTTCCGATTTGAGTCATCATCTCTAATGCCAATTCGAATGCGGATATTTCTTTAGGAACCTTGTACTGTTCTTGCCTAATCTGCAAAAGAAGATTTTTAATAGAATTCCTGCTTTTCATATATTCTCCTCTCTTTCTTCGCACTTCGCAGGGTTGCCTGCTGAATTCGCATTCCAATCGTCCTTCAACATCCCGTAGACAACATGATCAACATAATGATCATAGAGCCATTCAGCTCGTCTGACTGTACCTTCATTAACAAAATGGAGTCTTTCAGGGATTACCCTGCTCTTCGAATTTAATACAGCTGCCCTGATCTCTACTCTGTCAGCATATCGCTTTTCAAGTATCTTCAATTGAATATCATCACTTATCTTATGACTAAACATAGGCTTCCTCCATATCATATATTTTGTATACGATCAATTTATTTGTCACTCGGATAGTAACTCCGTAGCTCAATAATATTTATTAGTGTACTGGCAACGACTGGCCTTGTCTACAGAAAAAAAGGGTCATGATTCCTTTAGTGGGAATACGACCCTTTTTGTCTCGACCATTGGAATGTGTCCAATAACTTAGCAAAGTTCTGAATTAGTTCATGTATCAAAATGGGATCAAGCTTGTCCAGAGCCTTTTATTTCGAATGGTGGATCGACGGTTTTCGCTTTAAACATTCATTTACTTGTTCCGTTATCAAAATGCGGACGGCTATGCGACCAACAGGATCGCCAGATGAAATGTCTATGAGCGGGCAGCGAGCTTTGCCAATGCCATTAGAACCGCACCGTGCGATGCATCTTTTTTGGCAGTTATGCACTTCAGGTCTGGATAGCGCTGTGTCAGCATGTCTGCAAAAGCAGTCTGCACATAGGTGTTGTTGAGCAGAACGCTTCCTGCCATCGCAAGGGTTCCAGCCTGCAGGGACAGCTTCTCTACAACGGGAACTATCAGTTCGAACAAGGAACAAGCGCTTTTTTTCGCAATCGACAGAGCCGCTTCATCACCGAGCGCGCAAGCGCGTGACAGGAGCGGAGCCAAGGCCGCTATGTCCTTTTTATTGGTGCGTTTGTCATACACAAAACCAATAATCTGCTGAACCGATTCCAATTGAAGCTGCTCATACACCATACCAGTGATTGGTGTTGCGGGTATACGCCCGTCATGCGCGCGCACCAAAGCTGAAATGAGTTCCCGACCGATACTGTAACCGCTGCCCTCATCATCAATGAGGTGACCACAACCGCCAGTGCGATGAGAACGGCCGGATTCATTTTTGCCATAACAGATAGACCCGGTCCCCGCAATGAGAATAATACCGTATTCGCTATCATGCGCGCCGCACAGCGCCGTTTCTTGATCGCCCGTAATGAATAATCCTCCTTGATACCCGCATGCTCGGACACTCGCTTCCAGGCGGGTAATGACCGTTGGATTGCTAACACCAGCCGCACCGATGCAGACTTGAGCGCAACGATCCAATCCCCCGCATACCTTGGCTATCGTTTCGAATATTTCTCGCAAGCTGCTTCGGATACTGGCCTCGTCCTGCCCATTATAGTTAATCGCGCCGGATGTAAAGGCGTGCACGGCCACTCCCTTCTCGTCCGCCACGGTTACGGCGGTTTTCGTGCCGCCGCCATCCAGTCCTGCCACATATCTCAACATAGGCTCACATCCTTCCTCTACCCTGTGCGGCTCATTGGAACACGAACTATTCATATAGATGATATTGTTGCTTCATGTGAGCAAACTCCCGACTCTCTTCACGGAATTGCTCCAACAAAGCCGGAACATCTACGGATTCATTCCGATATAGCTTATCTCCGCATAACAAATCAATAAAAGGTCTGGAATTCTCCTTTAGCGGCGGCAAAAAAGTAAACAATTCATAGTTACGCTTGATGGCATACATCAGCATGACCCCTGTTTCCAAAGGCTGAAACGAACGGTTATCGATCACATGAAGTTGCACGCCACTGCATTGTTCTCCCTGAAACTTAGAAAAAGAAGGCTTGAAATAAACGGGGCGGAATATGACCCCGGGCAGCTTCTGACTGTTCATTTCATCTGCTAGTCTCTCAGCATTGATAAATGGGGCCCCGATGATTTCAAAGGGAGCTGTCGTTCCTCTGCCTTCAGAAATGTTGGTGCCCTCGAATAAGCAGGTGCCTGAATACAACAATGCCGTGTCGAACCGCGGAATTCCCAAGGAGGGCATTACCCATGGACGCCCGGTATCGGGGAATTGCATCTTCCGCTCCCAACCGTCACAACGCACGACATGCAGCTTGCAATTCCAATTCATCTGCTCGTTCGCCATCGTCGCCACCTCGCCGGCTGTCAGACCGTAACGCACACATAGCGGATAATTGCCGACAAAAGATTGATAGCCCGGCTTTAATATATTTCCTTCTACCGTCACTCCATCCAATGGATTGAGCCGGTCCAATACGACGAATTCCTTCCCCGCTTTAGCACAGTCTTCCAATGCGTACAACATCGTGTAAATAAAGGTATAATACCGGACCCCCACATCCTGAATATCGTATACGACCATATCTACTTCATCCAGCATGTCTGGACTTAATCGTTTGGAATCCTTACGATACAAGCTATACACTGGCACCCCCGTAATAGGGTCCAAATAAGTATCTACCTGAGCTCCTGCAGCTTGATCGCCACGTACGCCATGTTCTGGTGAAAATAGAGCGACCAAGTTGAAATTCTCATGCATAATTTGGATCGTAGCTACAAAGTCATCGTTTAATCCGGTCGGTGCCGTAATCAGCCCTAATCGTTTTCCTTTGAACAGATGAGTATACTGTCCAATACAATCAATACCGTTTCGGATCATAGGTGCCTCCCATCATTCGTTTGCAATTTGCAAAATGACTGTAACGATGCGTAGTTACAGTCATTTGTTGTTATAATTCAGTTTTAAGCACACGCATGCTTTCTTCTGGAACCATGAAGGTTTCCGCATATTCCTTTCTTGCTTCAATGCCGCGAACTCGAACTAAATGCTTGTAGTATTCCAGATAAGGGAAGGAAGCGCTGCCTGTCACGAACCAGTGCAAGGACACTGCCTTAACCCACAGATCATAGGCTTCTCTGGAGAAATCTACATAAACATAAGGCTTGTAGTCAACTGCGTCCTCCCAGTTCTCCGCATAATAGAGTCTGGAAGCGAAGAACGCAGGAAGCTCCCGTTGGAACGAAGCTAAGCCGGCAAAAAAGCGTGCGTCATTGACGATGCGGTGTGTCGTCATATGATCCTTGTGCATGCTGTTCTTGAAATGGGTGATAATGATATTGGGACGTACTTGGCGAATGACATCACACACTTTCAGACGCATCTCTTCGCTATCCTGCAGTTCTCCATCCGGTATGTCGAATACGATGGCTTCGCCGCCCAGCATCTCTGCAAACCCTTTGGCCTCGTTCACCTTCTGCTCACGGTATTCCGCCATATCTCTGCCCGCGGGAACCCCGCGCTCACCTGCTGTCAACGCTAATGTTACAATACGGTCTCCTTTAAGAGAATGGCTTGCCAACACTCCGCCTGCCGTCAGCTCCATATCTCCCACATGACCACCGATGGCTAAAATCGTAACTTTTTGCTCGCTCATAACTAAAACTCCTTTCTCATAACAGAAAATTGTTTTACGGTCTGAAAGCCAGCCTTCTCATAGATACGCATTGCAGGATTCGTGCTTCCGGTATAAAGGGACATATACTCGGTTCCAATACGCCGAAATGCCTCACATAGTGTAAAGAATAGAATCGTTCCCAGACCATGCCCCTCATGAGCAGGGCTTACGCCGATACCAGAGAAATAGCCGCGCCCGTTCTCCTGTCGAATGACCGGACCGGCAAACCCGACGAGCTTGCCTTGATGGGCCGCAATCACCACAGGCACACCGTCTGAAGCAGCTTGCCCGATTTCCCTCTTCCACAGAGGATTATCCAATTCGCGCAGCATTTCATCTACGCCGTAGTGTTTGACCCGGTCGAACTGTTCCACCCGGTAACCGTCAGCAGCCGCTTTTTCCTCCTTGGCTCTTATGTCTTCCGGAATGGCGAAGGAAGCCAGATTCAAATACATGGCACATTCTTTTGCACGCTCTATATACCCCTGACTGAGCAGAAATTTATATAACATACTATTTAACGGCACACCTGGCGCGTTATTATGCTCATGCTTCGGGGTACCTGGTATATACCAAGGCAACATCATCGGGTTAAAAAACAACATATCTGCTTGCTTTTTACCCAATGCTTGAAAGCGACGCTCTATAGCATCTAACATCATCGTGTAGTTATCGTTGGTTTTCCAGTCATGGGCTAACACAATACAGGTGATATATCCAGCCGCGTCCCCGAGAGGCAGGTCATCTCCTGTACACCCGCAGGCAAACCCTCTAACCTGGTCGGATTCCAGTAAGATAAACGTATTATCCCTGTCAAAATAAGGACTCGACAAAAAAATATTTTCGAAGCTTTTTGCCGTTAACTCTTTGTATCCTTCTTGCACGGCTTCTTCGTTCCATACAGCAATGACCTCATCCATATACTGCCGATCCCAAGCAACGAGCATGATGATGTGACACCTCCCACATGTATGCCGGACATATACCTGTATCGCAACGATGAAGGCGCAAGGTTAGATGCGCAGGGTGTGTTAGCCTTTTACCGCACCTACGGTTACGCCCTTCAGGAAATACTTTTGCAAGCTGAAGAAGAGAATAAACATAGGCAAAGCAGAGATAGTCGCACCTGCCATCATCGGCGCAAAATAAGTCGTGTTAGCGAATCTAAAGTTTTTAAGACCTACTTGAATCGTCTGCATATCCATCGTATTCGTTACCAAGAATGGCCAGAAGAACGTATTCCAGCTATCCATGAATGTAAGAATCGCCATCACGGCCAGAACGGTCTTGGATAACGGCAGAATGATTCTGAAATATACTTGAAACTGATTGCAGCCCTCGATCTTCGCACATTCCAGAACTTCAGTAGGAATGCTGCTCATGAACTGTTTAGCAAGAAAAATATTATATACGGTAACGAGACCCGGCAAAATCAATGCGCTATACGTATTCTGAATTTGGAATATGTTCACAATCAGAATGTACAACGGCACTTGTGTAACCTGATACGGAATCATCATCGCGATCAACAACAACGTAAACAGCGCCGTTCTGCCCTTAAATCGAATTTTGGAGAATGCGTATCCGGCCATGCTCGCAAAGAACACATTGGAAACCGTGACTACACTCGCCACAAACAATGAGTTTAAGAGCCAGCGCAATGAATATTCGCTATAATCAAAGAAGAATTTGTACGATTCCAAAGATATCTTGGTCGGAATAAGCGAGTAGCTCATCGCCCCGGCTTCGACGGGATCCCCAAAGGAGGAAATAATCATAAAATAGATAGGGAAGATCGTTGCCAAAGCAAAAAGCAAAAGTATGATAATAATGACAGCGTTTCTAATATATTTCGCTGCCACATGTCCGGTATGATCGTTATAGAGTGACATCGTCGGTTTCTCTCCTTTCCTCAATATTCCACGTCTTTGCCCAAAAATTTAAATTGAACCAATGAGATTACACCAATAATCAAGGCCAAAACCAGGGATTGTGCCGCAGCTTTGCCGAATTCAAAATATTTGAAAGCGTTATTAAAAATTAGCAAACCCACCATTGTAGTCGCGTTGTCCGGACCGCCGCCCGTCATCAGGTAAGCGTTCTGGAACACTTGGAAAGAACCGATGACACCAGTCACTAACAGAAATAACGTCGTTGGTTTCAGACAAGGAATAACGATGTACCACAACTTCTTAATAAATGAAGCTCCATCCAATTCCGCTGCCTCATAATAACTATCATCAATGCCAAGCAGTGCCGCCAAATAAATAATAATGCTCGTGCCATGACTGGATAGCCAGGACATAAGAACCAATGAGAACATAGACGTAGAGCTTGATCCGAGCCAGTTCTGGTTGTTTATGCCGAAAAAGCCAAGTACCTGATTGAGAATGCCGGTTGGCATCGGATCGAAAATCCAAAGCCATACGACAGATAATGCAACGCCTGACGCAACGGCCGGCAAGTAATAGATTGCCTTGAACGTCGTCTGCAGCTTCTTATTCAACGGCAAAATAAGAATAGCCACGCCAAATGAAATAATCAAAGCAACGGGAACCGTTAGAATCGTATACACAACCGTATTTACCATCGATTTCCAAAATAGAGAATATTTGAAGGATTCAATATAATTGTCAAATCCAACAAAGGTAGAACCGAGCGGTTTGTAGTCCTGAAAACTGATAATAAAAGCACTGACGACCGGATATGCAGTAAACACCGCGAATACAACTAAGGCAACTGCGATAAACGCATATCCCCAACCTCCATCACCTTTAATTCTCCGTTTCTTTAACGGTTTAGCTAATTGGGTCATATTGCGAAACCCCTTTCAATACTCAGTCTCACATACATTTTCGGATAGTCGCATGAACATGTATGCGACTATCCGAAGCAAACACATTTACTCTTTCACAACTCCGTCTTCACCGAAAGCTTTCACGGCTGCAGATTTAACGGTTTCATACATCGCTTCAGGCGTAATTTCGCCAGCGATTAATGCCTGAAGCTTTGGCACGATAACTTCATCTTCCATTTTGATCGCTTTTGCACCCAAATCCGTCGGGATATCCGGACGTGCAGGCGTTGCTTGCTGGAGCAAGGTTTCAACAGCTGCTTTATTGTCTTCATTTCTGCTTAATGGCATGGTTTCTGCCGCTTTTCTACCGGATTCGGTAATATGCGCAGCAAAGAGATCATTGTTGGTCGTTGCCGCAACGTTGCCGCTAGCTAAGAAGTAAGCTGCTTTTACAACATTTGCTTTGTGTTCAGCCGTCGGTTCCTTCGTTCCACGGAACGTTACATATCCACCAACCGCGACACTCGCTTGTTGTTTTTCGCCTAGGAAAGTAGGAACAGGCAATACGATATAATCAACTGGAATACTTCCTTTTACTTCACTGCCGTCTTTCGCCTTAATCTTTTCGTTATTCTCGTTAGCGTTATTTTCAAAAGTAGCCAGGCCTTTACCTGTAATCATCGTTTGGCCGGTAAGGAACATATTCCAGCGCTTCCCTGCATCGATAGAGCTAAGCTCTTTCGGCATGGAACCGTCATCAATGAGCGCCCGAATATCTTTGAGCACTTCAAGGAAGTTTTTGCTCGTATAAGCATATTTCAAATCTGTATTGAACTGCGCAGGCATGCCTGCATTTTTGAGCAAAATATTCAAATAGTCTTTGGAAGCAACGCCAGCGGTCGCGAATACAAACCCGTAACGGGACGTTTTGTCGCCTTCCTTAACGACTCCTTTTTTGACTGATTCACGGAATTCGTCAAATGTCCAGCCGTCTTTTTGCACTTTCTTCCAATCGATTCCTGCTTCCTCTAAGAACTGCTTGTTCCCGCCCAGCGCGTGAACTTCCATATAAGCCGGGAAGCCGTATAGCCCATTGCCGATTTTCATGTATTCAAGCGGAATTTTATCATAATCTGCAACCATCTCCGGCGTTGCTGTATCTGTAATATCAATGAGCATCCCTTGCTGGATATATTTCGGAATTACTTCAGATGGGATAAACGCAATATCCGGCGGGCTGCCCGCATTCACTTGCGTATCCAACTTCTGCGTCATATCTTCCCAACTGGCTGGTTCGATATTCAACGTCAAGTTCGGATATAATTCATTAAATTCCTTCTCCAATTGCTTGAATTTGTCTTGGAACTTACCAGAAATCGGCGGGAGCAAAGCGGTAATCGTGTCCTTTGCATCCGCGCTTACGTTAGAGCCTGAATCTGACGGTTTCGCTTCGTTATTTGAGCTTCCGCATGCCGTTAAAGAGGACAAAGCCAAAGTTAAAGCTAAGATGGATGCCAATACACGCATGTTTCTTTTCATTGATACAAGCCTCCCCAAGGATATCGAATGTTTTTATACAGCTTTGATAAAGGTGCCTATTGCCTTTTTCAAACTGCCGTCGCATTGATCCAATGCTTGCTTTGCCGCTGCTGCATCCAAACCGGTTTTGATCATCATAATCGCTAATTTACAACTCATGGAAGCGCTTTCTAAATAGGAAATAGCGGTATCCGAATCTACGCCAGTAGCTGTCTTAATAATGCGAACGGAACGATCACGCAATTTAATATTGCTTGCCTTCAAGTCCACCATAAGATTATTGTACGTCTTTCCAAGCTTCACCATCGTACAAGTCGTAAGCATATTAAGAACCAGCTTCTGTGCTGTACCCGCTTTCAATCGGGTCGATCCCATAATGACTTCCGGCCCTACTACAGGTGAAATGCAGACGTTGCA
Organism: Paenibacillus sp. MER TA 81-3; assembly: GCF_023713585.1. Classification (NCBI taxonomy): domain Bacteria; kingdom Bacillati; phylum Bacillota; class Bacilli; order Caryophanales; family Paenibacillaceae; genus Paenibacillus; species Paenibacillus sp. MER TA 81-3. The sequence continues at coordinate 293,579 of NZ_JAMAWB010000002.1, forward strand.
GACGTTCTCCAATTTGGAGTTTTTGTTATTTACTACGCCAATCGTGGCCGCTCCAATTTCACCTGCTTTTTTCAAAGCAGATATGACAAATTGTGCGCTTCCACTCGCCGTAATCCCAATAACAGCATCCTGGTCTGTCACGCCACACCTTTCAATTAAAGCGATCCCCTCCTCTGCATTGTCTTCAAAACCTTCAACAGCCCATCTCAGTGCGACGTCTCCCCCAGCGATATGTCCTTGTACTATCATAGGGTCCGTTCCGAAAGTGGGCGGACATTCAGAGGCGTCGAGAACGCCAATTCTGCCTGAAGATCCGGCCCCTACGTAAAACATTCTGCCGCCGTTTTTAAGAACATGGTGCAATGTATCAACCGCTTTCACAATTTGCGGTATTTCTGCTGCTACCGCATGCGGAACCTTCGCGTCCTGCTCATTCATGAGATGCAGCATTTGTTCGGTTGTACACTCGTCTATCGCCAATGTTTTCTCGTTAATCTCTTCCGTCGTTAGACCCGCCAGATACTCATCCATAGCTATCCTCCTATCCTGTTTGTTTAAAATTTCTTATAAACACATATTAACGAGAAATATCATCACGGTCAACAGTTTTTGAAATATAATTTTATTATAAAATATATTATCGTTTTTTTATTTTGTTTTTCGACAAAAAAAAGACACCGGAGCTAATACGAAAAACCGATGTCTGCATCATTCATTTACGATGTTTGCTAACTAAAATGTTGTGCGTTTTCGTCAAATACTTCTTCACATTTTTGTATTCTGCACTGGCTACCCCTGCAAAAAGAATGTCGATAACGGTCAGCATAGCAATTCTCGATCCCATGGCACCGCTGCGGATGGTTACCTCCGGCGTGGAAATGCTCAGCACGATATTCGCCTTATCCGCCAACTCGCTCTTATTATATTTGGTAATGGCAATAATGCATGCGCCATTTTTTTTGGCTATTTCCAGCGAATCGAGAATTTCCATCGTATTTCCGGAATTGGAAATAAAGATCGCTACATCATTCTTTTCCAGAAGCGTAGCAGCAGTGAGCTGGCTGTGTCCGTCCGTATAAGTGTGGCACAACTTGTTAATCCGGGAAAACTTCTGTTCCGCATCGATCCCTACCAGACCGGAAGCGCCGATCCCGAAAAACGCAATACGTTTGCTCTGACGCAGCACTTGTACGGCACGGGCGATCTCATTCTTATCGATGACACTGAGAGTGTCTTCAATGGATTTACTGTTGTTGCGAGAAATATTCGAGATGATCACGGACAGATCATCGCCGGGCTGTATATCGGTGTACTGATCCTTCTGCTCGTCATCCATCGATCCGAGTGAAGCGGAAATACTTACAATAAAGCTGCGGTACCCGGTATAGCCCAAGGTTTTACAGAAACGAAGAACAGATGCGTCACTGGTCTTCGTCAGCTGAGCAAGGCTCTTAATCGAAAGATGAGGAATCTCCTCCAAATTCGCCAGCACATACTCTGCTACTAGTTTCTCTACAGGTGTCAAGCTATCCTTCATGTCTCGAATTTTAATCAAAATATTATCATGAATTGACATATCTCTTCCCTACTCACCAGAAATTTTATTCCAAAATGAATCGTTTGTTATAAAATTTTAATTTTATTTTATATCGTAAATCTTCTAAATGCAAACACTTTAATAGCTTGTCTGTCAATCATTCAATAAAATACCATGTGGGATAGCCAAAAAAAACGCCCTTTCTATAGAATCGTTTGTGCCGCTAAGCGATTTAATCCCGAATATTATGAAAAGATGATGGATAAGTATAATATACACCATTTTTTGAATATGATAGGAACATAATGGGAAATGAGGTTGTTCATATGTATGCATTGCACGAAATACTCAAAATACGCGCTGAGCAAACCCCTGATACAGAAGCTCTGGTCGGGGGCCATATTCGCTATTCGTTTCGCACCTATTTAGAAAGAGTAAATCAATTGTCACACCATTTACTGGAATTGGGCTTAGAAAAAGGAGATCGGGTTGCGATTTTGTGCAAAAACAATCATCCTTATCCAACTATCATGATGGCAGCATTACAAATAGGAGCGATTGTTGTTCCGTTAAATCATCAATATACCTCTCATGAATTAAAAGGAATAACAAAAAACTGCCAGCCCAAATTTCTCTTCTATGATAAAGAATTTGAAGCTGTCCTTCCCGATAAGCAGCTGCTCCCCTTTTTCATACTGGCTGGAGAGGGAATGGAGACTTCAACTGCTTTTGATGAAATCTTTATGGGGCGCTATCCGGTCACGGAACCTCCTGTAACCGTCAGCGAGAGCGATACGGCATTTTTCATGTTTACTTCTGGAACCACTGGAAATCCAAAAGCCTGCGAGCTCATCCATCGTGTTTTTTCAGAATCCTTTAAAGAAGTTTTTTCTTATCCCACTTCTAATAGTAATGAACGGTTCCTTGCCGTACATCATCTCTATCATTTAAGTTCTGTTTTTAACATGATATACAGTATCATCTCTGGAACTACAATAGTCTTTTTAACTGAATCAGATCCAGCAAAAATTTGGGATATGATTGAGAAAGAAAAAATTACGAGGATGTTTGCTTTTCCCTATATGTATACCTATATGTTGCAAGAGTTTAAAAGCAGCCGAAGAAAAACGGCATCACTTAAAATAGCAAGCGTAGGCGGCACAAAAGTACCTTCGATGTTAATCATGCAGTATCACGAGCTGGGAATTACTATGTCAGCCGGATATGGTTGCACAGAAGGACTGGGAATTAGCTATTATTCTCCTGAAATGGGCATCGAAAAGGCCGAATCGGTTGGAATGCCAATGCCAAATGTGGAATGTAAAATCGTCCATCCTGAAAAAGGAGAAGAGCTTCCTGTAGGAGAGATCGGCGAAATTGTTGTGAAAAGCCCCTACGTCTTTAAAGGATATTGGAATAATCTTGAAGCAACGAACAAGGTGCTAAGAGAAGGATGGCTCCACACCGGCGATAGCGGCAAATTAGATGAGGATGGTTTCTTATATGTGTTGGGACGATACAAAGATGTCATTATATCTGGTGGAAGAAATGTATATCCCGATCAACTGGAAGACGTTATTATGCAAATTCCGCACGTACTGGAAACAGCCGTAGTAGCTGTTCCAGATGAGATCTTAGGCGAAATTCCGCGCGCCTATATTGTGAAAGAAGCGGGGAGTATGCTTTCCGAAGACGAGGCGCATCAATACTGCAAGCAAAGGTTTGCCAGCTATAAGGTCCCGCAAATTAGGTTCACTGATGCTCTGCCGAAAAATAGTTTAGGCAAAGTGATGAAACAAATCTTAAGGGAACAAGCGCTCTGAACGAGATCGAAGTTCCCTATCCCAATTAGGATGGCGCAATAAACAAAAGCAGCCTAATACAAACGTATTTTGGCTGCCCATCTATTTTGGGGAATTATAAAATAGTAAGTCTATTTTCGACTGGCATGCGTGCTTTTGATCTAGGGATTTCCTCGTAATAACCAATGTTTAACATGCTAACAGCCTTCTCTCCTGTTCGGATACCTGCATGTTCACGAAATTGCGGGGACTCGTACAATTCATCATCCGTTAGCCACGTCATTCCGATCCCCTTCTCCCATCCGAGAAGATGGAAATTTTGGATCATGCAGCATATAGTCGCAAAGTCGTCTTCCCACTGCTCTTGCTTCGGGTTTTCCTTCATGACAACGATTAGATAGATTGGGGTGTTGATCGCCGTTTGGATAAACTGTTCTTTCACTCTCGCATTTTCCACATTGGAACGCTTTAATTCTTCTCCAACTTCCACCATGATCTCGACCAGTTTCTTTTTTGCTCCATCACTAGCCAGGATAAATCGCCAGGGCTCGCTAGAACCGCTGTTCGGGGTCGGCGCCCAAACCGCATCGTTTAAGAGGTCGATAATCGCCTCACGAGAAACAGCTTGATCACTAAAGCGAAGTACTGGTCTTGTATCTCTTATAATTTCCGTTATACTCATTCTCGCCATACTTGCTTCATTCCTTTCCTATGTGATTAGTTTTTGTTCCATCTCGCCCACGGCATCTTGCATAAATTGTCTGACGAAGTCCAGCTCTGTGGATGAATATTTGTCCAGAAACCGATAAAAACGCTCTTCTTCTAATTTGTGCAGCTTGTCATGCAGCTCATATAGCTTCTTTCCTTTGGAAGTTAAACGGAAATAGATTTCTTTCTTGTTGTCGTTCAAGCGCGTTCGTTTCACAAACCCGTCTTCATATAGCTTGGTGCTGATTTTTGTAATGCTCGCTTTGGATAGCTCCATTTTTTCGGCAATGGCCGTATTGTTTACCGGCTCGTTCTTGCCGATGCAATCAATGACATGAATGCTGGTAATGTTTTTCGGACAGTCAGTTACACCGGACGCTAAGGCCTTTTCAAGAAACACCGTGATTTCTCTGCTTTCATACTGCTCTCTTAAGTGTGCAAATTTCCAATACAGTCCAAAAATGAACTGCTTGTTCGGTTCAGGATACCCCATTCCTTGTCTCTGCTCCTATCCTCATAAATTCCCCACCAATGGCCTTGTCCACTTTACGAAAGCCATCATCTTATAAATATTGTTTACTAGTTAACAATTTTATTGTAGCAATATTGATAATAATAATCAATATCATTTGATCTATCGAATCCCGAAATAGCCGTAAACATGCAACAAAATTCAGTGTTAAAAACTGTATTAAAAGGTGCTTTACACTTAATCTTTCTAACGTTTTGGATAGTTCAGTCTTGTAGAAAGAGCTTGGCGTTTGCTTCTCAAGTACATAGTCTGCGTAAATTGTAATGCTTTGTACACTCCAGGTACTGCCGTTGACAGAAGCAAGAAAAGCGCCAACAGTGCAGGCAAGTAGTCAGCGCCTTTTCATTTATGAATATCATCTTTCCTATTGTATACTGCAATTGCCCATTAATCAGTGTTTGTGCGGCTTCTATTAAATATTTCAACTGCTGCCTTATATAATTCATAATTCATATGAAACCGATTTGTTATCCAATACTCCAACTCTTCTCCACTCAGTTCTTGTTCACTTTTATGGGTAGGAAAGTACTGTTTTAATGTATGGTTGGTTAATGAAGTAGGAACATTCTCGACATATCCAAAAATCATTATATCTTTAAGCGCAAAAGACGAATTCCAATTGTTGGAGCTTTTGATGATTGGCAGCATCTCTTCGATAGTGACTGGGTTCGTATTTAAGGTTTTAGCAGGACCTGGATTTCGGATAATCTTGATGCTATCTGTTGAGACGGTATATTCGAACGTTTCCCTGTTGTCGTTGGCGACGAACGACTCATGCAGCGGATAAGCTTGGAACAACGGAGCGCCGAAACCAAGATCGACATAATAAGGCTGCTCTAAATTTACGCGCAAACATAAGTGGCCAGGGTCCATATACAAATAATGCACATCGAATCCCAACTGCTTCAGCAGCCAATGACATCCTATCGATATCGTCCAGCAAGTGCCGCCATACCCGTGATTCATGATGCGGTCATAATATTTTTCAATCGGCGGAATATAATCGCCCGTTGCATAACCGCGTTCATAGTCCAATATTTTAGTCAGGTTTTCCCATCTAACCTTTAATTGATGACTCTTAATCAGATCATTCAAAAAGTTAATATCATTTTCTCGTTTCGGTACATCTAGGAAGTTTAAGAAGTTGTCAACGATTTCATTTGAATTCATGTGAATCAACCCCCTCATTAAATAAATCGCATCGCTTGCATGCCGAATACTTAGATAGACATATTCCGCTTGAGTTGACGTCTTGAAGTTCCAGCCACAATATCTTCCACCGTCATTCATTTATTTAGAAATAAACTAATTATTGATAGATCGCATTCCCTTCGGCAATTCTTTTTCATTCATCCATGCTTCTACTAATTTATTGAATAAATCGGGGTTAGCTAGAGAAATTCCGTGTCCAACCCTCGGAATCATATATCCTTGGCAATTTCGATTGCTTCTGGTGATAACGACGGCTGATTTTCCCATTGTTTTTTTCTCTTTTTCCCCCACTAACACCAAAATATTTGCTTTACTACGTTTAAATCCGTCTGGTATGCGATAAGACATATTCTCTTCTAGGACCCTAAGCAGATCCTCTACGCTCATTTGAACAGTATCTTGAAAATATAAATCAAATTGCTCCTCGCCGACATATAATACTTTTGCTTGAAGCTTTGCAAAGGATTTGCTCTTGGTTAATGGCATCGAAATCCGGATCAAAGGTTTCAAGATAGCTTGGAAATATTTCAAGGGCCGTACAAGCCCGCTCACAATAATCGCTTGATCAATAATATCTCCCTTTACACTTAAGATTTCTAAAGCGATTTGAGCCCCTAGAGAAAAGCCTATAATCGTAACCTTTTGACCATTTTTCCTTTCTTGTATGATGTTGATTATATCCTCAGCCGTTTTATTGATAGATACAAATTCCTCGTTTCCACTGTTACCGTGACCAGGGAGATCAGGAATCAAGACATAGTAGTCCTCTTTAAAATATTGTACCTGCTTCTCCCACATCCAACCGCTTACTCCCCCGCCATGTAAAAATACAAGGATTGGAGCATTCTTATTTCCCGATTCTTTAACGTACAGGCCCATCCTTACCATTACCCCCAATTAAATCAATGGATAGGCGAAGGAAGCCGTAAGGCCCCTGCCCTGCCCTTCTATGATAAAGCCCTCAATCGATCTTTAACCAACATGATTCCTGGAAACCCCTGATGATAGAGCTTCATAATTTTGTCTTTTTGATATTCAAAAATATCGGCTGTTCTGCCCTGACCAATCGGTTTCATCATTTCATCTCCGAATTCCGTACATAGTATGGTTTTAGAATATTGTGTATACTACATATAAAAATGACCCTGATATTTATTTATCAGAGCACATTTCACATTCACTCCATCATCATACACCAGCTTGGGTTAATGACCAAAGCTCGATTTGACTTCCATTAGGCACGTCTTCCATTAAGTAATTATGGAACAGGCCCCTTAGGTGGATTCTCCATGTGTTTAATATCTTTTGCTGTCATTTTAATGTAACGAGTAGGATTCATATTCACACCCCGATGGTTTTTCCTCAGGCAAACCAAGGAGCGTCAGCGACGTAGCATGAATACGGTGTTATCGGATGTTCCTGCCTTCTGTGATTTAACTCTCATAATCTATTAATCCATTCATGTAAGAGCTGCATTAAAATCGTGGTTATTATCTGTATCTATGTTTTTGGACTTATATAGTAGTACTACTTCCGGGGCAAGGAACCTAATTTCATTGTTTTAGTCAGTTATTATTACACTTAGCTCTCTGACTGTTCCTTGATCCATCCTTTTTATTCCCTCCTGTCGTTTATATCAAATATAGATATAGTGTAACGACCGTTATAGACATCTATTGTCATATTGGTGAAAACGAGGGGGGGGTTATGTATAGAGGATTTTCAGCCTTAGCTATACATCAAGAGAATCGCTTTTGCTTGGGATAATACTTTTTCGCGCAACTCAGCCGGTGCCAACACTTCCACTAATGGACCATAACTAAGCAATATTTCACATGCTGAATCGAGCGTATGGAATTCAACGCCGGCATCCAACCAATGGCTGTCCACAGACTCGGTGTGTAGAATCTTCATATAACGCTGCTGAGAAATGCGAGATAACACTTTATCGCTGAATCGCACTCGGGAAGGATATTGAGGCAGACTCGCTTTGAATTTTTTGGTGGATTTCTCCCAGTATAAGGCCAAATCAAAAGAATCTGGGCGCTCGAAAGACTCCGTTGACATCCGGGCACTCACCATACGGGAAATCCGATAGGTGCGCATATCTCCTCCTTCCGCAATAGCGATAAGATACCATATGCTGCTTTTGGCTACCAAACCTAAGGGTTCGACAACCCGATCAACAATAGAGTCATCTCGACGATATTGTATAAACAGCTTTTTTTCTTCCCAAATAGCTTCCTGAACAATAGGCAATTCAGGTAACAACTCATCAGACTGATGCCAACCTGCTCCATCTACATGAATGCGCTGACGAACAATTTCCACATCTCCGCGCATCGTTGCAGGAAACGCTGCCAGAAGCTTCTGAAAGGCATCATCAAAAAAATCGCCCAGTCCCAAATCTCCCAACAGTCTCGAAGAATGCGCAAGCAACAGCGATTGCATCTCTTCCGTTTTCATCCCGGTCAGATTTGTGCGATATCCTTCAAATAATGCCCATCCTCCATTTGATCCCCGCTCTGCAAAGACAGGGATGCCAGCCGCACTTAAAGCTTCCATGTCACGATGAATGGTTCTTTCAGATACCTCCAGCTTTTCTGCTAGTTCCCGGGATGTCATCCGGCCACGATTCTGCAAGAACAACAAAATGGAAATCAATCGATCCGCCCTCAGTTTCCATCCCTCCCTTCTTTCAAAATTCTAACTCGAACAAGATTATCCGAACGCTAAGAAGAGAGTGAGGCATTAGCCAAAAATTGGCCTCGGTAGCAAGCGCCACTACTGCCCGTCCTAGTTCCTTCGACATTGACTGCGAGCGATGAATGAATTAGCCAAACTGTAGTACAAATTTCCTCGATACCTGTAATTAACACCATCCGTAATTTCAACGATCAATCCCTGTTTTCTCGCGGTCCTTAGAGGTGCGGCGTAGTAACTCGGCTCCACGAGTTGAGCCTGCCACAACTACCACTTTTCCTTGTAAATGTTTCATCATGTCTCTACCCCTTTTTATTTAAAATCAAATCCCTATCCATGTCTAGTATAACCATTGATATATGTCGCCTATTGTCATATTACAGAAGAAATGCACCCATCACATAATTGTTGGTATGAAGAAAGTTATATTTTCCTTTACACAATTGCTTTTGTCATAACGTGTCTTGTACTTCGTGCATTTGTTTTTTATTCATTGTTTGACGATTCTACGGTAGAAGTACCAAAAGAGTTTATTCATTGTTTTGTGGTGCTGGTGAATGGACTCGAACCCCCACATAGAAAATCTGCTTCCTGCGGCTGCATCGAAACCGTGAAAGCCCCCGTGTCGATCGCATCCTTCAAGGCTCACTTGCCATTGCGGCTTTTTCTGCAAGCTTTCTCGGTACTATCCCTTCGTATGACTCCTCAACGTCTGGTATTGGACATCCCTTTCTTTTGCAAGGTCAATTATTTGCAAGACAAAGGAAGGTGAGTTTGTGAGTGCCGTTGCTGCGAAGCCTGCAACACTCGGGGAACTAATACAGTGTTATCGCCAGAAAAGAGACATTAGTTTGTCTAAGCTCCAAGAACTTATCGGCATCGATAAGAGCAGTTTGTCGAGGATTGAAAATGGGGAGATTAAACGTCCAGATTTTCAAATCATTCAGTCCATCGCTGCCGTATTAGGCATCCCCAGTGACGACATCGTAGAACTGTACATCGAGATTGGGCATAAATCAGATGTGATTTACTCATTTTTGCAAAAAGCTCTGGAAGCACCAAGCAGCGCATCTTTAATAACCAAGATAGCTACAAAGTTTCTTGAAGCACCTAATGAAGAAAGTTTGGACTTGGTAGAGAAGTTGTATCAAACGATAAACTCCGTAAATGATACCTACATTAAATTATCTTTGTACAGCCTCATCATTGATTACTCACGCTCCCATGGGATTATGCCTTATACTGCTAAAGGCTTATATCAGAGATACCTGATTGAACGAAATGAAATTTCACCAAACTCAGCACTACATATTATCTAGGTGAAAAAGTATTAGAGTACGCCCAATTTCTAAGTGAAAGAGATAGAATCAATCTTTACTATTGCTTGTTAGTTCACGCACAAAGTCTTTTGAAATATGATGAATCAATAAAGTTTAGCAGGTACGTTATTGAGAACGATATTTCTAATAGTCATTATAGTGCACATGCTACTCTTAATATTTGTAACTGCCATTATTATCTTGGTGATTACAAAACAAGTATGACATTCCTTGATGATTACAAAAAATATTCGTTTTCTTTTGTCGAGGATAATGTAAAATTCATAACTGGTTGCATAAACGGAAAAACTGGGAATGTTGAGTTAGGCATTAAACAGTTAGAAGGATATTTAAAAGCCCCATCTGATTTTAACCTAGTTTATGCCGTCACAACGCTAATGGATCTATACCTAATTAAGCATGATTTTAAATCGGCTAAAAAACTACTTGAGCATGTACCAGAGATGGAGGAATCCATTAAAGATAAGCGGACAACACCTGATAAGAAGGCTAGACTAGCCTTTTTCTATCAGTTAGTTGGGAATGTACTAATAATTGAAGATGATGAAAAGGCTTTTGACTATTATCTTAAAAGCGCTTTAGAGTACATGAGAATTGGTTTGTATGAAAATGCTTTGGGAAGCATTATCATCATCAATGATGTGATTATAGAGAACCCTTCACGTTATAACATAGGAGTCATAAGAAAAAAGAACGCACTATACAAGCAAATAGTTAACAAAAAATTAGATTAGAAAGGATTGGTTGGCATGAAAAAGCTTATGTCAAAAGTGCCGATTCTTTTAGTATTGACATTACTCTCAATAGGATTAATTAACTCGGATGATACCATTTCGTTCTTTGGTGGCGGTGTTCCATGGATTGTGGATTGACGTGAAAAAACATATGACAAACGCACAATTTCCTTTATTCGCTACTCTGTTATCAGTAGAAGTAATCAATATGGAACATATCATTTCATTCACTTATGCTCCATGTGTAAAAATTACCTAGTTTTAATAAAAAATTGTTAAGACGCCTCTTTGGGCGTCTTTTTGTATATATATGTATTACAAATTAATTGTTGCATAAAAACCCATAAATAAGGCATTTTTGTACAACAGCAGTTATGATTAATTCAGAGATACAGTTTATGGATGAAGCGCGCCAACCATTTAAGCTGTTATAAAATACGAAAGGGTGTTCCAACAATAGAACCATTTTATTTTTGCTATGAAAAACATGATTATTTACTTGAAAGAATCGAAAGTATCCGACACCAATTAATAAAAACAGCAAATGAAAAAAAGAGCTTTACAGACGAAAGTGTTGTGAGATTGAGTCAAGAATTGGATGTTTATCTTTTTGAGCTTCAGAGAAGGAGTGAGGATAAAGGATTGAATTCCAAAAATCAAGTGAAAACTTTATGAATCTATGATCTTGCTATAAATCACCAAATATGGTATAGTAATACTATGGTAAATGCTCTTCATTTCATCAATAGAAATAGATGATGTATCATTACATATTAGGGATCCTCCACACAAAGACATGGTGCAAAGTCCGCTTTCATTTTGAAGAGATATCTTTGCCTAAGCATTTTAAGGAGGAGATATATGCACAAATGGATTGTAGTGGTTCAGACAGAATTCAAGTCAGTTTAAATGAATTTTATTATTTACAATTGGAACCAAAAGTGGTACGATTTTTAAATGGGAGGGGTTTATCGAGTGAAAATTAAAAAAATTTTTCAGACATCTTTTTTGTTAACATCTATGCTGTGTTTGCTGATTGGTTCAGCATCGGTGTCTGCGGATTCAGTTTCTCCTGCTCCAACTCTTTTCGACTGCTCCAAGCTTGAAGGTGATGTTAGCTACAAAACTTCTGCCGATGGTTCGATCAAAAAAGTAATTGAAGTAAAAGATGTTAAACAATTTTCAGAGCAAAACAATCTCAGACTAAACGAAGGCGATAAAGTTACACTTATACTTCCTGTTTCAAGTAATAACAATAATAGTGATGAAGTTATAGACATTCACAACAGCATCCTTAACAACAGTAATAACAATAAACATAAAGAATCTAAAGATATTTTCGAACCGTTAGAATTAGCTAGATATATTAAAAACGTCAAAGACACCGGAAATGCTTGTGGAACAAAAATTATTAGAAACTCTTTTTATGCTCCCCCTGGTGGTGAAATGACAATATCCGAAGGAGTTTCAGCGTCATACACTAATTCAGTCACAATTACCGCTTCTGTAATAACGAAGGCTGTAGGTTTCGATGTTGCAAAATCCTATAATGTTTCAGATAAACAAACCATTGTAGTTCCCGAAGGAAAAAGAGGAGAACTTAAAGCGTTTCCTTATTATGAAACTAAAACCTTTGAGATATGGGAAATTGGAGTGGCTTATAACAAAAAGGTTGGAGACGGTACAGCACTCTTTCCTGTTGGTGTTTGTTTTGTAGATCGCATTTATTAATTATAACAAAAGGCCGCTTTCTCATCATATTCGTGAACTGTGACCCGTAAGATGGACACTTTGAAAAAAGTACCCTCTTGCGGGTTTTTGTGTTTTAATCAGAATATTAAGAAGTATGTGGGGATGCAGATCATAGGAAAAATCAGAAGAAGTTTTACCGAACGAGGATAAAACTATTAGAGTTAAATCCAAACATATACCACGTATCGAAGAAGAATATCACGTATAATCCGGCGTTTAAGGTTGCAACTGTACAAGCCTATCAAGCGGGACAAACGCCTATGGAAATCTTCCTAACTGCTGGTTTTAATATCGGAATCATCGGTCAGGATACGCCTAAAAGGAGCTTGCAACGTTGGCGCAATGTCTGAGCGTCTTTAGGTGAAGGAGGATTGCTTGAGGAGCGAAGAGGTAAAGGCAGCACAGGAAGACGGCCGCGGCAGCTCTGATACTGTTAGACACTGCGAGCCTTTTCCGGATAATATTCTCGATTTTATACAGATTTCCGAGCGTAGCGACCTGATAGATGCGCCTCTTATGCTGCTGGGTATGCAGTTGGCTACCATACAGTGCAAGAATTTTCGAAAAAAAACAGGGGCCATGATTTATGATGCTACATGCTTTTCGTCAGCAGAAATCATTGAAGGTAGCCAAGTGTTTTGAAATGATCTGACACAAAAGCACCAACAATCAACTTCATGATTGCGGGTGCTTTTGTGACAATAAATCGAATGGGGGCATTATTGATTCATCATTGAGGGTAAATTTGTGTCATTGGATGTACGGTGAACTAATAATAGTTGCATAACGTCCGAGTGAACTTAAAGTTGTTGCATAAAAACGAGGACTGGTCGTTAGAAAATAATAATGCAACAACTTTAAGCTCAACGGAAAAATGAAACTCGCCAAGAAAGACAAAATATAGCTATATATGAACTATTACACCAAAGTTGTGGTGAGTAAACTAACTGTAGAAGAGTATTGTGTAATATATCTTGAGCACAGGAAACATATAATATATATAACTTTTTTTATTATTTCACAATCGAATCAATTTCATAATGCATGGTTACTGAATCGTAGACTTGCCGAATTTTGCGGGTACGATTTTTAAAATTTAGGCTACTTGTTCTTGCAGTTGACGGCTTAGACGATCACATACTAATTTCATGCAATTATAAACCAAAGTAACCAAGTTAAAATGAACTCCGGCTTTCTGTCCCGTTCGATGTCTGACATTGTTCAATTGGAAGAATTCCTTTAGATACGCATTAACTCTCTCGACTGCAGACCGTCTTTTCGCGATCTCTTTCCACTGTTTCGAACCGCGAGCCGGAGCGGTATACTTTCTAAAATCTGTCGTGATTTTCATCTTGTAGATCTTCTGACAAAGCGAATCATCTGCTAATGGACAACTCTCACATTCTTTCGGTCGAACGTATTTCAACGTGTCATACTTCGGGTCATAGCTATCGTAACGATAAGAATGCTCTCTTACGCAGGTCGGTGCGAAGTACTCGTCAAACCCTTCCAGTTCGGGCTCTCGTCGGCGATTGTAAGCAATGACGGCATAAGCTTTCGCCTCTCGAATCTGTTTGTATATCGGCACATAATCGTAACCGGCATCCATCGTTGCATATTTGAATTTGAATCCTGGATGCTGAAAACGAATACCTTTTAAGAGGGGGATCGCAGCTTTACCATCATTCAGATTCCCAGAGGAGAGCATGGCTCCAAGGATATATTGACTCTGTGTTCCTACTGCAAGATGACCTTTATAGCCATACCAGAAAACGTTCTTTCCATCGCTGTTTTTCTTGACTCCCCATTGCGGATCAAGAGGCATTTGATCCTGTAAAACATGAAATGGCTCGCCTAATTGGGCGGCGATTTCTTTCTCGAAAATTGGCTTTTGTTCATCTTCTTCTTGCTTTTGCTTTAGCCAAGCTTCTCGTTCGGCTTTCGATTTGCGCCCACGCTTTTTCGGCTCAGGCTTTTCCTTCTCCGTCTTTACAGGTGCCTGATCCCGCGCTTCGATATGGGTCGCATCAATTGCAATCGTATCATCTTTAATAAACCCTTCCGCCAACGCTTGTTTTAGAAGTTGCTCCTGAATTTCTTCCAGCGCATTACTTTGACTTATCTTCCGCACCAGCCGGGAATAAGAAGCTGACGACGGAATCGCTTCTGATAGCATAAACCCACAATCCAGGCGGAATAAGATGTCATGTTGAAGTCGCTTGATTAAATCTTTGATCGTTGGGATGCGTTCAATGATTCGAACGAATAAAGAATAGATCATCGCCGTGTAATTGACTTGGGCGGGTGCACCATAAAGAGACTTCTTTCTGACCAAACGTAAAAATGGAGCGATGTCGATAGCAGAAAAAATGGCTTTAAAACGATCTTTTTGTTCCATTTCATAAAGCTCTTGCAGGGTAAATAGACTCTCGTGTCGAATATATGGCATAGGGAGTTCACCTCGTCTCTTTTGGTTGGTTTAGTCGCTTAACCTATTCGAGATTTGGGGAGGTACTCCTTTTTCTATGTCTGAAAAACCTTGTTAAATCAAGGCTTATGATTTATGAAATCGATTCAATCTTGACTCTAAATATCATTTCATTCACTTTTAATGAATACCCGGCTCCGCTAGCCAACATGGTTTTGCCTCCTGTTTCGAGGTTTGCCTTCTGATCCTCCGCACCCTGCCTCGCAGCCAGGCACTATCAGTCAGCTATGCGCTTCCGCCACCCTGTAGTGTGCTCGGGATTTCCACCCGTTAGTACGATGCACTGCTGCAAAGCGTACAAAAGGCTATGATGAGATATTCATCATAGCCTTTGACCCGGTCGGGTCATGAGAGTTTATTTAATTTGTAATTCTAAAGTAGATGGATTTTTGCTGTTTCTGGAAACTTTAATACCTGAGCCGCCCGTTTTTTGAATAATCTCGAAAATAACCTTTCCCTCCACACTCGATACGTCTACTCTATAGACTTTTTGTGCTCCAGGCTCTAGGGTATCGATAAGTGTAAGCTGGTCATCTACATATATGGGTAATGATTCTTTTGTTGACGAATCTTTATCGTATACATTCATTTCGAATTGACGACTATATTTTTCGTTATTGTTTTTAACTTTCACATAAAGGTTCTCGTTATCTTTCTTCGTAGGAATCGTACAGCGTGAGACATTTGTTCGTGACATACAATCCCCCTCAATCTTTCTCTTTTTTGAGAGAATTAATAGTATCAAGAATAACTTTACGATTACCGTTTTCTCCTTGCAACAACCCATTCAGTGTATTGGTTAGGTTGGAGATTAGGGTATCTATCCTGTTTGAATTGTTGTTTCCCTTTAAGGCTTCCAACATAGTAATTGCATACATTGTCATAGCGATATATGCACCAGAATTATCGGTGTAGTTGATGATGGTATTGTTCCCGTTTGTAAAGCTATTGTGCCCAGAGTCAGCTTTTGCATCAGCGTCGGAATCGGCGTCAGCGTCAGCGTCAGCGTCGGCGTCAGCGTCGGCGTCAGCATCTGCATCTGCGTCAGCGTCGGCATCTGCATCCGCGTCGGCATCCGCATCGGCGTCGGCGTCGGCATCGGCGTCGGCATCAGCGTCAGCGTCGGCGTCAGCGTCAGCGTCGGCGTCAGCGTCAGCATCCGCATCTGCATCGGCGTCAGCGTCGGCATCTGCATCTGCATCTGCATCTGCATCGGCGTCAGCATCCGCATCAGCGTCAGCATCCGCATCAGCGTCCGCGTCGGCGTCGGCATCGGCGTCGGCATCGGCGTCGGCATCAGCGTCGGCATCGGCGTCAGCGTCGGCATCAGCATCCGCATCGGCATCGGCATCAGCATCAGCGTCAGATTCAGCTTTCGCGTCGGCATCCGCATCAGCATCCGCATCGGCGTCGGCATCAGCGTCAGATTCAGCTTTCGCGTCGGCATCCGCATCCGCATCAGCGTCAGCATCCGCATCAGCGTCCGCATCCGCATCAGCGTCAGCATCCGCATCAGCGTCAGCATCCGCATCCGCATCCGCATCGGCGTCGGCATCGGCATCCGCATCAGCGTCGGCATCCGCATCCGCATCGGCGTCGGCGTCGGCATCAGCGTCAGATTCAGCTTTCGCGTCGGCATCAGCATCCGCATCGGCATCCGCATCCGCATCCGCATCAGCATCAGCGTCGGCGTCAGATTCAGCATCCGCATCAGCGTCGGCATCAGCGTCAGATTCAGCTTTCGCGTCAGCATCAGCATCCGCATCAGCATCCGCATCAGCGTCGGCATCGGCGTCAGCATCAGCGTCGGCATCAGCATCCGCATCAGCATCAGCATCCGCATCCGCATCAGCGTCGGCATCGGCGTCAGCATCAGCGTCGGCATCAGCGTCGGCATCGGCATCAGCATCAGCATCAGCATCAGCATCAGCATCAGCGTCGGCATCGGCGTCGGCGTCGGCATCCGCATCAGCGTCGGCATCAGCATCAGCATCGGCATCAGCATCAGCATCAGCATCAGCGTCGGCATCGGCGTCCGCATCAGCGTCCGCATCGGCATCAGCATCAGCATCAGCGTCAGCATCAGCGTCGGCATCAGCGTCAGCATCAGCGTCGGCATCCGCATCGGCATCCGCATCAGCGTCGGCATCCGCATCGGCGTCGGCATCAGCGTCAGCATCAGCGTCCGCATCAGCATCAGCATCAGCATCAGCGTCGGCATCGGCGTCCGCATCGGCATCGGCATCGGCATCAGCGTCGGCGTCGGCATCCGCATCAGCGTCGGCATCAGCGTCAGATTCAGCTTTCGCGTCAGCATCAGCATCAGCATCAGCGTCTGCGTCAGCGTCGGCATCGGCGTCGGCGTCAGATTCAGCTTTCGCGTCTGCATCCGCATCCGCATCGGCATCCGCATCCGCATCAGCATCAGCATCAGCGTCGGCGTCCGCATCGGCATCAGCGTCGGCATCAGCGTCAGCATCAGCGTCAGCATCAGCGTCAGCATCAGCGTCAGCATCAGCATCAGCGTCAGCATCAGCATCAGCGTCAGCATCAGCGTCCGCATCAGCATCCGCGTCGGCGTCCGCATCCGCATCGGCATCAGCGTCAGCATCAGCGTCAGCATCAGCGTCAGCATCAGCGTCAGCATCAGCATCAGCGTCCGCATCAGCGTCCGCATCAGCATCAGCATCAGCGTCGGCATCGGCATCGGCATCGGCGTCGGCATCGGCGTCGGCATCAGCGTCAGCGTCAGCGTCGGCATCGGCGTCAGCATCAGCATCGGCATCCGCATCAGCGTCCGCATCAGCGTCCGCATCCGCATCGGCATCCGCATCAGCATCAGCATCCGCATCAGCATCGGCATCGGCATCGGCGTCAGCGTCAGCGTCGGCATCGGCGTCAGCATCAGCATCGGCATCAGCGTCAGCGTCGGCATCAGCATCAGCATCGGCGTCAGCATCAGCATCGGCATCAGCGTCAGCGTCGGCATCCGCATCAGCGTCCGCATCCGCATCAGCATCAGCATCAGCATCGGCATCGGCATCGGCGTCAGCGTCGGCATCGGCGTCCGCATCAGCATCGGCACAAGCTTTCGCATCGGCATCCGCATCAGCATCGGCATCGGCGTCAGCATCCGCATCAGCGTCGGCATCCGCATCCGCATCGGCATCCGCATCAGCATCAGCATCAGCATCGGCATCGGCATCGGCGTCAGCGTCGGCATCCGCATCAGCATCCGCATCAGCGTCCGCATCCGCATCAGCATCGGCATCAGCATCCGCATCAGCATCAGCGTCCGCATCGGCATCAGCGTCGGCATCGGCATCGGCATCGGCATCCGCATCAGCGTCCGCATCAGCATCCGCATCGGCATCCGCATCCGCATCGGCATCAGCATCCGCATCAGCGTCTGCATCAGCATCAGCGTCGGCATCAGCGTCAGCGTCGGCATCCGCATCAGCATCCGCATCAGCGTCGGCATCGGCATCGGCATCGGCATCCGCATCAGCGTCGGCATCGGCATCAGCATCGGCGTCAGCGTCTGCATCAGCTTTCGCATCGGCGTCCGCATCGGCATCAGCTTTCGCATCGGCTATCGCTTTTGCATTGGCATCCGCATCAGCTTTCGCATTGGTATTCGCATCAGCGTCCGCATCGGCATCCCCTTCTGCGTCTGCTCTTATATCGTTATCAAATGATATATCCTTATTCAATTCACTTCTATCCTCTTTTCTACCCAAAATATTCTCCTCCTCTCTACTACATGATTATTATATTAAGCCATGTCTCTGCTTGTTCAGGGCGAAGTCATCAAAGTATAGCTGATTATGTTGCACTATGGTGTAGCCAGATTGACGAACTCGCACGAATGAAATTCTTTTGTATCGTAATTAGTGGTGAACCAAGGTTCTGATAATAGTTTGTGTACCAAGAATTGGAGCCTAGTAAGGCACAAAAAAAATTGGGTATACTCTGAATTACGAGATCACCAAGAGAGGTCTCTACTCGATAACTACTTTATCCGGAAACGTAATATCCAATCTATGTAAAAAATGTTGCATAGCAGTTTGTGAAATTTTTCCTGGAGTCCTTCATGAAAGTTGTAATCAAGCAATTTATGGAGAGCAAATAGGAAGAGCAGCGTAACAGCCGCAACGGATACCGTGGCCTGCACACCAAATACGGCTATATCGAGAAGTTCGAAGTTCCGCATGACCGTAACGGTCAGTTCCAAACACAAGGATTCGAGCCCTTACCAAGCGTCACGGATGGCTGGAGGGAGCCGTCATCCAGATGTATAAAAGCGGCATGGGAACCCGCGATGGCGCCCGATTTATCGAGAGCATGTTTGGCAGCCACTACTCCCCCACCATCGTCAGTATCACCGCTACCGTGTTTGAAGTTTTCAAGAACCGGCAGGTACGTCCTATGCAGAAACGGTATACCGTCATTTACCTGGACGGTCTGTACGCGAAGATCTAACGCAGCACGGTAAGTGGTGAGTTGATTTACTTTGCCATGGGTATCGACGAGGAAGGACACCGCCAGATTCTCTTCTACTACGTTGGCGCTCAGGAGGGCGCCTATGGCTGCTGGCGTGAGGTGCTCAAGGATCACTATAGCCGCGGAGGAAAAGTTAAAACGAGGGCAAGATTCAAGCTCCTAGAAGCGGAAAATAATCTCTTAACAAAGCTCTACGCACTACAGAGGCAGGCTAAACTGGTCAAACATTGACACCATCAGAGCGTTTCGAGCTAATCAACCGAACGATCCGAAAACATGATAAACGAGTACATCCAGCACTACAACTCAGAAAGATACCTGTGGACATTAAATAAGATGACTCCTGATGAATTCAGGAGCCACCTCTTCACTGCGTAGGTATTTAATTCGGTCGTCTACGTTTAGGGTCGAAGTTCACAGGATCAAGGCACATTTTATTTATCAATCTAAATCATCATCCGTATCATCATCCGTATCATCGTCAGTATTTTCGTCGGCATCATTGCGATTTTGCTTCTTATCCAAAGCTTCTTCGTCACGTTTTTGCTTCTTCTCTAAAGCTTCTTCGTCACGTTTTTTTTTCTTCTCCAAAGCTGCTTCATCACGTTTTTGCTTCTTCTCCAAGTCATCGTCGTTGTTATATTCATTATCCATAGAAATATCACTCCTTTCCATTTAATCTGCCATCATTATATGTAGAACAAATAAAATAAGACCAGGAATGTGTAAATTCAGTTGTGGCATGATGCACGATTAGCCACAACCGTTCGGAAAAATATCAGAGCGTAGAACGTGCACGAATGATTCTGCATTATGCGGAGGGGCTCAGTATATCGAAAATTGCCGAGGTTTTGAACAGAACGTGAATTCGGTGTTAACGGTATGGAGGCCAAACAATATTGGGAGATAAGGAACGGCTCGTTTGTGGTCATTTCTTTATCGTTTACGGTTCCAATTCTCTTCAATCTTTTCTTTGTTTAACGCGATCATACTAAATATCGCTCCCCCAAGAAAACCACCGACGTGCCCACTTATGCTTATTCCTGAAATCGTAAATGTCGTTACCCAAGCGATTAAAGTCCACACAAGAACAACTATTTTTAAACGCTTACTCATGACATTCTTGACGAAAACGAAAATATAGATAAATATGGCCATCATTCCAAAACCAATCCCTGATGCACCCACAACCCCCTCAGCAGAATCAAATATATAAACAATAAATGAGGTTGATAAAATAGAAGTTATGATAAACAGCACATATCTTACTTTTCCTAATGCTATTTCTAAAGGCGGCCCCATAATCAGAAAGAAAAAATTATTGGAAAAATAATGCTGTAGTCCATTATGTACAAATGCATACGTAACAAACCTCCAAGGCTCAAATACATTTGTATGAATGCCGAGGAAATTTTTCAACACTCTTATTTCATACATGGAATCTAATAATATGGATATCATAAGGACGCATGTGTTTATAGCAATTAGATAGAACGTAATCGGATAATTCAAGATATAATCCTTTAAAGTTTTTCCATAGTTCACTTCCATATAACCCCTCCAATTTATTGCATATAACGTTCTAGTTTTTTCGATGCATCTGGCAGGCTAAAGAGACGTGCCTCCTTAATCCTCTAGTCTTCCTTTAACATTCCGTAAACAACATGATATACATAATGATCGTAAAGCCTTTCAGCTTGTCTAACTGTGCCTTCATTAACAAAATCTTCAGCCAACCAGTAGCCAATAGAACATACGCAATAAGCGATGGGAATTGAAATATCACTGTCCTTGAAACACCATCTGCATGACTTGTGCCAATAACCATTGTCATATGTCTTTTGGCAATAGTTATAGCTTCGCTTATCCATTCATTAAACTGTTGATCACTAAACATCCCAACTCCGATTGGATGTGCAACAAAGTCAATATTCAGCTCACTTATTTCTCCAAGCCCAAATAGCCTTCCGGATATATAACCATATCCACTTGAGGGTTTCTAACTATTTCTCTTACATAGGTCCTCGTAATATCGACATTATGCACAGGGTCCATATCTTTAGCAAAAGTCGACGGTGATATAAGCGCTATATCCGTGAAGCTTTGATGGTAAAATTTATCAACTGTCAAATAGTACGTATCATTTTGGCTCTTCTTCATGACGGATTCCAGGTCTCCGGCAAATTCCTCATAGAACACTTTATCCTTTTTCGTCTCCGTCGGATTCAAGCTCTCGGCTGTGATGCCGGACATGATATACATAAACGGTTGCTGCAAAGCGGCATGAGCGACATTCCCCCAGAAGCCGCCCTCTAGACTGACGCCTGCTTTGAAACGCAGCGTCCGTCGCCAGCGTCTCAGCTGTCGTTGCTCCACCGTAGGAATGGCCGAATATTCCAACACGATTCAAATCCAGTTTACTTTCGAACAAGCGATTAGGATCTTTTTTATTCCACTCCGTGAGCGTGTCCAGCACGAACCTGGCGTCCGCTGCGCGAATGCCGACCCCACTTATGTTGCTCTCGTAAATCTCCGCTGGCGTCCGACGTCGGCTATTCCGGACCTACCTGATAGAAAGCAGTCCGGCCATCAGGGAGGGAGACCTTCGCGGACGTGTAAGGATGATCGATGCCCACTACGATATAACCATGACTAACCAATTCCTCTACAGCGGTCATGCTCTGGAAACGAGTGGACCGGACGCCGGGAGAGAACAGCAGCACTGGATAGCTTGATTCAGCCGTTGACAGTTCTGCTCCTTGAACAGCATGCGTTGGAATCGTGGTTACATGACTGAACAACTGTTTGGGTACGCCGAACACAAGACTAATGGCTTCCCCAAGCTCCGACGGATAACTCTCTTTTGGATTCGACTTGGCCTTATCGAAATCAACGGGATACCATACATTAACCATTAACTCCCGCTTGTCCCCTTGCTCAGCAGTCAGTGTTTCATCACGAGCTTCATCCGTCAAATGCTGGGATATTGTTCCGATTGCATATTTCCCTGTCGGGTCGGGCATTGAAAATGCAGGCAGCAAATTAGTCAAATAGATAGAAGCAGCAGTGACGGCCAACACCAATATGCCGGTATAATTTCTCGGCCTTTCGGAAATCTAACAGTAAGGAGCGTGGATGATAATGGATAACAAAAAACAGAAGCACAAAGAAGAGCCAACGATTGCGCCTAGTATGAACGGGCACGATCCGCTTGAAGAAAAAGCAACCAAGAAAGAAATGGAGCAAGGCGAATATACGGAAGTGACTCGCCTATACCTCGACCAGACACCGGAGGACTAAGGAGTCCCGTATATCCAAATCCGCTGGAGCCGCACTGTGTTTCACACAACTTGTCAAGAGCACGATACAATCAGCGCAGTACACCGCGATGTTTTAACAACTGCTGTAATGGTCATAAACGGCCAGATGATATTGAGCAGATTAAGCGTCTCAGATAGCTCTTATCTTAGACCGGATCGCGTGTTGTCTGAATATGCTTTTGCGATTATACATCCGACAACTAACCCCTTGTCGAGTCTGCTCGATACTGCCCCGGTGTTAATCCCGTCCACTTTTTAAAGGCGTTTTGGAATGCACTCGGCTCTGAATAATGAAGAAGATAAGCGACTTCCCCTACTGTATATTCCGGATTGGTTAAATAGCGTATGGCGAGCTCCTTCCGAACTCGATTTAATAACTGGATATAGGATGTATGTTCCTGCTTCAATTTTGCCTGCACTGTTCTTGCACTCAGTTTGAACGCTTTAGCCGTATCTTTTAAAGTTGGAATAAAGGATGGCATAGACTGGGTGATCCACTTGTAGAGTTGGTCTGAAAACATGTGGCCTTGAAGAAGTTTGCTTCTCGTTTCTTCCGCAATGGTCTCGAAAACTCCCAACAACTGCGCATCAGAGAATAGAATGGGATATTCCAAAACCTCTTTACCCATGCGAATACAATTTGTTCCGCTTCCGAACTGAGGCTCTACCCCCCACACTGATATGTGTTCGCTAATGTCAGATGGAGAAGCATGCGCGAACTGTATGCCTGTTACAGGGATCGAGCGACAGCTCAACCTAATCATGATATGGTATAAAGAACTCGCCATCTCCTCCACACAATGCCTCGAGGTCTGTCTGAGCGAATCCTGAAAAATCACTTGCATTAAGACATCGTCCCGCTCTACTTCCCACCCGATGTTGTATACACTGCACACAGTGACGTTATATCTTTGGTAGGCTTCCAAAGCTTGACCGATAGTTTTGGAGTTCACCATCACATATCCCAAAACGCCTAAATCAGAAATTTCTATAGTCTGCCCTTGGTGTAATCCAAATGCTTCGTCCTGTGTGAAGGCTGAGGCCGATTCAATTAATCTTTCAAATTCCTCCGCCGAAATTCGAGCTTCAGCATTCTGGAGCAAATTCGCATCAAACGCAGCATATTTACAAAAAACATCGACATCATAACCTTGAAGCACAAGAGTTTTTATAATGGGATAAATCTGGGAAACCGGTACGTCATAATGATTCAATAGTAACTGCCCTCCCGCATTTGCATAAAACCTTATGTTTTTTGCGCCTTTCATCATTTTTATGCATCTTCGCGCAGCTTATTATATACATAGCGTCTTTCGTTCACCACTATCATATCACGATAGCTTATATGTTATAACGTTATATTTCACTTGTGTGGCAAGTCAAACATCATCTGGCAAGCAGGAGGAAAATGAATGAAGTCGAATATTGCAATCATCATGGGACATCCTTACTCTGAAAGTTTTTGCGCCGGTTTAGCTGCGGCTTATGCGAAAGGAGCGACCGAAAGCGGGGCGCATGTACGTATCATTAATTTGAGTAAAATGAACTTTGACCCTAATCTAAAGTACGGCTACTCTCACAGAATGGAACTCGAGATAGATCTGTTGAATGCGCAAGAGACAATCCGTTGGGCCGATCACCTGGTATTCGTCTATCCGACTTGGTGGGGCGCGATGCCTGCGGTTCTGAAAGGGTTTATCGACCGAATATTTTTGCCTGGTTTCGCATACAAATATCGTCCAAATTCCATATTTATAGATAAACTGTTAAAAGGTAAGTCAGCCCGTCTAATCGTAACAATGGATACCCCTTCTTGGTATAACCGTTTCGTATACAAGCAGGCAGGTCATCACATCATGAAGCGTGCCATCCTGAATTTTAGCGGAATCAGCCCTGTTCGTATTACTGAACTCGGACCGGTTAGGACATCAACGGATCAAATGCGCGAAAAGTGGTTAGCACAAATTCAAAAACTAGGCTCAAAATTGGCATAAATGAAGAGCACCCAATCATTATGGGTGCCCTTTGTTATTGCGAAACCGTCAGCGCTAAACTCTCACGAACTGTTAATTTTGATAATGAGACGTATCCCCGTACATTTCAATCGATGGAACATTCTCCTTCACTGAAATCTTACATAGACTAGTCGGTTCAATATCCGATAAACCTGAAAGTTCATATAATTCTTTATTCCCATAGTAGCCCATGATTGTCTTTAAGGTTAATCTGTGAGTAACAATCAGCACCTTTTCTCCCTGATGTTTTGATAAGATGCCGTCTATAGCGGGTATCACTCTGTTCATCAACTGCATATAAGTTTCTCCAGAGCCTGTTGGCTGGTATAGATGAGGTTTGTTGAAAAAATCAAAGTACTCTTGAGCATAATGCTCCTGTATGAATTCTATACGTTGTCCCTCCCACAGTCCCATATTTATTTCTTTTAATTCATCCATGGGCACGATAGTCGCATGGTTACTCCCGGCTGCAATCTGAGCTGTTATCAATGCCCGAGGGCTGGAACTAGAATATACCGCATCGAATGGTATTGTTATTAATCTCTTTTGTAACCATTCTGCTTGAAGAACTCCTAAGCTTGTAAGAGGTGAATCCTTATGCCCTTGCATTCTCTTGTCTACATTCCACTCCGTCTGTCCGTGTCTGGTCAAATATAAAATAGTCTCAGTCATCGCATTGCCCTCCATATTTACACAAGTTGTTGTCCAGAGTATACTATTGAAAAATATATAATAAAAATATATTTTAAACATCATTCATAATTAAAAATTATATAAAATGGAGTACCCTTTATGAATTTACATGCTCTAAAGATATTCTACACGGTTGCATTGACGGGAAGCGTTACCCAAGCAGCAAGCAAACTTAAAATAAGCCAACCGGCTATTACTGCCCAGATCAAGAAATTTGAGAAAGAATTAAATGTTGTCTTGTTTGAACCCAAAGGAAGAGGAGTAGCACTTACTTCTGTTGGACAAAAACTAATAGATCCGACTAGAAGATTATTTACTTTGGAAGATCAGATCGAGTCTATCCTAGAAGATTATCGAAGTCATAAAAGTGGTAAATTACGTGTCGTTGGAACGTATTTGGCAACGAGTTTTCTTATTCCAAGATGGGCCGCCAAATTCAAAAGCAATCATGCAGAAATAGAGGTAACGATTACAACAGCTAATTCGAAGATTGTTCTTGATCAACTTGTGAATTATGCAGCAGATATCGCCATATGTGGAGGAGAACCAAAATTTTACCCCGATGAAGTTGAGTGGGAGGAGCTTTACAAAGACGAAGTTTGGTTTGTGGTCGCCCCTGACCACAAGTATGCGAATCAGCATATCACCTTTAGTCAAATGATGACAGAGCCTTTTATTATGAGGGAGGAAGGAAGCGCGACTAGGGAGAGGTTGTTCGCACTGTGTAAGACCAACATGGTTCAACCGCCTAAAGTAGCGCTTCAATTTAGCGGGCTGAACGAGACGATTCACGCTGTAAGCTCCGGTTACGGAGCAAGTTTTATCTCATCTTTAGCAGCCTGTGAATTTGTTAAGCGAGGAGAGCTTGCAAAAGTTTATGTAGATGAGCTGTCCCCCATCAACACCATTGCATTATGTACGCGTAAACATGAAAAATACGAACCCTTTGTTAAAGAATTTATATCAATGATTCGTGAAAACCTTCCCCTAAAATGACGCTTATGAAATAAACATATAGGAGCTGATGAAAGTGGACTTACTATCCGTCTTATCTTTTCTGGGGGTGGCCGTTCTTCTTACTTTAATGCCTGGCCCAGACCAATTTGTTTGTAATTAAACTATATTCAAGGTTCGTTACTAGGAACTATTGGATTAAATATTGCATTTAGTGAAAAGTAAATCAAGGACAATTTCTTTCGGAATACCACCGTTTTTCTTAAAGGGCAGGTAAAGCATGGGATATTACGTATCGTTCCTACCTAAGCTCCTTTCTACGGCATCATCTACTCCATACCATATGTGCGAATGTCTCAATTGGCTAATTGTCTATTGACTTTTTTTAAAATAAACGATTTGCTCTGGTTGCTTATCTCAATAAAAAAACATGTCCTACTGCCCAGACATGTTTGATGAATATGGATTATTTACATAAAAGCATTTGGAAATTGGTTTACGATCCCGTTGACAGTTATTTACCTAATACAGATATGTAATTGTTAGGCAATTGGTGTGGGCTTTCGACTCGATTTCAGCAAATCGAAAAGGATGATGAGATAGGCACACCGGACAGAACAAAGTAATATTCTACATTAGTCTATTTTAAAAAGGAGAGCTTGGATGAAAAGGGAATTAACTTTTGATTACATTGTTATTGGCACAGGTCCGGCAGGTGCTGTCATCGCAAAGACTCTTACGGATAATAAAAAAACGTCTGTGCTTGTTTTAGAAGCGGGTGATAATAACGATAAAGATGAACCGATTAGGGACTCTGTCTTTGCTCCGGAACTTGAGGAAAGATTTTTCCCCAATTACTTTTGGCAAGGGGAAGGCGTTCCTCAAGCGGGACTTGATGATCGGGTATTCGAATGGACCACGGGCCGCCTCTTGGGTGGCGGTTCTTCCATCAACGGGGAGCAGTATGTACGACCGACATCAGCCGTGTTTCAAGAATGGGAAAGGTTGCTGGGTCCTCTTTGGTCCCCCGAGAGGGCCATTCGGCGGTTTAAACGATTAGAAAAGTACAATGGAGAAACCGATAATCCTGCGGCACACGGGTTTCATGGACGAATAGACATCAGGCAAGCACCGGCCGTTCCAACATCCATGGCGGACAAACTGACGGAAGCGATTGAGCAAGCTACCGGTTTTCCCCGGATTCTTGACTATAATGATCCTGATACTCCTCTGGGTCCCTTTACCCGCTGGCAATTATATCAAAAACCAAATGGTCAAAGGGAAAGTTCTTCAACAGCTTTCCTTTCTCCGGAAATCATGACGCCGACAGGTCGGGGCGTTCGCGGCCGAAAACTTACCGTTTTCTTTGATACAACTGCTCTTCGAATTCTTTTTTCCCGCAAGCGGGCAATTGGAGTGGAATTTTTAAAAGAAGGAAAATGCGTCCGGGCTTATTCACGAAAAAAAGTGATTGTTTCAGCAGGAATCAACAGCCCTCAGCTTTTAATGTTATCCGGAATCGGGCCGGCTAAATCGCTAAAAGAAGCAGAGATCCCCGTCATCTTTCATAATCCACACGTAGGGAGGAGGTTGAAAAATCACACCTTAAATTTCGCCGTTTTTACAACCAACCACAATGATCGCGCACTGCCTTCCAACGATCCGAGCGCTCTTTATACAGGCGGAGCCTTTTTGCCTAACCCTAATGGATCAGCTCCAACTCGTCGTTCGGTGCAACTGATCGGTATCGGTTCCGATGGAATGTTAACCTTGGCGATTCTTTTTTTGCGACCGAAGAGTCGCGGAACGATCAAAATCCAAAATAAGGATCCGCTTAAAATCGTGCTGGCCGATGAAGGATTTCTCGCTGATCCGAGTGACATGGAAGCAGTAAAAAACATTTACAAAATATATATAAAGGATATCGCATTGGAACTGGCTCGGATTGATTCTTCTTATCGGCTCATATCGCCAACGCTTGATGTTATAGAGGATGACTTAAAGCTAGAGAAGTTTATTCAGGACAATTTCGATCATAATCATCACCAACAAAGTTTTCTCCGGATGGCCCCATTAAATAAAGGCGGAGTCGTCGATCGCTTAGGAAAGGTGCATGGGGTGAAAGATTTAATCGTTGCCGATGCTTCGATCATTCCATTTACGGTAGACGGCAACACTTCAGCCGCTGCGTTCCTCATTGGTTATACGATTGCCAGGCAATTACGAAAAAAAGCCCCTCACTTACGAAGCATGGAATGGGAAGAAGAATGATTCGATTGCGGAGCAGGCATATCGGGACGTCTGATTTCCATCTATTCCCTTTATGTAATTGACATCCTGGTTCAAAGCAGCGGTAGTTGCAGGGATCCCCACAAAGTAATTGGAATAAGCTGCAGAAGCTTGCTTTACTTCGTGGGGAATGCCTCAACATGATTAACCTTTCGCAATACCGTTTTTCCTACCAAGCACCCCTTCGTTTAGGGTTATGGTTAGCCCAAGAAGGCAATAGACGCTTTCGTTTTCCTGGCAAATGCGATTGGGTTGTCAATGGACTCCCAGTGGATATACATTAATCGAGGTCTCTCATTCAGCCAGTGATTATGAAGGGCCGTTACCGTGATACCATTTCTTTGCAGATTGCGAATTAATCGGTTGGCCTGGTTTTGAAACAACGCGGTTTCACCTAAGCAGAGCGCGCGTCCCTCCCTATCAAGGGATTCGAACGAGAACAGCTGATAACGAACCAAAGGTGAAGTTGTGCGTCTTCCTAAAATGGTCGCTTTCAGTCTTCTGGCCCGGCTGACAAAACAAACGGGTCCTGGATCAATTTCATGTTCCCCGCCTAAAATTGTGGCAAATTGGTTGCATAATCTTTGGAATCGCGGGCTTACTTTTACATTCGCCATGATAAACCTCCTCTTGGGTTTGAGACATTGTATTATCGACTAGAGGAAGTTGTTTATGTGAATGCCTAGGAACACTGATTTTTCGGTTTTTTTTCCCATTCCCGGAGTGAGAAGATACAGAAGAAAGCTGTCTGCCAAGCTCCCGCTTCTTTTCATAGAGAACTCTCCTTATAGCTTTCTGCTATTCCAAACTATTCTGCAGCCTGTGCCGCTCCAAATCCAGTTGGTCGATGCGCTTTAAATATTCGCTGGGATTGCAGCCATGAAGCTTGCGGAAGGTCGTCGTGAAATTGCTGGCATTGCTATAGCCGACCGACACAGCCGTTTCCCCCACGTTCAAACGCTCTACTTCCATGTACCAGAGCGCTTTCTCCATCCGTTTTTGACGCACAAGCTCGAAGATCGTCATGCCGAACCTTTCACGGAATCCCTTTTTCAGCTTGCATTCATTCATTCCGACCTGCTTGGCTAACTCGCGAATAGCTAAGTAGCTAGGATGGAATGTTATTGTTCCCCGTGTGCCAGAACTATCCTGTACGCTATAATTGAAGCCGTCCCAAGATTGTTCGTGAACAAATTCAGGATAGTGTGCAACGTTGATTGCGTGAGCGATTGAAGCCAATACACACCCTTGCCACAGTTTCTCTCTATTCCAAGTTATCTTGTTC
Organism: Paenibacillus sp. MER TA 81-3; assembly: GCF_023713585.1. NCBI lineage: Bacteria > Bacillati > Bacillota > Bacilli > Caryophanales > Paenibacillaceae > Paenibacillus > Paenibacillus sp. MER TA 81-3. Next base: position 323,446 of record NZ_JAMAWB010000002.1, read on the forward strand.
ATCTATCCAACTCCTTTCTAGTCCATATAGGCATGCTTTGTATATGGTTTCACGGATTTTATTTCCAAGGGGTTATACCACACAGCGTCAATGTTATGCTTACATTGATGTTACTTCTTCAATAAGGTTTCGATCAAATGAATTTTATTAGTGTCTTTATCGTTTTTCTTCGTCTTTCGATATCCATCCATTGAAGATCTTTTGTAGACTTTCAAGTATTGTTCTAAGTTCAGCAACTTATAACATGTCCCTTCATGGTTTACTATCTCAATTGCTTCTAAATCAATACCAGCAAATTCTCTTAGTTCTTCGAAACTTGCAAATGCGATCCGATAATTGACTTTTACGAACTCATGTTCTTCTAAATTTATTAATTGATATCCGTAGCTCTCCATTTTTTCCTTAAACTCATCCCATTGCGAGGTTAAGAATACCTCTGGTATAAGCACATCAATATCTTCTGGAGAAAACTCAATTCCAGTTAAAATCTCAAGACCTAACGAACCGTAAAGTAATGGTGTAATATGAAAATCTTTGTTTAGTCTATGGGCAGTATTTACAAAAGAATTGAAAATAGTCTGATTCATAAAATATCCTCTTTCTAATGTTTTAGTAATTCCATACAACTTTGTCTTTTGCACGTTTTATAGGTTTACTTGATCTTGGTCGAATACCCATTGAATGGCATTTAAGAATCGAACAATTTATTCGAATGTTCAACAGGGGCTTTCTTATGTTACATAATTTGGTTATTCAAAAGGCCTGAAATGAAATAATACATTCCTATATTATAAGGTGTTATGAAAAAAACACCTCTAGCCTTTTCATGAATGTTTCAGCGGCTAAACTTGCATATTTATCATTTCGATAAAATATTTCTAAATCTCTAATAGGTGAGCCCTTGATCGGAATTGCACGAATGCCTAACGATTGAAAACTTTCAATCAATTGACTTGGTTGAATTGTAGCCCCGATTCCTTCTTTCACAAGCTGAAACAAAGAAGTAGCTGATCCTGTTTCCATAATTGCCTCGATAGATACCTCTTGTTCTTCGCACCACGTATCAATTAATTCACGTCCATAGAAACCCTTAGGATACATAACTAAGGGAATATTGCTCAAATCTGTAGGAGAAATAATATCCTGCTCGGCTAGTTCATGTTCTTTATGAACATAAAGACTACCTATTCTTTCGGGCATTCATTAACAGCAGTATACTCCTACTCGCTGCAGCATTATGTTCTGGTATTGGCATCGGTATTACCGAGCCATTAATTTCAGGATTTATAAAGAAGTATTTCCCTGAAAAGCTTAGTGTAACAAGCGTTTATTCTGTCTCCATGGTAATTGGTGCAGCGATTGCATCTAGCTTATCTGTACCGTTATTCCAAAAATTGAAGGGCTCCTGGCAGCATGCATTAAGTTTCTGGAGTATTTTAGCTTTTATCGCCGCTTTATTACTTCTCCCCCTTTTAAGAAAAGGAAAAACGAATAAAACGGTGATGGCTATTCCGTCTTTACGTATAACGAATAAACGTGTTTATTTAGGCTCAATCCCAAAGTTAGTGCTTGATTCAATTTTAACCATAATGCGCGTAGTTGCATTCTACGAGAAGACCTTGCACGTAACGTTCGCGGTTTCGAGTAAAATAGTGCCTACGCTGAAAAGCTTTTATTCGGTTGTTTCGCCCCTCAACCGCAGCGTTCGTCCAGCGACAACGATGGTAATTCAGGATCTCGGTTTTCCAATTTTTAATGGTTTTCAAACAAAGCATAATCGCCGGATGTTGAATTTGTTTGCCCTGAACGAGCCAGTGATGCAGCCATTGCTTGGCGGTATGTTCATTTGGTGAGTAATCGTACCATCGACTGAAACTTTCTTTCCAAGCGTGAGCTTGCTTCAGCAAAGCGGAATATCCCAGTATGTCTCGTAGTTCCTCCTGCTTTTCAACAGACAAGGATTCCACACGAGGATTCAGAAGGCGATGCTTTGCCTTAAGATGTGCTTTCGCTTGTGGAGCTAGGGTAGGGGTGATCGATTTGCGAATCGATTGAACCGCCTCTACGACATACCGCTGCACATGAAAACGGTCAGCCACACGGATGGCTTCAGGAAAACATTCTCGAATCCAAGTGTGGTAATACGGAGCTAAATCCATCACAACAGCCACGGGACGCAGCGCTAAAAAAGCAGGACTCTGCTTTGCATAGATCCGCAGTTCATCCAGCTTTCGACCAGGCAAAATGTCCAGTAGCGTTTCGCCGCGTAAGTTATGAATGCCCGTATTGTAGGTGTGTCCTTTTCGAATGGCAAAATCGTCAATCCCCAGAACAAGCTTGGACATAGAAGCAGCTTCTTTCCATCCTTGCTTTTGCAGGCGTTTACTTTCGATGGCTAGCCACTGCTCATGCTTGTGATGAAGGGTGCTGTTTGGCAGGAAATGAAGCTCTGCGCTTTGTTTGACCGTAGCCACACGTGCCGTCTGAAGTGCTTGCTGTTCAAAGGCTTTCGTATATCGCTTCCCTGGATCAACAAAGGAATAATTCCAGACGAACCCGCAATCACAGGACTTGCAGAACAGTCGGATGGCAGGAACGAGAAGATAGATTTTTTGCCCTCCAACTCCCAGATGACGAATTCGGCGAACCCGATTCTGTCCTTTACGGATGACGTGCTCCGTTAATTGGCAACATGGACAGGCTTGTCTCACAGCGATGGGAGTTACTTCGATATGGAGGGTGCTTTCATTGATTTCCAAGACTTGTTTTGTTTTTACATCTGGCAGTCGGAGTAAAAAATCGGTATACTGATTGTGCATCTGTCATTCCTCACAGTTGGATTGGTCGCACAACCATCTTACGGAATGTTCAGATGTTTTTCTATTATTCAAGCACTATGTTTTGGATTGAGCCTTTATTTATTTATGTTATTTTTTGGTTGCATGGCAGCCATTTTTTATTCTATAACAGCTTGGTTAGCACCGCTTGTACAATCAATGGGTATGAGCCATTCTCAATCTGGTTTAATTCTCACCCTGTTTACAGCTATACAAATACCTGTAAGTTTTTTAATGCCCGTACTCGTTAGCAAAATAGGTGGTGGCAAAACTTGGTTACTTGTATGTAGTCTGTCGGAATTAATAGGAATTAGCTTGTTAATGGGACATTCTCTCCCTTGGATAGCTACTATATTTTTAGGAATTGGAGCTGGTGGTCTTTTTCCTTTAGCTCTACTCATTCCTATTGAAGAGGCTAATAGTGAGGAAGAAGCAACATCTTGGTCTGCTATGATGCAATTTGGAGGATTTATGTTTGGATCCATTGGCCCTATGTTATTCGGTCTCACTGCAGATGTTTTTGACAACTTTACTCCTGCCTTGATAGTCATAATGGACTACATTTTTAATGATTTTTACTATTTTTAAGATAGGAAACAAAATATCAACTATTAAATAAATGCTGGGAAATACAGCCCATCAGCTTTTAACTCACAATCATCTCGTGCTGTTGTCCTCATTGGTAAGCATCATATTAAATTGTGGGACATTGTAGAAGATACGCTGATGATATCGTATTGCCCAGTATTCCGTCTGGACAGCATTAGCTGTCGAAGACATAGGTGCTTCGTTACAACACTATAATCTACTTATTGACGATGCGATTAAAGAAGCATGGCCTCAATTCTTTAAAGAAAAGACCACTTATAAAGTTATAGTTTGATTTTTCGATATAAAACCCCATCTTTTCATATAAATGAATCGCATTTTTATTATTGTCAGACACATATAAAGTTAATCTCTCAAATTCAGCATGATTAAGAACGAAATCTTTAGACCATGCGAGAAGTAATCTACCAATTCCTTTATTGTGGTAACTGGAATGGATCGCAATGTGCTCAATATAACATTCCTTCTCTTGTGGTTGGTAATTGAGAACTCCCATTCCAATAAAAAACTTACATACATTCATGAATCCAAATCGTTTTTCCATTTTCCTTGATTAGCGTTGGTTTTTCTGCTAAATGATTTGAATCATTAGTCCAAGTTTCATCTAATAACGCTACAATATCTTTGTCATCTAGATTTACTAAAGAATGAAATTTTCCATGAAATGATTTGACTAACAGACTACGAACGATTTCATGGTCTTTTTATTACCAAATCCTCCCTCCCAAAGGTAAATATATTATATAATTAATCAGGATGTGGATATCACATCAAACTCCAAACCCCTGATGTATCAATGTCAATTCAATGGCAAAAGAGCCGTGGGATGCTTTCCCAACGGCTCTTCGACTGTACCGGCGAACCGGTTCGGCTCTAGTATACACCAAAACAAACTAAATAGCCCTGCACAATAAGCAGGGCATGCAATAAAGGTCGTCCATGAGCACTGGCCTAAGAGGATACGGCCTAATTCGGATTTTTTAAATAAAACACGAACTTAATATGATTACCAACAAAATGAACAGAACCAAGATTACACCCGTTGAAGTCCAGAGACCTCCGACTCCACCACATCCAACTCCTCCAACAACTCCACTCATGCGAGCAACCTCCTTTCGTTAGGTACATACTCATAGTATTAGTGTTGCTGTCGTTGTGCCTTGGCTTATATCCCATACGAGAATAATTAGGCATTTCCCGTTGTAAGGACCGCCTTCTTTTCTTTACCATTCCACTCTGCCTTTGCCCCTGCAGCATCTGCGACCGTCAGAAGCTGAAGTTGGCAATGTCATCCAGATCATCGGGAACGTATTAATCGTTGATAAGCAGGCGGATTGATATTGAAGATAACACACAACATCCGCTATTTAATGTTGCTGCATTAAGCATTGATTTCCTTGACTCAAATAACGAAAAGCTTAGTTCGATATCACTGCCTGATTATTCTGGAGCAAAAGTTTTTTTAGAGTCCCCTATCACTGATGTAAAGAAAGTTATTCGGTATGCTCTATTGCTTCCGATTTTCCAAAAACCTCATTGCGTTTAAGAAACGCTTGAATCACACTTGTCCCTTTCGATGCATCTAAGCCGATAACCGGTCCCATGTCATCTCCTCCAGCCGGCGCTCCCACGATGGTTCCAAACCCATAGCTTCGCTTGTGATACGAGGTCATAGCCTCAACCAGCTCAAACATGGTCATTGGAGAAGTTGTTCACGTCCATGCTGCCGCTGTGCTGGATGTCTTGTTTATCCCGCCACTTATCCGGCCGTCGATTCTTCAGCCAGAATATTTGTGCTGTGACGTCCGGCTGGACTTCTTTGGTTACGCGCTTGGTCTCGACCATAACCGTCACTGGATCGCCTGTCTCCTCGTCAATCTGCGTCGCGGCTTCCCTGATCACTTCGTCGTATTGGTACCCGATCGCACGCCTAAATAGGGCATTCTCAACCTCAACGTCTGCTACTTCCTTGCCCTTTTTTAAGGCTGCCGATAATGCCGGGTACTTCTTGACATACTCTCTGAATGTTGAGTATGCAACGCCCAATTTCTTGGCTATGTCCTCGTCTATTGTCCCGTCCCGCGCCTATGCCTCTACAAGCAGGAGCTTGGGTTCAACATGTGAATGGTACTTATTTTTCCGTTCTCCTGCCATCTTGGATCAGCCCCCTTTCCGTAAAATAGAAAAAGCCGCTGAATAATCAGCGACCTAACCACTATTAATATACTGAAATCCAGAACGTCTTTGTCTCCCTTTCTTCTTCATCCCATACCTGAATTGTTGCCGTTCCATTTTTCAGACCTGTTACTTTACCCAAGAAATCAACTGATACCACACCATTATCAAACCCCCAGACGCTAGGGTGTTTATATCTGCTCGGAAAATAAAAACTACTGCCAACAAAAATATAAGAAGGAATGTACTCATAGCTAGCATTGGCTTTTACATTTTTGATTTCTGGTTGTGCGGCACTTCTTTCAGCTGCAAAACCTGTTGTTGGAGCCAAGATACCTGCCAGCAATGTTGCCGTTGCTCCTAATACAATTAGTGTCTTTTTCATTGTAACAACCTCCTCAGTTAGATATTTTATGTAGCAAGGTCATCGTAATCTATAATTTTACATCTAACAATGGATTTAGGACAACTGTAAGGTTAATGTAAGAATGCTACTAAATAAAAGTACCGCCCCCGAAGGAGCGGCTATGGAGGAGAAAGGTTATGAATTGATATTATTGCACACTATCATCATAACATCGTTATAAGTCGCAGTCAGTGGCGTCTTAGTCGTACGACTGCCAAACCCCATCAATTCCAAAAAACAGCGCTGTTAAAGCATTTGTCGCTATTTTTAAATCTCTAAATACCGTACGTACTACGGTTACTCTTCGAGCTCCGTAACAGTTACATCGGGCATCGTGAATTTGTTATTTCTCAAGACACGTTTCAATCCATCTAACGATATTCGAAGCAGGTATTCCATTGCTGAATCCGTCATCAACTTATCTTTGATGAACGGGTCCTTTCCTTTTCTCTCTGCGTTCACCGTTTCTCCCGTAACCAACTTCTTAAAAACAGCATTATTATCGATATACTGTGAGGTATAAGGATGAATAATTACCGTTTTTTACTGAACCTTCGCGCTTCCCGGCCGTAAGGCTGTTTACTATATATCTTTAACCGAACATACGGAATGGCCGTTTTACATACCGGTATAGCGTGGAAGTCATTGTAAACGGCAAACGGGATCGAAAGCAGAAGGAGACAAAATCTTATCCCACGGCGAAAGAGGCTTATGATGCTGGCATACTGATTGAGGCTGACAAGCAGCGCGGCAAACTCGTTGATGAGAAGAATATCACGCTAGGCGCCTTGCCCCGACAAATCCAGGTTACTCGTTTCCATGCCCTGCCGCTGCATTTGCCATAACAATTTTTAGACGAATTGATAGAACAGCGATTTAGCATGCAGCTTTTCCACCCCTCCGATCGTCTCCATGCGTTCTGCATCTGCCTTGCCTGTCCAACAAGCTAACCGGATATTGCGGAGTGAGCGCATATTGCTGTTGAAATGGATTCTCATGTTCAAGCATAAGTTGCAGCTCATGTCAGCACGGCGGCAATGTCGCTTTATACAGAATCAGATAACATTCGAACCCATCCCCTGCTTCAATGTCAAGATTGGCGCCTTTGCCGCCGTGGAATACGTGAAACCGTCGAACCATGTTCACATTGCCATTCAGCCATATTTGCGCACTGCCGCGTGTCACAAATGATAATGATTCTCATTAATAGCACATTCAATCCAGCTGACTGTTGGAAGAGCCGATCCGCCCGATATGTTGTTTTATGAGTTCTAGTTTATATATACTTATACAAGGAAGTCTTCACCATCTGAGAAGAAATTCACGGCTCATTAAGATTTGTAGAAACGCTCGGCACTTGTACGGCAGGCCCATTCTATCGCAAACAGGCAGTATGTTTGAATATACGATACTGGAGTGGATACATATGATCAAACTTAAGGATATCGGCAGTTTCGATACGCTCCCCGTAATTGCGATGCACATTCATGAAGGAAATGTTCCGGCGCTGCGCGAAGCGCTTGCCAATGGTTGGGATATCGAACAAGGTATCGCGCTAAGCCAGTACACCACATTGAGTCCCTTAGATATTGCACTCCTTTCAGAACAGATGGATGTCCTCAAGCTGCTAGTCGAGCATGGGGTTCATTTGAACGCCAACAATAATCCCTCCTTCTTGACTGCCGTACGCTATTGCGGAGAAGAGATCGTCCGTTATGTCGCGGCTCACGGAGCTAAGCTGAACGCGCTCAACAATGTCCAATCAGGTGCCTACGAACAGGCCTATTATGGAAACGAAAAGAACATCCCTCTTATTCACGAGCTTGGCTTGGATATTAAAAAGCATGGCGGTAACACGCTGAGAAAAGCGGTCGACAAACATGACTTAAAAACAGTCGCATTCTTCTTGGAGCATGGCGTAGATATTAACTTCAACGAACCGGATATGGTATATCCTTATAAAGCCACTCCCTTAACGGTTGCAGCCAGAAATGGCGATCTTGCGATGGTTCAATTCCTGGTTGAACACGGCGCAGATGTCACCATCCCAGAAAAAGATGGAGAACGGGCTTATACGATTGCGGTGAGGAGCAAGAACATGGGTATGGCCGAATATTTGAAATTGTTGGAGCCGCCCGCGTTTCATGATCTCGAAAATAAACGATATGCGCTGAAAAGCTACAAGCTTCCCCAAGACCTCATGACTTTCCTGACGGGAGACAAACTGCGCATTGATTTGCCGGAGAACGATTATAGCATTGAATATGTCGAATTTTTCACGTTTACCGATACGATTGAGATGAAGGCCGGGCGGCAAAAACTGTTGCGGCTGTCTGCGGAAGTGGACAACTACTCGGATATCCTGATTGTCTGGAATCCGAAGCACAAATGTGTAGGCTATTATGATGAGGAGCACAGGGACTATGCGGATCTGTGCAGCTTTGAAGAGTTCCTTGCACATCCTGAAGTGTATCTGGTAAAGATTCTTGAGGGAGAACTTTAGTTATAGGACTATCCAAGTATATTTGATTATAACTTACTATATTTCGATAGAGCCGCTGAACAAAATGCTAATTTTGTCATCCGCTCTTCGTTTTTTACGCTGCAAGAATTGCCTTGGTGTTAATAACTAGCGTATATTTAAGATATAAGCAAACATCCATATGATGACAGGAAGGAATGGAGCAAGGTGGTTACATACAAAAAAAGGAACTTACAGACATTTTGGAAGGTACTAAGGCTTGGCCTCATTTTTATCGCGCTGCTCTTTTCGATTGCGTATGGGTTCAAGTTCGTCACCGGGCAGGGAAAAGTTTCGAATTTGGTCATTCCGCTTTCTTTAACGTTGTCTGTTGTTTTCAGTTTGAAGGTGTTCGATCGCAGGCCGTTAAGCGATGTTGGAATAACAGTAAAAGGTATTAAAAATTTGCTGTATGGCGTTGTCCTTGGTTTTGCCTGCACGCTTTTGCTTGGCTTGCAAATGATTCTCACAGGAGAAATGGAAGCGAGCTTTTTATCAACGCTCGATACGTCACTTCTCCTGCCTAATTTGATCCTGTGTATCTTAGTCGGAACGGGCGAGGAAGTGTTATTCAGAGGATATTTGTTTACGACTATCCGGCAGACGAGCAACACTTGGGTTGCCGCTTTCGTCTCTTCAGCATTGTTCATGTGCATGCACTTGGTGAATCCGCAGTATCATTTATTTGCCTTTATTATGGCCTTTGCCGCTGGGTTGATGTTCATCTATATGTTCGTCAGAACAGGCAGCCTCTGGCTCGCTATCGGATTCCATATTTCATGGAATTACTTTCAGACAATTTTCAGTTTCCCCTATACGGGCGGCATGATAGGGAATGTGATCGTTGTCGCGCTGAACTTTTTTATCGTATGGCTGTGTACCAGTAAGCTGAATTCTTCCAAGCGTACAGAATTGAATTTATAAATTTATTCATAAGTCACCTATTTAAATCGTTTTGGGGTGGTTTCTGATAACGTTTCAATATTCGTGTCCCCTCACTGGCTCAAGGCAGCCAAACTGGGGGGCCGTCAGATTTATTCCATAATTTATTGTTCCTATCTCAACTTGGAAGTTTTCAATTTAATATCCGTAAACGTCGACTTCTGCCCACCTGCGAAGAGCATTTTCCCTCCTTGCTTCCGAAATCAATCAGCTTCTTTGCTCCCAAGCGTGAAGACCAACGAAATAACCAAGCGTAATAAAAATCAGGCACCAGGCGAATGCGCCCAACCCAGAAATAAGCAGTAGCTGACCGTCATTCCCGTCATCGTGCCGGCAAAACACACCATAAGGGATGGGATATATTGTAGTACAAATATAGATGGCAAGTACCCCACCAATGTCATCAAAATTTCATCCGGCACAGGCAGTCCGACGATGCCGAGGGCCAGAAGCAGATATAATGCTGCATATCCATATTGAGAGATCGCTTCGCAGATCCATTCCATGGTATTCCACCTCTACTTATACTTTCACTTGAACCGCAGGAACAGTTCCTGTCTGGGTATGGGCTTCTCTGGCAAACTCTTCGGGCGGGCCAAGGAGCCGACAGGCCCCGTGAATAACGGTATTAGCTGAAGGGCCTAACTTCTCGAATTACTTTCAACTTCAAATGTATTTCCAATGATTCATTTCATCTCTTTATTCATTCAATATTTTGGGAGGGTGTTGAGCTTCTCTGACAAGCTTTCCCCCGTCAAAATGTCTTCCATATTTCTTAATTACTTCTTCGATTTCTATGTCATTAGGAATCTGGTTCGAGATTCTCCATGTTAAAAAATATGCTTGCACTTTACCGCTATAAAAAACCCATCCAAAAAATCTCATTGCAAACTTGTGGACACCTTTAGTTTTAAAATGATTCATTGATTTACCATCTTTCCATACAGTTACGGTCTGACCAATTCCTCCTTGAAGTTCTCCTGAGAGTTCGGCATATAATAAAGATTCATTCTTAGCAAGTTGTTTCTTTACTATTTCATTAATCATTCCATTGATGATTATTCTGAAAATATTGAATTTTTCTCCACGTGTTACTGATATTATTGCGGTTTCCGTCAATTGTACCTCCCTATCTCCTAATGTAAACTTCGCTCCGTACTTATTGTTTGGATCTGGATGTTTTAACCACACCTTCATCGAAAACACCCCCATCTATTTCTTATCAATAGCGCCAATGTTATGTAATCGGATGCTACGCTAAAAAACTCTCGACACCAATTTTAATTCTCAGGTTCACATTCAATAAAGACTGAAAGCTAACAGTTAACAGTGCCACAAGTGTGTAACAGTTAAAAGGAAATTGCTCAACAAGACTTGGGTAAATCTAAAACGTACGAGATAAATGGGAGAGGATGGAGTGTCTAATAAAAATCCATGAGATGAGAAGAGAAGAAATCTGAAGAAGCAGCCATTGTATTTTTAATCGATATCCTTAATCAACTTAATTCCATATCTTTCTGCGAAGAACATACCTTTGTCGAACGTGAAGAGATGTATTTTGTATATGTTGCTGATGCGATAATTAATGAATCAGGGGCTTTTACGATTCGTTTCATTTCTTTTGTATGCACCACAAAAACAAATATGCCCCGCAGCCGATTGCTCGGCATGCGAGGCACCAATTATGAGAGAGTCCTATATTAAAGAGAAAGCCATTAACTACAGAGCAGCGGCTTGCGGAGCAAACCCGGCCTTATACGGCCTCCTGCTGCCCTTCCTTCGGTTCAGGAGCCATTTTCTTCGCCAAAAATACAGCTACGAAAATCGCCGTAATCCCGCCAACGAGCTTCCCGACAATCATCGGGAAAATCATTTCTTTCGCTACCCCAGCCGTAAAGCCGAGGTGATCGCCGAACACGAATGCAGCGGACACGGCAAAAGCCACGTTGATGACCTTGCCCCGCGCGTCCATGTCTTTCATCATGCCGAACATCGGAATGACGTTGGCAAGCGTAGCCACCAAGCCCGCTGCTGCGATTTCGTTCATGCCAAGCATCTTGCCCAGCTTCATGAGCGGCTTGTTGAACACCTTCGTAATGACGAATACCATTGCAAAGGCACCTGCCAACACTATAGAAATATCGCCAACAATTTTAATTCCTTCTTCAATAGGCGCAAGCCCCGGAATGATTGTGATATCCGTTAGCTGCTGCGCGATGCCAACCGCGAGTCCGAGTGTCGCTACGATAACAATGAACTGTCCAAAGATCGTGAAGCCCTTGATCATGCCCTTCGGGAATTTCCACAAGCCCAGTGCGATAAGTACTGCGAACAATATGATCGGCACCAAGTTGGACAAAATCATCGAGATCGAATAACCAGCCACCAATCCCCCGATCAAGCAACCGAGTGGAATCGTGACGATACCAGCCAATACGCCTGTAGCCAAATACTTCTGATCTTCCTTCTTGATAATGCCAAGCGCAACCGGAATGATGAATACAATCGTAGGTCCAAGCATAGCCCCTAGAATCGTACCTGCGAATAAGCCCGCTTCCGGAGTCTGCGCCAACTCCTGTGCCAATGAGAATCCGCCCATATCATTTGCCAGCAGCGTAGTAGCAAACATGGCAGGGTCAGCTCCCAGCGCGCTGTACAATGGAACGACAATCGGGCTTAACACCTTGGCCAGTACCGGCGATAGGGAGATGATCCCCACCATGGCCAGCGTGAGCGAACCCATGGCCATAATCCCCTCATCGAATTGGTGACCCAACCCGAACTTGTACCCGATGCACTTGTCGATGGCACCGAGAATCATGAAAATAACCATGCCGTATATGATGATTTCATTAATCTCCACGAACGTGCTCCTCCATTCTTTCACTATGTGATCAAAAGCGAACTTTTTAACTTCCTTCCGGTATAGCGTTCAAAAAGGTCGGTTTTCAGCACCGAGAAGGTTGCGTGAACTCGAAGCGTATGCTTCCGAAGCGAGTTTTACTTTGCAAAACTTGTAAGGAGCAGCCCAGTGTAGGCGAGACTACATGAGCAGCGGACTTCGAGAGTGAACGCAAGATTCGATGCCGAATTGCTTTCAGTCTCACTTCGTGATCAAAAGCGGGCTTTTTGAACTACCTTTCATTAATCGCGTTCAAAAAGGTCGGTTTTCAGCACCAAGAAGGTTGCGTGAACTCGAAGAAGGAGCAGCGCAGTGTAGGCGAGACTACATGAGCAGCGGACTTCGAGAGTGAACGCAAGATTCGATGCCGAGTTGCTTCCAGTGTCACTTCGTGATCAAAAGCGGGCTTTTTGAACTACCTATCGGAAGTGCTGTTTGATTTCCTCGGTCGGGGAAGGTATCACGGTATGATGCACAATCCGCTTTTGATCCATGGAGGATACGAACACCTTCATCCCCTGCTCGACATCGCTGACGCTTCCCGTGAACACGGCAAGGAACTTGCCGCCAATCGCCATGCCGAGGTTCATTTTTTTCACATGAATATCACACTGCTTCAAAGCCTCATTCAATGCAAAAATACCGGAAGACACCGTAGATGTCTCCACTATTCCAAGCGCGTCCACAGGCTGAGAAGAATTAGGTCGCTTCAACCCCTCTACGATGTCAGGATGCACGCCGTGCAATTCAAAATCGCTGATTCGGAATTCGCCCGCATCCGCCCTTGCTGCATCCATCGCTGCCTGTACGTCTGCGGTGTCGCCGCTCATCATGATGAGGAACTTGCCCGGGCAAATCGGCTTCATATGATGCACGTTGACTGGAGAAGTCTTCAGCATGCGGTCTGCTGTCTCATATCCTTTGCTTATGCTGCGCAGCTCAACAACACCAATCGCACTAATCATGGGCCACCTCGATGGAATCGACGATGCCGACAATGACTGCGTCAACAGGCACATCCGAATTGGCAAACGATGCTCGGGCAGCGCTTCCAGTCGTCACGAGCACGGTATCTCCAATGCCTGCTCCCGCGTTATCCGCAGCGACGAAGTAGTCGCGTTGAATAGGTTCATCGTTATACGATAACGGCTTGACCACCAGGAAGGTCAGACCATTCAGCTTGTTGTCTTTGCGGGTAGCCCATAGGCTTCCCGTAACTTGTCCCACGATCATAGCTTCACCCCGCCGTTATCTTCTGTGCACTTGCATCTGCTGCATGCGCAAATAATCCTGAGCGAGCGGCGTTATAATGCTGTGCCGATCAATGACAATCTCTTTCCCGTTTTGGAGGCGGTATTTTTTCAGTTCCGCTTCGGTAATGACTTTACGATTCAACACTTCCGGGTGGAGCGGTGCATCAACAGATTCGCTACTTCTATCAACCTGAGTAACAGCCGTAGCCCGGCCATCCTCCATACAAGTCGCAAGCAATTCCTGTTCTTTGACCACTCGGATGCCGTAGCTGTTCAACCTGTCCGCAAATTCGTCGTACAGCTTGTACAAAAGGACAGGTGCTGTCGACTTATATTTGCGATAAAGCAGTCCTTCCTCGATGGCAACAACCTTCCGCCCCTTCAACAGCATCGTCAGCACGAACCGTTCACGCGGGCCTGCGCTTATCCCGTTAGCGAGGTTGGACAACAGTTGAAGGCACAGCTTCGGAATGATCAACACATCGCAATCTCTAAGCGATTCGTCGTAATAACGCACCTCATAGTGCTGATCCAGCATGCTCTCCAGTTCCGGTACCGGTGACACAGTCAAAAGGACCGCTTGCTTCTTGGGAACGGTCGGTTCGTCCGTCTGTCCCTGCCCCAACCGTTTGATCACTTCAGTCGTAACGGCTTCAATGATCGCAGCCCGATCCAGAGCTTCTATGTTCATTTTTTCACGCTCCTAAACCTAGATGCTCTTCTTTAAAATTTTCCCCTTCGTCCCTTTAGCAAAGCCGCATGCGTTAGCCTCGTCATAGTCGATATGCATATATGTTTCATAATTGGAGCTGACTCGAACCAACACATCGTCGAAAATGAGAGGTCGCTTGCCGTACACTTTGACCTGTACGATTTCGCCGTTCTTCACGTTGTATTTCTCTGCGTCTTCCGCCTTCACGTGAATATGCCGCTGAGCTGCGATTAATCCTCGCTCCAACCGAATCATATTGCTGCCCGAAGCAATCACGATGCCCGGAGTTCCTTCCAGCTTGCCGCTTTCTTTCACGGGAACAGGTACTCCCAACACGACTGCATCCGTATGCGAAACCTCTACCTGCGATTCCTTGCGTTCAGGACCAAGCACGACGACATTATGCAGAGAGCCTTTAGGCCCGATCAGCGTAACGCGCTCTTTGCATGCATATTGTCCCGGCTGGGAAAGATCCTTTGCTTTCATCAATTGATAGCCTTCACCAAACAATGCATCAATCGCCTCGCGGTTCAAATGCACATGCTTGCCGGATGCTTCAATCTCGATGCAGGCCTCATCCTGCACTCGCTTGACCACTTCATTGATAATGCTTTCTACCAATTCGTTATCCACTATGCTCACCTCATCAGTTGTACTGTCCAACACGGATGCGGAACATGATAATCCAGAACAAGGAGGACAGTCGGTTCAGCGTCCGAATGATATCTTCGCGCTCTGCTTCTCCGTGTTCTTTTTTGAAGGCTTGGTAAGCCAACAGCTCCGTCTCCCTTGTCAATGTGCGCAACGCATTTATGACAACAACCGCTTCGCCCATATCATAGCTGGGTTGAAAATGTTCCAATCCAAAGTATTTCTTGGGAAAATGGGACTGCTCGCGCAGCTCCTTAGCCGTCATCCCAAGCAAATGAAACTCTTCAATGCTTTCATTCAGCACTTCGCACCGTACGATTCGCCGCACGAATTGCAAGATTTCTTCCAAATCATCGACCAGCTTGGTCATGTTCAGCTTGAAGCAGCTGATTTGTGCTTCCAATAATTTCGTTTCCAATGAATCCAGCTTGCCGCGGAATAATATCCGGGGATGATCTTTAAATACAAGCATATTTCCATACAAATGCGTCATATGCTCCGGTTTCGTTTCCAAAAATCCGCCATATAGCGTACGAAACCGTTTCTTTCCCTCAGATGTGGGTTCAACATCCAGGTTTTTCGTAATTTGAAGCTTTACTTCCTTCTTAGGCGCCGGTGTTTCCACCGTATATACATCTGCCCCAGGTTCAGGAGCTTTCACATATCGAAGCTCAATCTGATGATCGGTCAAAAAGCTCTTGGCCGATGGCGTCAGAATCGTCCCTGCTGCCGTCTCATAAACGGCAACATCCTTCAAATTCTGATGTCGAAAATGCTTGCGCAGTTCGCTTTCCGTAATCACAGCCATGTTCTCACATCCTTCTAGTGCGAATGCGTGTTCAACTACTTCTCGTTGCGCGATCTTCCTGCCCGCTACGGCCAAGGTAAATCGCGATAGTCGGGAAGTGGAATGCGGGCCTGAGCCCGCACCCTTCTTCCGTCCTAATCGTTAGGCTTGTCCGGAATCCGTAATTATTCTACTGTTTTTGTCTTAGGCAAGATTGCATCTACTTCCGAATGTGGTCTTGGAATCACATGTACGGACAACAATTCGCCAACTCGCTCTGCTGCTGCTGCGCCTGCATCTGTAGCTGCTTTAACAGCGCCAACGTCGCCGCGAACCATAACGGTTACGAGGCCTGCACCGATTTGCTCTTTGCCGATCAATGTAACGTTAGCTGCTTTCACCATTGCGTCTGCTGCTTCGATTGCACCTACCAAACCTTTTGTTTCCACCATTCCCAATGCGTTTGCGTTTGCCATGATAAAATTCCTCCTAGTAATTAGTTAATTTGTTTATGATAAATGTTTGAGTACACGTTGGTTGTGAGACTATGAAACTACGAGCTTACATTTTTTCGAGAATACGAGCTACGATCATGCCGATCAACTGTTCTTTGTCTCCAAGATCGATGCTTGCCAATTTATTTTGCGCTGCTGGCTGCTCCTGCTCCACTAAGTCTTCCATTTCTCTTAGTCCATATGCGACTCTGCGAATATTGAGCAAATTGAGCGGGCTGATGTTGTCGGATGTCGAGCTTCCGCCAACCGCACCGCATCCCAGCGTGAGCGCCGGTGCGATTGCTGTCGTTGCGCCGATGCCGCCAAGTGTACCCGGCGTATTGACCAACAAGCGGGATACAGGTTTTTTCAAAGCGAACTGGCGGACGATCTCTTCATTTTCGGAGTGAATGACCATTGTATGGCCGGCACCCTCTCCATTCAGAATCTCGATGCAGCGCTCGCATGCCGCTTCCCAGCTGTCTTCTGTGTAGAAAGCCAGAATCGGAGCCAGCTTCTCGCGTGAATACGGAACATTGCGTCCAACGCGAGTTTCTTCGGCAATCAGCACGCGTGTACCCGCTGGAATATCCAGGTTAGCCAGCTTCGCGATATGATCCACGCTGCGGCCAACGATTTGCGGGTTCATCGTGCCATTGGCCCGCATAATGAATTTGCCAAGCTGTGCAGACTCCTCTGCGGAGAGGAAATACGCTCCCTGCTTCTTGAATTCAGCCACAACCGCATCCTTGCTGCACGCTTCAACCACGACGGACTGTTCTGATGCGCAAATCGTGCCGTTGTCGAACGTCTTGGAATCCATAATGCGCTTGACTGCAAGCGGAATATTCGCGCTCTTCTCGATGAAGGCAGGGCCGTTGCCCGGACCAACGCCGATCGCTGGCGTACCGGATGAATAAGCGGCTTTGACCATCGCCGTTCCGCCGGTAGCGAGAATCAAGGCAACATCGTTGTGCTTCATCAATTGATCCGTTCCTTGAATCGTCGGAACCGTCATGACGCCAATGGCACCCTCTGGACATCCTGCTTGCACAGCTGCTTCGCTAATGACCTTCACCGTTTCCAAAATACTCTTCAGCGCATTTGGATGCGGGGAGAATACAATACTGTTCCCAGCCTTAAGCGCAATGAGCGCTTTATAGATAACCGTCGATGTTGGGTTCGTGGAAGGAATCAGGCCCGCAATGACGCCGACAGGCACTGCGACTTCCATCACTTTGTGCACTTTATCTTCGTTCAGAACGCCGACCGTCTTCATATCCTTGATCGACTCATACACTTGCTTTGAAGCAAATGCATTCTTGACGATCTTGTCCTGCCAACGGCCAAAGCCTGTTTCCTCATTGGCCATCTTCGCGAGCTTCTCGCGATGCTTAAAGCCGGCATCCGCGACCGCTTTGACGATTGCGTCGATTTGCTCCTGCGTCATGACGGCAAGCTTGGCTTGCGCTTCCTTGGCTTTTTTAATAAGATCACGGACTTCTTGAATGGATCTTAGGTCTTTATCCATTGTTTCCATCAATATTCCTTCTCTCTACAACGTTTTTTACGAGCTTGCTTTTTTCGTCTTCTTGCTTCGCTTCGCTGCCGGTGCAGGCACTGGCTTCACACGCGAATTGTCGCCATTGCCCTGGTTTTTCTGTACACTGGTCGTCTTCTCAGCTGTTGCTGCCGCTTTGACTGCGGCAGGGACGGTACCCGTCTGGCCTGAGGCCGGCTTGACTTCGTCGACTTCCTTGGTTGCCGCAGCGGCTGCCAGCTCCATCTTGTCAGATTGTGAATCCACCGCAGCAGCAGGTTCCTTCGACTCAGCAGCGTACGATTCCTTGGCCCTAAGAGGCTCTGTCGTAGTAGCCTCAGCTGCTTTTTTTACCTCAGCATTCGATATTGATCCAGATGCAGCCGATTCCGTAACAGCGGACGCTGCAGCTACTTCGATGCCAACCGTGCGCTCTTCTTTATCCTCGATTGAGACTTTTACAGAAGCTTTTTCAGAAACCTTCGCAGTAACATCCTGCTGCTCCTGACTTCTGGCTGCGCACTCCTCCAACTGACCCTGACTTCCGTCTGTGTCAACTGGACTCGCCACCAAGGCTGCCGTCTCTTCATGCATTCTTGCAATCACATGACGAGTTACCAATACATCCAATTGCGTAGCCATTTCCGCTCCCGCTTCAACGGCAGCTTGCACGGCTCCGACATCACCATCCAGCTTGACTGTAACCAATCCGCCCTTGATGATCTCTACGCCGATGCAGGTAACGCTCGCCGCCTTCAATGCGGCATCCGCCACGGCGACTGCGCCCAAATACCCTCTAACTTCCACCAACCCTAACGCGCTATGTCTCATGGGCTGCTACCTTAATAACTCGTCGGATTATCTGCGACGAATTGGACAGCGTCCGCAAACGCATCACATGCTGCTTTGCAGGCCGATTGACTTCCCGTTAGCAATGCACCACCGAAGTTGGTCTCGGAAGGTGGGCCGAAGAAAGCGGCAATCGTGACATCCGCAGCCTTCAGCGCTGCATCAAGTGCATACATCGCTTCGAGCGGAGGAGCGATTAGATAAGCCAACGCTTCCCCTTCCTTGATGCCCGCAGTCTGGGACAAGTACGTGCCTGTGCGGGATACACAGTGGGCGAAATAAGTAATGCTGTTATCCTCATTGGCGCTAACGAAATGAGCGCCGCTTTCGATGAAATCAACGACGGCGTTCAAGCCGCTGCGAACTTCCTCCGGACTTGGCCCAGCCAGAATCCCGATGACCTCGCCCGCCAGCTTCGTCGAAGCATTGGCCGATCCGGCATACATGCTTCTTGCATATACGACATCCACGACAGCTGCTTTCGTCGCTTCATCCAATGCTGCATAAGTTACATCGTCAATGTCAGCAGTAATGATCCCTAAGCTTTTATGGTGCGGCTTCAGCTCCAGCTTGCTAGCCATATCCAGGCTTACGTTGGAAATGAGCTTCATGCCGAGCACTGTTGCATGAATCGTTTCGTTTCTCATACGTGCCTCCTTGCGATTGCTATAATTGTGTGTTCAAACTACCTGTGTTCAAACTACCTCTATAGTTTCAAATCAATCCCCGATGCTTTGCGATCAATCATCGTCTTGATCAGCTCAGCAATATGCGCGCCTGCTTCTACGGCAGGCGTACCGCCTGAGTGAATGTTGGAGATAACGGTACGTCTCGCCTCAGGCATACCTACAGTCGGTTTATAAGCGATGTAGGCACTCATGGATTCTGCCGTTACAAGTCCTGGACGCTCGCCGACCAAAAGACAAACTACATCTGCCTCTGTCACATCGCCAATCACGTCCATCGATGGAACGCGGCAATGCTTGACGAACAATATATTGCCTACTTCAAAGCCATACATCTTGAGACCTTGCGCAATGGCTGGAACGATATCGCGCAGATTCGCTTCAATCGCAGCCGAGCTTAAGCCGTCCCCAACCATAATCTGTACTTTGGCCTGCTTGGTCGTATGCTGCTTGATGTACTCGATTGTCTCCTTGGAGAATTGACGTCCCAAGTCCGGGCGCGTAATGTATTCGTCCTTGTCCCGGCACATCGTTGCAATCGGTACAAGGTTCATTTCCTTCACGAACTCCTCGGACACGTAGGAGAACACGGCATCCTGAGCAGCAGCATGGTCAGCACGGAATCGCAGCGATGTAATCGTCTTGTACCGCGGACCTGCACGCCACACGCCAAGGCGGGCTGGTGTTTTCTCCTTCATTTTCATATACCCTTCACGATCCTCTGGATCGGGAACGAGCAGCAGCTTGCGAAGGTCGATCTCCGTAATATCATCCAGACATTCACCATCGTCCGCTTGCTCTTCCACTGGCATGCTTGCCTGTACAAGCCCACCTACGTTCGGCGCCTCAGTTGCCTCAGTTTGCGCAGGCTTCACTGCTACTGTTTCTTGCTCCGCCTTGTTTCCTACCATCTCGTTCAAAATCGATTCAATCATCGATTTCAGATCTTTTTCGTTCATGAGAGTTTCCTCCTTCCCCTACTTGAGAAACACAGATGCGTCCCCGGCTTTTTTGGTCAGCTTGCCATTTTCAATGAAGCCCATCTTCTCCATCCATTGTTCGAACTCCCGAATCGGACGCAGGCCCAACAATTCACGCAGCGTCGCGGTTTCGTGATAACCGGTAGTCTGATAGTTCAGCATGACATCGTCGCCGTGCGGGATTCCCATGAAGAAGTTGCAGCCTGCCACAGACAGCAGAACCGCCAGATTTTCCAAGTCGTTCTGATCGGCCTTCATATGGTTCGTGTAGCAGGCGTCGCATCCCATGGAGATACCCGTCAGCTTGCCCATGAAGTGATCTTCTAGGCCGGCGCGAACCACTTGCTTCGCATCGTACAAATACTCTGGACCAATGAATCCAACAACGGTATTGACGAGGAACGGGTTGTATTTCTTCGCAAAGCCGTAACAGCGCGCTTCCATCGTCACTTGGTCGATCCCGTGATGGGCTTCGGAAGACAACTCCGAGCCTTGGCCTGTTTCGAAATACATCACATCCGGGCCTGCCACCTGTCCGTGCCGCAGCACGAGCTGCTGCGCTTCCTCAATCGTGGCGGCATTGAAGCCGAACGCTGCATTGCCTTTCTCCGAACCTGCGATCGATTGGAAGATGAGTCCTGTCGGAGCGCCGCGTTTAACGGCTTCCATTTGAGTCGTAACATGGGCCAGTACGCAAGTTTGCGTTGGAATTTCCCACTTTTGGCGGAACTCCTCGAACCGCTTCAGAACGCGCGTTACGCTTTCTACGGAATCATCAACCGGATTGAGACCAAGTACGGCGTCCCCGATACCGAAGGTCAAGCCTTCCATAAGGGAAGCCATAATGCCATCTGGATCATCGGTTGGGTGATTCGGCTGCAAACGTGCGGACAAAGTGCCCGGACGGCCGATCGTCGTGTTGGCAGTAGCCGTAATTCGAATCTTCTTCGCCCCGTACATCAGGTCAAGGTTGGACATGATCTTGGCAACCGCAGCAATCATTTCGGCTGTCAGACCGCGGGACACGCGTTTGATGTCGGCTTCGGTTGTGTTCTCGTTCAAGATCCACTCCCGCAGCTCCTCAACCGTCCAGTTCTGAATCTCACTGTAGATGCGCTCATTTACCCCATCCTGAATAATACGGGTAACCTCATCAACCTCATAGGGAACCGCCGGATTGTCGCGCAAGTCTGACATTTTGATTTGGGACAGTACCACTTTGGCCGCCACGCGTTCTTCCGACGAAGTAGCCCCCAGTCCGGCCAGCATATCCCCTGATTTTTCCTCATTTGCTTTTGCCATGACTTCCATTAGGCTGTTGAATTGATAAACTCGGCCAAACAGCTTGGTTTTTAAAATCACAAAAGCTCCTCCTTCCAAATGCAACTCAATTTGTTCATGTTCAACATTTGTAATGAAGTTCAAAAAGGCCGGTTTTCAGCACCGAGAAGGTTGCGTAAACTCGAAGCTTATGCTTCCGTAGCGAGTTTTGCGTTGCAAAACTTGTAAAGAGCAGCGCAGTGTAGGCAAAACTACATGAGCAGCTAAAATGTTTCCGAAGGAAACATGCTTCGAAAGCATACGCTTTTCGAGAGTGAACGCAAGATTCGATGCCGTATTACTTCCTGAATCACTTCGTGATCAAAAGCGGACTTTTTGAACAACCTCTAAAATTAGTGAAATACGAGCGTTTTAATGACGACAGGCAATACCTTGCCTTCCGCAATCGGCTTGCCGATGTCGATATAGTCGCCGTTGTCGACTTGCACGCTGTCGATGCAGACGACATCCTTCTTGTAACCAAGCAAGGCATATAGCGTCTGTCCCAGCACCTTCGCCATATCGTGATGGACAATCACGATAAGCGGATGCTCTCGCTCCAGCAGCTCCGACATCCCTTTGTACAACCCTTGGGCATATTTCTGTACCTCTTGGAAGCTAGGACTCTTCTTCCCTTCCAATGCGATCGCGACCCGCTGCAAATCATTATTCAGTTTGAACCAATTCAATTTGTCGGCGATGGCCCGCGCCAGCACCTCGTCGCTCCCCGATTCATCCGCCGCTGCGAGCTTCAGAATCGGAATGTTTTTGATCGGAAAGCTCTCTTCCGTATAGGTGATCGTGCTTCCGCTGATCTCGGTCGTATGGGAACCGGCCCCCACGACAGTGGCCCGGATGGTCTCGGCTGATCGCGCCACCGTCATCCGCTGCGTCAACGGGGAGGCGGCAATCGCACTTCCCAGCAATATCCCGATATCTCCATACTGGAACACATCGCCCGCCGCTTCTTGGTAAATGTAGTCGGCCACCCCTCCGGAGAAGGATATGCACGGAATGGTCCGATCCAGCTTCAGCCCTTTGTTCGTGACAACGGTATCGTAGAAATCGCCTGGCGGCCGGAGGCCGACGCTTTCTTCGAGCAGCTTCACCATCTCCCCGATGATCGGCTCCAGATCGGCTGGCGTTGCCTGCTGCCCAAGGGCCAGCTGAAATCCTCTACGCTCCGCGAGCTGCTTGATCTTCGGCGCGATATAGGTAATCTCGTGCGTCCCCCGGTCGACTTTGATCAGACGGCCTCCGATGTCCAGACATCCCGTATCCAGCAGCTCGCCATCGTCGAACAGCGCCAGATTGCTGGTGCCGCCGCCAATGTCGATATTGACGATGGAAGTGGAATGCTCTTTGGAGTACGTATGGGCGCCCGCGCCTTTGGCGGCAATGATGCTTTCCAGATCCGGGCCTGCGGTAGCGACCACGAAGTCTCCGGCAAATCCGCTTAACGACAGCAGCACTTCATTGGCGTTTTCCTTGCGGGCCGTCTCGCCTGTAATAATGACGGCTCCAGTCTGGATCTCTTCTTTACGGATGCCGGCTTTCCGGTACTGCTCCTGCACGAACGTCTGGATTTGCCCTGCATCAATCCGGTTGTCCGCAAGCACGGGCGTAAAGCAGATATCGCTCCTGTAAACCACTTCTTTGTCCGTAATGACCAGGCGGGGCACCGAAAAGGACGATGCCAGGTTCTGAATATGCAGCTTCGACAGCACGAGTTGGGTCGTCGAGGTTCCCATATCGATGCCAACGCTTAGCAATTGCTCGTTCACTTCTTTCACCCCCATCGCTTGATACCACATATATGCACGCAAAAAGGCTTAAAGTTATATCCCCCCCCGATTGGCGGGAATGGTTAACCTTAAGCCTCATTGCTTACTGAACTACATCCTTGTAGCCCGATTATTTATTTTTTGAAGGTAAACGCAACGGTCGTGCCATCACAACTGGACGCAATGGCAAGCTTGCCTTTCAGCTTGTCCTTCACATAGCTGCGGACGATGGACAATCCCAAGCTTTTGTTCGAACCGTCTTCAACGGAAAATCCGACTCCGTCATCCGCCACTTCCACGGTGACCAATCCGCCTTCCAGCTGCGCATTCACCGTAATCGTGCCGTCCGTGCAATCTCCAAAAGCATGCTCATAGCTATTATGCAGCAGCTCGCTTACAATCAGCGCAATCGCGACGGTGCGATCGCTGTCCAAGCAGATGCTCTGCGTAGCCGCTATCTCGATATTGACATTTTTGCAATCGACAAAGCAGCGTTGAATATTCGAAGCGATGAGCCGAATGACGTCAAGTAGTTCCACCTGCGCTTCGATCTCTGTGGACAACAGCTCGTGGGTCGCCGCGATAGCCAGCACCCGGCTGACACTTTCGTTCAAGCATTTTTTGGCTTCCGGGCTTTCACATTGCCGCGCCTGAATACGGAGCAGAGACGCCACGGTCTGCAAATTGTTTTTCACCCGGTGGTGAATCTCGCGAATGGCCACCGATTTGGAGACAATCTCCGCTTCCTTGTCCTTGATTTCCGTCACATCGTGCAAGATGACGCCTATGCAAAGATCCCGCTCCGCAATAAAGAGACGTTTCACCTGATAATAGCGACCGGCCACCTTCACATCTGTCGTCAATGGACAGGAAGGGGACGTGGAGTGCTCCTTCATCACGTCGGAGAAGACCGTCTGATCCAGCGACAGATTGTCATAATGCAAGCCCTGAATATCCTCCAAATAACCAAGCTGACGATAGTACGCGTCTGCCTTCTTATTTTTCAGCTTCAAAAATCCGTGCTTGTTGAACACGAGAACGGCATCCTCCAGCTGATTGATGATCGAGTCCTTGAACCGCAGCATGGCGGTCAACATCGAAGACATTTCACCATCTTCGTATTGCGTCCCCGTCACTTTGAAGTGGGCTTGAATATTGTCGCTCACATCTTTTTCATAGATGACGACCGCAATGACGCCCTCATGATTTTTGATCGGATATACCGTTTGCCTGACCAGATGATTTTCCTGCGTATTGGCAACGAGTCCCTGTGACATAATTCCGGTTTCCAACGTTCTCAAGACGCCTGGTTCGTTCTCGCGCAGCGCCTTCTCGCCCGCAACCGGACGCCGGTACAACGATTTGCCGTTACCCGGACGGCGGTGGTACACCACAATCGCCTCATTCGCCACGCTGGACAGAACGTCGATGAACACATCATCCGGCACCTCGGACATTTCGAATGACTCGGCTATCTCGGTCAGCCGCACGATATCCGCGTCCGCCAGTCCCGTATGCCGATTGCACAACCGCACAATCTGTTCTTTGAAATCAATCATAGGAAATGACGATGGTTGTTGCGATTTCAATCATCGGACACCGTCGATCCATGCTAAGTTTGCGTAGGGTTTGATAGGCTTCCTCTTCGGTGCAGCCGTTTTCCTTCATCAAAATCCCTTTCGCCTTTTCGACCGCTTTCCGCTCTTCCATCTTCTGGGACAGCTTCGATAGATTCTGCTCCAGCTTGCGTATTTCCTTGCCTTTGGCAATGGTCACTTCCACCATGGGAATGAACGACTTTTCGTCGAGCGGTTTCACCAGATAAGCAAGCGCACCGATAGAGGATGCTTTTTCAATCGTCTGTTTGTCGCTGAATGCGGTCAAGAGAATAACCCCGCTGGCCAGCTGCTCTGAAATGATTCGTTTACCCGCCTTCAACCCATCCAAAATTGGCATTTGAACATCCATGATGACCAGGTCGGGCAGATGCTTCTTACATAACTCGATGGCCTCAAAGCCATCGGAAGCTTCGCCTACTACATTGTAGTCCGCCTCTTCAAGCATCTCACGAATATCCATTCTTGTAATAGGTTCGTCGTCGACTATTACAATTTTTCCATTCATGTGTCATGCACCTCATTGTCTACCGATATTTGCTTGTATCTTGCGAATCCTCTATCGAATGATAAAGTCGCCTACGCCTCCAAATAAGCCCGAAGCGCTTCCACTCCCACGTTCTCCATAGTCGAAACCTCGAAAATATGCTCTACGCCCGCCGCTTGCAGATAAGCTCTCGCTTGCGCGATATCCTCATCCGCCCGGGCCAGCTCCACCTTGGTCACAATTCCAATCACCGGCTTGGCGAATACCGTCGCAAAGGCCGGCGGAAAATAGCTTTCTTCCTTCGTGCAATCTTGCACAAGCCCGATGACATCCGCATCGACGCTGGAGACAAGCAGCATCTTGTACAAATAACGATTCTCGATGCATTCCCCCGGCGTATCGATCGCTTGCTCGAAAGTCTCCACGGCTTGCGTCTTCTTGTAGGCAATCTCCTGACCGTGCAGCCGTTGGCACAGCGTGGTCTTGCCCGAGCCAGTGCTTCCGGCAAATATGATTTTCTTCATGTCGCTTCCCCTACGTTCTCGTAATCTTCGCACCCGAGAAGCCTAGAATGTTCTGCAAGCCAAGCAGCACTTCACTCACGGCGGAATCCACGGAGGATACATCGCCCGTAATAACGAGCGACCCGCTGAAGCGATCGACGAAGCCGATCTGCACGCCAGCCGCCTTAGTCGCGATGTCCGCCGCAATAATAGAGGCTTCGCTTGGCGTAATAGTCATAATGCCGATGGCATCCTTCGCCTCGGTTCCCAATCCCAGCTTCTTGTAAATATCCGGGTTAGGATTCGCGATAATATGAGCCAACGTGACCTGTTTCCCAGGCACGTACTCCTGAATGACGCGTTGTTTTTCGTTGTGTTGTTGGTCCATACCCTCATCCCATCTCATGTAAAAAAACGTGAAATAGCCGTAAAAAAACATAAAGACCCCTTAAAAAGTTCACACGGAATTTTTAAGAAGCCTCTTCGCTTTTATTTGTATGCAACACGCCTTTGTGTTACTTTTACTATATTTTAACCTGCAAACGTTGTCAATATCATTACGGCTGGAATTTAATTGCTATTCAAGATTGAAACATTTTGTTCAAAATTTCAACGACGTCGGATGCGGCAGGAACACGCGGATTCGTGGCCGTGCATCCGTCTTGCAGCGCACCCTCGGCAATCGCCGCGCTCATCTCTTTCAGCGTGGCTTGTTCCACGCCGCAGTCCCGCAGCGTCTGCGGCATGCGCAATTGCTTCTGAAGCTGCTTGATCGCCTGCACCAGACTGCGAACGCCGCTCTTCGCATTGGAAGCCTGCAGCCCCAAGCTCTTGGAGATTTCGGCGTATCTGGCCGCCGCCGCATTGCTCTCCTCTTTGCCGTAACCCGGCTTGTAATCGGCATTGAATTCAATCACATACGGCAATAGCAGCGAATTCATGCGTCCGTGCGCAATCTTGAATTTGGCTCCGGCCACATGCGCGATGCCATGGTTAAGCCCGAGCGACGCAATATTGAACGCCATACCCGCCAGGCAGGAGGCATTATGCATTTTCTCGCGCGCCTCAAGGTCGTTCCCGTCCTTGTAGGCTCTTGGCAAATACGCAAAAACCAGCTTGATCGCCTTCTCTGCCAAAGCATCGGAAATATCGTTCGCTTTGGTGGATACATACGCTTCGATCGCGTGGGTCAGCACGTCCATTCCCGTATCGGCGGTAATGAAGTCCGGCACACTCTTGACTAATTCTGGGTCCAAGATGGCTTCTTGTGGCAGCATGTCATCGGACACCAGCGGGTATTTGATGTTCTTCTTCTTGTCGCTGATGACGGAGAACGACGTGACTTCCGAGCCCGTTCCGCTCGTTGTCGGAATCGCAACGAACGGCATATCGCGCTGGTCCAAGATTTTCTGAGCGAAAATCTTCATCGCCTTGGCCGCATCGATCGCGGAACCGCCGCCAATCGCAATCATAAGATCGGCCTGGAACGCTCCGAGCGCTTCCACGCCCTCTGTCACGACTTCGACCGGAGGATCGGGAACAATATTGCTGAAAATGTATTGTTCGTTGCTTTCATGCAGCCGTTCAAACAGCATGTTAATCATCCCCGACTTGACCATGAACGGGTCTGTGACGATGAAGATCCGCTTATTCCGCCATTCCGTCAGGCGATCCAGCGCGCCTTGTCCCATATAGATGTCGGTTTTCATAGAAATTTTGTCCATGTAAGGCACCTCCAAGGAAGTAATTGGCAACAAAAAAAAGAGACCTTTAAAAGAACGGATTCCTTTAAAAGCCTCTTTGCTTATGATATATGGTGCACGCCATTGTGCAACTCGCAATCATTCAATTGTCTACCACCACTTTACACCGTTATCCGGATACTCGTCAACCGGATCTTGGCAGCCGTTATCCGCACGTGAGCGGCAGATGGTGAAAAAAAAGGACATGCACCCCACTGTGCATCTGTTCTTCGGCATTGAAGAACCTCCCGTTTGCTTAGCCATACCTCATTGTACGTGTTCGGCGGCGACCACCCGGCCTTGCCGACAGCAGCGTCGGCAGCCCTCTTGCAACGAAAAAAAGCCTAGCGAGGCGGTAAACGTCACTAGACTTGTAAACCAGCCACTTTCGCCTCGAAATGACTGGTCAGACAAAGTTACTAGGCAAACGACCTGACTTAAGACCGAGCATTCGATCTATCACAGTGGCGGGACCGCGTTGGATTTGCACCAAACTTCCATTGCCTATAACTTTTTCTATTGTGTATGACGTGAATGGGCGTCCATTCGACATTATTATAGCATAAACAATCGCGTTGGCAATATGTAAGATATAAATTTCAACAGTTTTCCATGTTTGACACATATAACGTAAATGCCAGTATGACGGTGGTAGAGCATCTTTCGAGATACCTCTACTCTGCTGATGCGGGACTTCCTTCATTTTATACAAATTCCCCTATGACCGTAATACCACCACAGATGAACAATTAGTGTAAGTAAACCTGTGTTCATTCTCATGGGTGAAATAAGGGCTTAGGCATTTCATGACCGCCTTCGTAATAAATGGAAATCGTAATTGACATACTACGAGGAAGGGGCCTTCCCAACTCCGACGCGGTAGAGACAACACAAGGGAATGAACAATTGATAAGGAATAAGATGAAGATGGAGCTTACTAAAATGGTTAATAAAATGATGGATTTTATCAAATACAAAGGGGCTGTATGGAAAATCCCATTAGCTGCAGCACTGTCATGGGAGCTCGCGGAGTGGTCCGGATCTAAACATCCTTACTTGGCTCCTCTGACGGTCATTTTGTCCATCCAATTAACAGTTGACAAGTCCATACAATTTGCATGGCAGCGCATCATGGGGACAATTGCCGGCGTTCTTTTCACTGCATCAATAGCGCCCTATGTTGGTTTAAACGGCTGGAGCATAGGCTTCCTCCTTTTTGTAGGGGCTCTAATCGTAACGTGGCTGAAGTTGGATCATGCTATAATGATCCAAGTTGCTCTCAGCATTTTATTGGTAATGTACTTTCAAAGCAAGATGCCCAGCTATTCCCTTGATCGGATACGTGATACCGTTATCGGCGCTGTCATTGCCCTACTGATCCATATGCTGATATTCCCCCCCGATTCCGTTAACAAAGCCAAAAAAAAGATGATCCATTTCACGGACCATCTATCCAATCATTTTATAAACATCGCACTTTGGGTAAAAGAGGGCTGCTCCTCGAGTGAAGCCCAAACATTGCAAACAGAATTGCAAACCTTATTCCGGGAACTTCATCAAGCGACAACCGAGTTGGATAAAGCGGAACAAAGTGTGCGTTACAATCCGCTAGGCCGCAAAAAACGCGATATCATAAAAAAATTAAACCAGAAAATGCAACAACTTCGGTCTGGCTATGCCAATTCTGCCGACATGATACGAGTTCTTGCGAAATGGTCCGAAAGCGGCAATTTTGCGAAAGAGGATCAACGGATTTGGGCCGTTCATTTGAATACGTTAGCGGGGTTTGTAAAGGAATGGAAAAGTGTATTGGATGACCCAGCCTCATTCAGCTTGGCTTCCAATGGCACAGCCCTGCAAATAAAAGCGCCTGCCCATATGGAGAACTATCAGTACCCGCTTGCGTTATATATGAACGCCGAACAAGTCGTTCAAGATTTCCAAAATGTGGATTTTTCCAATAAAGCCCTGTAATCTTCAGCAGTATCCACATCCATGAACAAGTCCGGGTTTGCGAAATCGATGCAAATTCCCGATTTTTCCTTTCGAATAAGATGTCTGGCTCCCTGATCGCACTGCAATCGCAGGAGATCCGGAAACATTCGATGAGCAAAAATAACCGGCGGTCTTGCTAAACCATCATACCTCGAGGCCGCGAAACCAATGTTGCCGTTCATCTGATGCGTTTGAAAACATAAAAGCAGTTCATTGATCATCTCATTTGTAATTAAAGGTTGATCCGCCAGTACTATCATCAAGGCTGTCGCTTCCATGGCAAGTGCAGCCTGTACACCGCAACGCAGAGAGTGCGCTTGCCCCAAACGAGATTCAGGGCAGTGAATAACGGACCATTTCCGTTTGATCGGATCCCGGTAAAATGTGTGATCCATCCAAGCTGCCGCAACGTCATTTACTATTACCCAAACATAATCCAATCTGGATCTCAAAGCCGCAGCCAACGCATAATTCCCCAAATTCATAGGACCCAACGGAAGTCTCAGTTTATCCGAACCCATTCGGGTACTTTGGCCTGCCGCTAAATAGATGCCAACGATATTATTCCGGCTCATTGACAACAACTTCTTGTGTTCTATTTTTTCTATACGTATATATTATTTCTGCGAGAATGCTCACTGCGATTTCCTCGGGCCCCTCTGCACCAATCGCAAGTCCCACGGGAGAATGAACTTCCATCGGAACCGGCCCGCCTTTTAGCAGGCGTTCCGTTCTATTTTTCGATCCCAGAATGCCAAGGTAACAAAGCTGCCGCTCAGAAAGAAGTCGAACCAGCTGCTGATCCCTCCTAAAATTATGACTCATTACAATTGCATAATCGTAAGGCGAAAAATGAATCATCCCTATCGTTTCCTCTGGAAACCCCAATAAAATAGATTCAGCATCCGGAAAATAACGTCGATTGCAAAAGGCGGGTCTCCAATCGGAGACGGTGACAGAAAACCGATGATCGCTGCAAATGCGGCAAGTGGTCTGGCGTCCGGTCCCGCACCAAATATCATAAGACGCGGTCTGGGATAATAGGTATGAACGAAAACATCCGATTGCATGGATGAGACAAACTTCATTCCGCTCCTCCACGATTCCTCCGACGACGTCCAATCCAATAATACCTGTGGAAATTCTCCCCTCCACTCCCCGAATAGGTGCCGATCTCTAGTCAAGAAACCATAATCGATCACAGACCCATCCGAGCCGAAGCTTTTAATGAGTATGACCTCGGTTCCATGATCCAAATAATTCTTCAATGTACATAAATGATCCGCGAGCTCATCATTTACCGGTTCCATCGTGACATGAACAACACCGCCGCACCCTAGTTCTTCCCCCCAGGACAGCGGATCCGATGACTGCATGTCGAACACGAAGCTGCGAGAAACGCCTGTCTCCAGAATATCCGGCACGCAGGCCGAAAGATCAGCCTCCAGGCAGCCAGCGCTTAGCATCCCTAATTGTGAACCATCTTCAAGAAACAGCACGCAGGCCCCTTCTTTACGGTAAGCGCTCCCTTCCACATGGGTAATCGTCGCAAGCACGCTCCTTAGGCTGGTACGTTGAATGGTTTCCAAAATGCGATGAATTTCTTCCAAGCTCGCCCCTCCTCAACTCCTAGAGGAAAATGCTTCCCCATCCTCTTTCTTCATAAAGACGTCCTTCACCGCATTGTGAATTTCTTCATAGGACATACACCTGCAAATGTTGGATTCCAGCCATACCCTAATTGTGTCCTCATTCGCATGCGGATGAACATTCCGCAAGCCCTGACAGTTCACAATAAAGCCCGGGGTACAGTAACCGCATTGAAATGCCTGATGTTGTACAAAGGCATGCTGTACCGGTGAGTTCATCAAACCCTCGATCGTTGTAATTTTCTTTCCATCGGCTTCCACGGTGAGCATAAGGCACGATTTCATAGGAAGGCTGTCTACCAATATCGTACACGTGCCGCAGTCTCCGTTATCGCAACCGGATTTACTCCCCGTGAGTCCAAGTTTGTCTCGAATTGTATATAACAGTATATCAGCAGCCCTTACTCGAATTGTTCGCTTCTCACCGTTAACTTGGAATTCAACTGGATAAATAGTGGTATCGCAGGATGACATGCTTCACCTTCTTTCCAATATCTGAACCGCGTCAGCCATCGTTTGTTTAAGCACAAATTTCCGAAAAGAGGCGGATCCTTCCGCATTATCTAGTAATGGAGCAGGAAGTTTGCCGATCGCCTGTTCAATTCTTGCCGCCAACGGTATCGAGGAGTCGTTCAACGCCTGTTCCATTACAAGGGATCGAAAAGGGAATGAGCAAACGCCGCTGTATGCTGTGTGAATCTGTTTATCTTTCTTAATAGCAGCTACTGTCACAAGAGGGTAGCCGACATTGCCAATCTGCCGTTTTTTGTAATGAACGAACGGCAACGATAAATAACCGCGGTCTGTTAGGATTTGTACAAGAAATTCTCCATTCTCCAATCTCAATTGTTGCAGGAAAACATTGTGGATAGAAGTCTCTCTTATTCCTTGTATTCCTGCTATAATCATACGGCTGTTTGCCAACAAAAGCGGAAGCACGGCCTCCCTGTAATAAATTTTGCCGCAAATGTTTCCCCCGAGCGTGATTTTATTCCGGGCTGTTTGGTCGGCGGCTCCCTGTGCTGCTTCAGTGAGCAGCGGGAATGGATTCGCCGCGGATAACACCGATAACGTGACGCAAGCTCCGATGACCAATTTATCCTTCTGCATTTCTATGACGTTGCACTCCGGAATGAACTTCAAATCGATAACAGCTCCCGGTTGAATGGAGTTTGCTCGAGCCCATGTGATGATTTCCGTCCCTCCGGAGTAATACATCGGTTTCTTCCCTTGTTTGTGCAGAGACTGAAACAATTCCACAGCCATCTGAACGGAAGAAGGCTTGTAGTATTCAAAATCAAACGGAATCATGGATCGTCCTCCAGATCATCTCGGGCGTCAGAGGCAAATGATTAAGCTCTACTCCAGCGGCGAGGGTCAGGCTATTCGCCAATGCCGCGGGCATGCCAATCAAGCCATGCTCACCGATTCCGCGCAACCCGTAAGGCGCTTCCAAATGAGGCGTTTCGACGAAATCAACGAAGTACTCCGGCTGTTCTCCATAACGAATCAATTTATAGGTACGCAATTGCGGATTTATTATGGCACCTTTATCATTGAATAGAAAAGCCTCCCGGCTAGCAAAACTTAAGCCCATACTCATACCGCCCGTGATTTGGCTGCGGGCGAATTCCGGATTGATCACCTTGCCGGCATCGATGACCGATGCCGCTTTTACGATTTTATATGTGTATTCTCTTGTATTTAATTCCACTTCTACCGCCTGTGCGCCTACCGTCCACTCTGGACCGGGATTTCCTTTACCTGTTTCTGGATCCAATGATGTTAAATTACGCATCGTATAGCTCCCGCGTCCGATTACTTGACCACCGATCGTATTCCCATTTGGGAATTTGTATCCGTTGGCGATTTGTTCAATTTCTATCCCAATATCGGAGCGATCTTTACGGAAAACCTTGCCCCCTCCGACATCCAAGTCAGTCGGCAAGCATTGCAGCACAATTGAAGCTATGTTTTTTAACTGTACGATGGCATCGTCAGCCGCATGCAGAATCGCATTGCCAACTAGAAATGTACTGCGGCTCGCCACCGTTTTCCAATGATGGGGATCGGTTTCAGTATTTACTTCCGTAGAAATATGTATCATCCGGTCATCCATACGCAACCGTTCCGCCAACAGTTGAGTAAGCGCCGTCCTCGTTCCCTGGCCGATTTCTACTGCACCGCAAAGCAGATTCACGCTTCCGTCGGGATTAAATAGAATAACAGCTCCTGCTCCGGCATCTGTTGGCGTATTCGAATTTTTCCAGAAACAGCACACCCCTTTCGCCTTGATGAGATCGCCATCGATTTCAAGTAGGGGGCGGTCGTCCCAATGGATTAATGTTTTCAATTTTGCAATGCACATGGGTAAATCGCCCACATTGCTTCTATCCATCAAGGTTTGTGTCGGGGACGTATCCCCTGGTCCTATCGCATTATAAAAACGAAATTCCAAAGGATCCATGCCCACTCGATCCGCCAATAAATCCATCGCTCTTTCCATGGCGAACGTCAGTTCCGGATGGCCGAATCCTCGAAATGAAGTGGAATAGGGGTGATTGGTATACATGCATAATGAGTCGCAATGAACGTTATCGATGCGATAAGGCCCCGTGCAATCGACGGCTCCCGCCCGGCTCATGACCGCACCTCTATCCGAATAAGCTCCGCCATCATACAGATACAGAATTTCGGCGGCCATAATTCTCCCTTCATGGGTACAGCCAAGTTTGATTCTGGCATCCAATCCAATATGGACTGGAGAAGAGATCATGTCCAGCTCCCTGGAGTTAACCAATTTTACAGCTCTCCCGCCAACCGCGCTTGAAGCCAAAAAAGCAAGAAATTCCATCTGAATCGCGGCTTTTCCACCAAAGCTTCCTCCGACCAGAGGCGTGTGAACGATGACTTTGTGAAGCGGAATATGAAACGACTGGCTGATTGCCCTTCGGATAATATAAGGTGATTGTGAAGCGGAATGGATGATCACTTTTCCGCCGGGTAAAATCTCTGCCATACAGCATCGCATTTCCATCGCAGCGTGATCCGATTGCGGTAATGTGACCTGGACTTCAATGGTATAATCGCTATTCCTCCATCCTTCCTCCATATTCCCCTTGCGTATTTTTGTTCGGTTCGCGATGTTAGTTCCCGGCTCTGGGTATACCTCTTCGTTCCGCTTGTACGCGGCAAGATGCTCATGAATAAGCGGAGCATCTTTCTGAAAAGCTTCACTTGGAGAAAGGACGACCGCTAAAAGCTCATAATCCACTTTGATTTGGAGAGCCGCCATCTCTGCAATATATTCTTGTTCCGCGACAACAAGGGCGACGGGCTCGCCATAATATCTCACTTTGTCAATTGCGATTGGTGGCCGGTCTGTCAGTGGTGATCCGGTCAAAATCGGGTAATGTTGTCCTGTAATGACCGCTTTTACACCCGGTATTTTCATGGCGTTCGACGAATCAATTGATTTTATGTTGGCGTGAGCATGGGGGCTGATAGCTATTTTGGCATGTAAAAGATCCGGTCTCGAGATATCATTAATATATTTGGTTGACCCTGTAACTTTCTCCCATGCTTCCTTTCTGGGAACGCTTTTTCCAACCGATCGGCCGATCTTGGCCCCCTCCTTTTTCAAATAGCCCTGCAACGCTTTGCATAGTCAGCGTGGACAAGAGCCAAATTCCAAGAGGCTATTCGAATATTTATTTAATAAAGTTCTCCATAGCCTATATATATACATGATTTTTTGTCCGTATTATCTAAATTATATGTTGTAAAGCAATTTCAACGTGACCATCATTTGGTGCAGAACGGTTCATTGCGATAAAGGTA
Organism: Paenibacillus sp. MER TA 81-3; assembly: GCF_023713585.1. Taxonomy (NCBI): domain Bacteria; kingdom Bacillati; phylum Bacillota; class Bacilli; order Caryophanales; family Paenibacillaceae; genus Paenibacillus; species Paenibacillus sp. MER TA 81-3. Next base: position 358,726 of record NZ_JAMAWB010000002.1, read on the forward strand.
TATGAGGAGTTGGGATTGCTGGGGTGAAGGTCAAGCCATCCTTCTTCAGCAGCAAAAATGGGCTGTGGAATATCATTTCCGCTGCCCATTTTTATTTTCGTTTTCACTTAAATGAATTGCTATCTCTCCGCGGCATGAGCTATCCCTTGATATCGGTGAGCAAGGGCTTTGTGATAATACTCTTGTTCGGCATAGTGGAAAAACATTACTGGATTGTTCGCGTTAGCCATTTTCATACGTTTGAAATGCTCCGCCCGTACAAAATATTGACCAGCGAGTTGATTAGGATCGTAAGACGTATGCATATCGCGATAAAAAGCTGTATTTGACAAAATAAACACTCCCTTACTGATTTTCATATATAGTCAATAATACTGTATGGTAAACGCCCAACTTTTGTTACATGATGAGATCTCAAGTTCTCCACATATCCCAATTTCCCATCAGACGCCTCTTAGCTGGTTAAAGGATGCTTCTACGTATCAGCAATAAGTTATAATCCATATACCACTACTTAGTGTTAATAGCTATATCAATGGTTTTATAAAGGTTGGGAGAACACATGGGACTTAGGACGGAACATCAACTGCGGGAGTTCATCAAGGAGAATATTTTAGTCACAGCTCTGGATGCTCAAAACGCATGAAAAGAGTTATTTGCAGAAATGCTTCAGGAGATGCGGCCTAAGAATTGGGATGAACTAGCGAACTTTTTCAAGTATCCCCTCGGAGATCCGTAAGCTCGCCTAACACCACTCACATCATCGAGAGTTATCATCGTCAGTTTCGCAAAGCAACAAAGGGAAAGAGTGTTTTTCCAAACGGCGAAGCGCTGCTTAAGATGCTCTATCTGGTCACTATGGACAAATGAACCATTCACCGGGCGTACCTTTTCGTTTGAGCGACGAACAGCAGGAACAACTGAAACAGCCCACTCGGCGGCCAGGGCCTTAAGGAGCTGTCGTCCGGCTAGGGGCGCCTGTTCCGGATAATAAATGAGCTATCGTTACGGGGTCGTAATGCAACGCAAATTGCAGGCGAGGCTGCAAATCGAAAGGAGAGCATCTTTTGCTGCTAACTCGCTCATTTGTACCACGGAGAAACACCCTGAAATAAGGCCGATGACATACATAAAACAAAGCATCCATGCGGGGGCACCGCTTCGTTGCGATATGCCGGAGTCGGACAGGAGCCAAGAAAAGGAAAATTTGTCCCAAAGTGTACGCAAAACGGGAGACACTCTCACATTCACCTTGCGAAAGCCTACGAAAATCTTGGGATCTATTTTTGTTTATGGCATGTAGTCTTTTTCTGTTCTATCTATCCACGTTATTCTGTGTTTCAATCCATTTATAGTATAATGATTACTACTGTATGGGATGGAAAACAGGGAAAAGAGGGAACAGATGCCTACTATACTGGTTGCTGATGACGATGCGAACATTCGCGAACTCGTCTGTTTGTTTCTACGCAACGACGGATTTGCAACAGCCGAAGCCGCGGACGGCAAGGAAGCGCTGACCGTCTATGCCTCGACGCATATTGATCTTGTCGTGCTCGATATTATGATGCCGATTATGGATGGTTGGACGTTATGCAAGGAGCTCCGAAGAGCCAATCCTGATCTTCCCTTACTTATGCTGACTGCGAGAGGCGAAACATGGGAGAAAGTGAAAGGTTTCGAACTGGGGACGGACGATTATTTGACGAAACCATTCGATCCGTTAGAGTTGACGGCTCGTGTTAGGGCATTACTGAAACGATACCGGATTGGCTCCACGCAGACGATCAAGTTCGGCAACGTCACGCTTGATCGACAGACCTATAAGGTGCTGAGAGGGACGGAGTCGCTTACACTGCCGCTCAAGGAGTTCGAATTGCTGTATAAGCTTGCTGGAACACCTGGACAAGTCTATACACGCGAGCAGTTGATCGATCAGATTTGGGGGATCGATTACGCCGGAGATGATCGAACGGTAGATGTACATATTAAACGCCTGCGTGAACGGTTCGCAACTACACCCGATTTTCGTATCGAGACGGTGCGTGGGCTTGGGTACCGGCTTGAGGTTTACGAATGATCAGATCCTTATATATACGTGTTGTCCTAACATTTTTAGTGTCTGTTATCGCGGGTACGATCATTTCTTTTTTTGTGTCAACTTTGATATTTGAAGAAAAACTAAACGAAAACGCACAAATCAACATTCGTAACTTTGGCCAAGACATTGTCAGGATTTACAAGACTCTTCCGTTAAGTGAAGCGGACTCGTTCGTAAGTGAAATGAAGATGCTCGATTCCTATCATATTCGGATTTACGAAGCAACGGGTCAGTTCCAGTCGTACGGAAGAGTTAACGGACACAAACCTGCCACTGTGACGAAGGAGCAATTAAAGAAAGTACTAGATGGAGGCGTTGTTCAAGACAATCCGAATGGTATTGGCAAGGTCCTTTTAGGACTGCCGTTGAAAACGGAACTGGGAACAAAAGCGATGTTCTTGGAGATGCTCGCCCCCCCTTCCACCTCCTTTGTCACCATGTGGGCATCGATCTTTGCAACTTGTTCGTTGATCGCAGGAAGCTTAATCATTCTGGTGGCCTCCATATTTTTGGTAAGACCGATCAAAAAGCTGACAAAGGCGACCAAGCGTATAGCCGCTGGAGATTTCAACGTCAAGCTGAATATTAAGCAAACGGGTGAGCTGGGTACTTTGGCTCGCAGCTTCGAAGAGATGATGCACGATTTGCAACAATTGGAGCAGATGCGCAGGGAATTCGTAACGAATGTGTCGCACGAGGTTCAGTCTCCGCTCACCTCGATATCCGGTTATGCGCTCGCACTCAAGCAAGTAGACCTGGCAGACCAAGAGCGAAGCCGTTATCTTGATATTATCATCGCTGAAGCGAAGCGGATGTCCAAGATGAGCGACAGCCTGCTCAAGCTGAGTTTGCTTGAAGCGCAGTCACAGCAGCTTCGTTTGGCTACACTTAGCCTTGATGAACAGATCAGACGGGTAATCGTCGCGCTCCAGCCGCAATGGTCTGCCCGCGACATCCGTTTCGAGCTCAATTTGAAGGCCGTTCGCCTAACGGCTGATCATGATCTATTAAACCAGGTATGGACGAACATAATCGGCAATAGCATCAAATTCTCGGTGGATGGCGGCATTATTGATGTCAGCATCAAACAAGATGCCAAAAATGTGACAGTCCGAATATCCGACACGGGCATTGGTATTTCCTTGGAGGACCAGAAACGTATATTCGAACGTTTTTTCAAGGCAGATCGTTCACACAGTCGTAAGTATGGCGGCAGCGGTATGGGACTTGCCATCGTTAAACAGATTGTATCGCTTCATCAAGGCGAAATTCGAGTAGAAAGTGAACCTGATCAAGGAACGACCTTCTTTGTCACCTTGCCAATCACTACGCCAACAGATTAGTTAGATTCATAGGGTATCCATCGGATTGACTAGACCGCGTTCTCCATGCTGCGGCCCACATGCAAGCTTCCTTGTATGTGGGCCGCAGCATTTTTTTACTTGTTCATATTCAGTTCATATTGTCGTCATGGGGAGTACATCTTTATCGTATATGCTAGCTTAACGGTCCGATTGGCAGCCCAATACAGAAATAACCGACAGGAGAATATGCGAGTGAAAATACGCGAGGTAAAGAAAATGGACTTGGATACAACAACAACAGGCAAAAAACCAACTAGTAAGATGAAAAAATGGCTTAGCATTTTACTTAAAGTATTAGCAGTATTAGTTATAGCAATCGTACTTTTTCTAGCCATTGTGTTTACAGTTAATATGATCAGTAGTAAATCAGAGGAAGGAAAAATAAAACCCTATGGTCAGTTTGTAACAGTAGATGGGAAAAATATGAATGTTTTGATTCAAGGACAAGGCGAAGAAACAGTCGTGCTGCTACCAGGTTTGGGAACAGGAACACCAGCACTGGATTTTAAGCCGCTAGTAGAACAGTTATCACCATTTTACAAAGTCGCAGTGATTGAGCCTTTTGGTTATGGATTAAGTGATGGAACCGAAAAAGAACGAAGCATAGGAAATATTGTAAGTGAAATTCATGCAGCTTTACAGAGTCTTAAAATTGATCGATATATTTTAATGGGTCACTCCATTTCAGGCATTTACGGACTAGATTATGTGAACAAATATGAACACGAAGTGAGTGCATTTGTCGGGATCGATAGCAGTGCTCCCAAGCAATACGGTGATAAGGTTGTTGAATCTCCAATATCATCTACAACAATTACGCTACTCAAAAAATCAGGTTTAGCCAGATTAATAATGAAACTAAGTGCTGACCCATATGCTAAAATACCAGTTGATGATGAAACAAAAGAACAAATGAGAATTCTTTCTTTCAAAAACTTCAGAAATCCCACCATTGTGAATGAAATAGAAAGTAGGTCTTCTAATTTTAAAGCAACTGAAAATTTAACATTCCCAAAAAACCTTCCTGTTATATTCTTTTTACAACCGGATAGTACAGGAATTGAAGGATGGTCAACACTACATGAAGAGCAAGTAAAAGATTCTGTACATGGAAAAGTGATGACATTTGAAGGAACCCATTATTTACACCATACCAAATCAAAAGAAATCGTTGAAAATTTTAGAACGTTTATGGAAGAAGTAAAAAAAGACAAGTAGATGATTTTTAAAATGAAAGTTTGTTTGTAATTATTTGATATAACAACATGCTCAGTTCATATTGCCGTCATGGGGAGTACATCTTTGTTGGTTAAACTTTCATTAGCCGCACCGTTAAGGTAACTGGATAAACAGATCAGGACAGGAGTAGATGAGAGTGACACAAACCGAGGAAATAAAAACAAAGGATGGAACAAAATCTAAGAAAGTGCGAAGCATTTTACTTAAAATTATAGGAGCAATCGTTATCGCCATTGTTCTTTTTCTAGGGATTGTTTATATCACGAATGTGATAAGTACGAATTCGGAGCAAAAACGAATAGAGCCTTACGGTCAGCACGTATCTGTAGACGGGAAAAATATGAATGTATTAATTCAAGGCGATGGCGAGGAGGCGATCGTACTCCTGCCTGGTTTTGGAACAGCTACACCAGCACTTGATTTTAAGCTGCTCATCGATGAATTATCTCCATTTTACAAAGTTGTCACGGTTGAGCCCTTCGGTTATGGATTAAGTGATGAAACAGAAAAAGAGCGAACAACAGAGAATATTGTAGGTGAAGTTCATGAAGCGCTGCAGCAGCTTAATATTAACCGATACATGCTCATGGGCCACTCCATTGCAGGCCTTTACGGCATTGATTATGTGAACAAATATCCAAACGAGGTGACTGCATTTGTCGGAATCGACAGCAGTGTTCCAACACAACCGGGTATGGATGCCAAATTGCCAATCAAAAAGTTAGAATTTCTCAAAAAATCAGGTCTCTTAAGAATGATGATAAAACTAAGTGCTGACCCTTATGCTGGACTAGCATTTGATGAAAAAACCGTAGAGCAAATGAAATTGATTTCGTATAAAAGCATGAATAATGACACTATCTTGAATGAGATGGGCCATATTTCTTCTAATTTTAAAGGTGCTCATGACTTAACATTCCCTAAAGACCTTCCACTTCTTCTCTTTGTACAAGCGAATAATGAAGGGATAAAAGAATGGATACCTTTGCATGAAGGGCAGGTCAAAGACTCGGTACATGGAAAAATAATCACCATGGTGGGATCGCATTATTTGCACCACACCCAATTCAAAGAAATCGCGGAGAATGTTAGAGCATATATGAAAGAAGTAAAGTAAGTGTATCATTCGTGGGCTCTTTAAGCTTTGTTGAAAAAACAGATCAGCACAGGAGTAGATACGAATGGTACAACAAGTGGAAATGAAAACGAGGAATCGAACGAGAACCAATAAAGTACGAAACATGATTTTAAAAGTAATCGGAGCAATCATAATAGCCATCGCGCTTTTTCTAATCATTGTTTATATAGTTAATCTTATATGTAATCAATCGGAGTTAAGAAGATTAGAGCCCTATGGTCAGCATGTAGCTGTAGACGGGAAAAATATGAATGTTCTGATTCAAGGAGCAGGTGAAGAAACTGTGGTACTCCTACCTGGTCTTGGAACAGCGGCACCCGCACTGGACTTTAAACCGATAATCGAAGAGCTATCACCCTTCTACAAAGTCGTCGTCGTTGAGCCTTTTGGTTATGGATTAAGTGATCTAACCGAAAAGGAACGAACCACAGAGAATATTGTCCGTGAAATTCACGAAGCTTTACAGGGTCTTAACATTAAACGTTATATTCTAATGGGCCACTCCATTTCAGGCGTTTACGGACTCGAATATGTGAATAAATATGAAAACGAGGTAAGTGCATTTGTCGGGCTCGACAGCAGCGTTCCAACGCTAACGGAGAAGGTTGAATCTTCACAATTAGAAATGGCTAAACTGTTCAAAAAATCAGGTCTCTCCAGATTGTCCATAAAACTGGGGACAGACCCATTGGCTAAACTGCCCTATGATGATAAAACGAAAGAACAAATGAGAATACTTATGCACAAAAACATATTTAATTCCAACCTATTAAATGAAATTGAACATATGTATTCTAATTTTAAAGCAGCTGAAAGTGTAACATTCCCGAAAAATCCACCTATTATTTTCTTTATCCAAGCGAATCATCCTGTAACGGATCGATGGGTACCTGAGCATGAAGCACAATTAAAAAATTCTGTACATGGGAAAATGATGCTGTTTGAAGCAGATCATTACATCCATCGTACAAAAGCCAAAGAAATCGTAGAGAACTTTAGAGCATATATGGCAGAAATAAAATAAGTAATCTCATAATTATGTTCATACTCCGTTCATATTGCCGTCATGGGGAGGACATCTTCGTTGTATAAGCTATGTTTAATGGCTAATTTAAATTAGCCATTAAACCGATGAGGACAGGAGAAGATACGCGTGAAACAAAGGGAGGTAATGAAAATGAGGATGAACACGAGAACAGGGAGAAAACGAACTGCAATGGTCGCTTTAACCCTCGTGCTAACGATGCTTGCACCAATGTCTGCAATGGCTAGCAATAACAGCAGTCATCTTACTTTTGATGCGACAAAGAAAATAGTTGCTGAGAAAGCCAAGATACTAACAGAAACTTACGGTACTACGAGTCTGCAATATGCGCTCATTGATGATGGAGAGATTGTCATTTCAGGGCATGCTGGCAAAAACGACATAAAGGGAAATGTACCACTTACTTCCGATACGGTGTACGGCATAGGTTCTACGAGCAAAATGGTGCTCGCGGCTGCTGTTATGAAGCTTGTAGACGAGGGCAAGGTAGATTTAGATGTGCCCGTTGTAAAATATATACCCGACTTTAAGATGAAAGACAACCGTTACAATCAGATTACACCACGCATGCTGCTGAATCATTCCTCCGGTCTTCGTGGACACACGGGCCCAAATTCAACATTGTATGAGGATAATGATACCTATGCTCACGATACATTGTTGGAGGAATTGACAACTCAGGACTTAAAAGCGGCTCCAGGTGAATTCTCCGTATACAATAACATTGGTTTTTCGTTAGCTGAAATATTGGTAGAGAGAGTTAGCGGCATGGGCTTTACAGCATTTATACACAAGTATTTTACAGTGCCTCTAGAAATGAACAACACAAAAACACCGCAGGATCTTGTGGATTCAGCGAAACTGGCCGGGACCTATTCCCCTGCTTATGAGGGACAACTTCCACAAGAGAATTATAACATCATTGCAACAGGAGGCATTTACTCCACAGCTGAAGATATGGTTAAATTCTCACAGATCTTCACAGGAGAAGTCGAAGGTATTCTTTCTACCAAATCGGTAACAGCCATGGAACAAGAAGAGTATAAAAGAGGCATGTGGCCGGAAGAGGGCGATGCGTCTTTATCATACGGGTTAGGATGGGATAGTGTAAACTTGTTTCCATTCAACCAATATGGGATCAAGGCAATTACGAAAGGTGGAGATACAATCTCGTATCATTCCTCGCTAGTTGTGCTCCCGGAATACAACATGGCTGCGGCTGTTCTCTCTTCAGGTGGCTCTAGCGCAACAGATGAATTGATAGCAAATGAACTTCTGCTTAGCGCGCTGCAAGAGAAAGGTGATATTAAAGAACGGAAGCCGGAGAAGACGCATGGTGTACCTATAAAGGCGGATATGCCACAGGAATTATCCCAACATGCAGGTATTTATGGTGGAGGTTCAGGTGCGTTAATGAAGGTAGAAATGAATCCTGTGGGCGAATTGTCTGTATCCACGATTACGGCTCCGAACAATCCTGCCCAAAAGTATACGTATACGGCAGATGGTTCTTTTGTAAACGAGGAGGGCACGGAAAAGTATAAATTCGTCGTTGAGAAAAATGGACGCACCTACTTGTGGTCCCGCTTATATATATCCGTATCGGGCCTTGGACAGTTAGCTCTCTCAGAGTATAAAGCTGAGAAGCTTGAACCCAATGAATTAACTCAAGACATCACTGCCGCATGGAAAGAGCGTGAAAATAAAAAATATTATGTGTTAAGTGAGAAATACTCATCGACTACCTATTTCAACGGTGGGCCAATTCTACAATTTAATATGATTAAGGATGTACCTGGTTATTTGTTAAATAATAAGATCATTGATGCAAACAAAGCAGCCAATAAACTGCAAATCCCTACTATGGCTGGTCGAGATACGATGGAAATCAACTTCTTTAAGAAGAATGGAGTAGAATATTTTACGCTAGCAGGCAGCTTATTCGCTAGTGAGGAACTTGTAAAACCACTCTATTCAGGTAAACATTCCTCGACAACGATCCAAACGGATGGCCTTGCTAAATGGTATTCAGTTCCAGCTGCTGCCAAAGGAAAGGTCATGACGGTTAATATGCCTTCGAATGGCTCCTTTGCTGTATATGATCAAGCAGGTATTTGTATGAACCACACTGTGATCAGTGGCAAGAATCAGGTCTTATTACCGGAGAATGGTAGGATCGTATTTGCAGGAGAAGTTGACTCCATATTTGAGATTTCATTGAATAAATAAATACAGGCTTGTCGAAAAGGCTGTCTCTAAGGTCATTACTGACCTTATGTGGCAGTTCTTTTTTTGTGCGGCCTTAGAGCGTAACATCAAGATGATAAATCAAAGATTGAACTAACAATGAAAGCAACCTTACCCACGGCGAAATGGTTCGCGGTCTCTTCCACACTCGTTGCCAGGTTCGCACAGTAAACCGCAAGGGATTACAGCGAATCTACATCGATTTTGACATCGAAGTCCGCCGTTTTGCAAGTCTTTTATCTGCCTTATTGGCCGAGCAAACTGACAATGACCTTGTGGCCTCAGGATTTCCGAAGTATTAGTTGGAATTCATCGATTGCTAATATCTACCATAATACGGTGTTAATTTTGATTTCTCTGAGCAAACCCTTAAAAACATCTCTGAATTCGTTATCAATATAATTGAAGATTTAAATTAAAAGTGTACAGTTACGATAAAAGCTTATACGGTATAACGTATAAAGCCGGATATCGCCTCGAAAGGCCGCCTTGCCAGTTTCCTGCGGCGGCATGAGCGGACAAAGGGCTTCCGCAACGGAAACCCTTTGCTCCAGCCCGCATCACGGTGTCAATCGAATGCGATCCCGCGGGAAGGCGGAAGCTTCCCGCACATTGCCGAGGCCGAGCAGCCGCGAGGTCAGACGCTCCAGCCCGATGGCGAATCCGCCATGCGGCGGCATGCCGTACCGGAACACCTCCAGATAGCTGCCGAAATGATCCGGGTTCAGGCTCCGGCTCCGGATAGATTGGATCAGCTGCTCCAGCTCATGAATCCGTTGGCCTCCGGTTGTAATCTCCAGACCGCCCATCAGCAAGTCGAATGATGCCGTCAAGGTCGGTTCATCCGCCGCCGGCATGGCATAGAACGGACGAATCTCCCGCGGGTAGCGGGTAAGGAAGACGAAGCCCGGCTGCTTGTTCTCCCCGACGTATTGGCAGAGGAGACGTTCCCCTTCGGGATCGAGATCGCCTTTGGGCGAAAGCTTCCCGTATTTTCGTTCCAAAATACGATGCGCCTCGGCAACGGTCATACGCGGAATGTCCGTCGTCAGCACAAGAGGTTCGACTTCGAGCAGCTTGAATTCGTCTTCGCACTGGCGCGCGACGGTATCGAACATATGCTTCAACAGTTCTTGCTCCAGGTCCATCAACTCTTCCTCGGAACGAATAAATCCGATCTCCGCATCAAGCGAAATATACTCGTTCAAGTGACGGGACGTATTATGCTCTTCGGCACGGTAGACCGGTCCTATCTCGAAGACCCGCTCATACCCTGCGCCCACCATCATCTGCTTGTAGAACTGGGGAGACTGGGCGAGATAGGCCGTATGCTCAAAGTAATTGATCGGGAACAAATTGGAACCGCCCTCGGTACCAGAGGCAACGATTTTGGGCGTGAAAATTTGGGTGAATCCGTGTCGGGTCAAGTATGCCCGGAAAGCGCCCGCAAGCGCGGATTGAATCGTAAAAATCGAATGGGCCCTTCTATGCCTCAATGACAGCACGCGATGATCCAGCATCGTATCCAGTCTGACCTTCAATTGCTTCTTGTTCAGATCGAACGGAAGCGGGGACTCGGCCTGATTGAGCACTTCCACCCGAATCGCATGGATTTCGATGCCGTTCGGCGCCTTGTCCGCTTGGACGACCTCGCCATGGACGGCAACGACCGACTCCATCGTCAAGGCCAGGTCAAGCCACTCACCCTCCAGCACACATTGAACGATACCGCTGCGGTCGCGGACATCCGTGAACATCACCTGCCCCAGATGACGCACGCCGTGCACCCATCCTTGTATCGTTATTTGCTGTCCTTCGCAGCGGGAGACCGTGGAGCAAAGCACACGGACTTCGGGTTCCTTGTTAATAGACATCGTAACATCCTCCTTATTCGATTGTTCCGTGAGTTGAAGAAATTGTTGTCATCATCGTCGCCGTCGTCCATGCGATCACCCCCTTTCCCGAAATACAAAAAGACCCCGTCCCGGAAAGGGACGAGGTCTGATTCACGCGGTACCACCCTAATTATCGCACATGGCGATCACTCTTCCCCTATAACGGCGGGAGACCGTCCGCTCCTACTGGCATCAGCGTTCAGGCGGCACTCTCTGGTGTCGTTCACGTGACTGCAACCGCCATCCTTCCAGCCAAGGGATAGCTCTCTGTCGACTCCAGCTTCACACTACTTCTCCAGATCATCGCTTTGAATTTGTTACCCATCATATTACAACACCGATTCCGTTGTCAAATATTAGTTGCCGTCAGAAAGCGGCGTATAGGCAGATATAAGAAGGTATTAGGGATACCCGAAGTTATGCTACTGCCGATTTTCCAATAAAATGTTAACAATTGTTTCAAGCTGCAGCTCCAGAGAGTACGGATCTTCCATCACAAATTCATCGTCAAACTCACCGTACATATAAACCTGACCCTTTTGAACCGCCGGAATCCCTTTCCATATGGCACTGTTTAAAATCTGGTCCGCATCTTCTTTAGAATTTATATATACAAATACATGATCACCCAGATACTCAGGCAATACCTCCAGAGAGACATTCTCAAATCCTTCTGTCATATTTAAAGCTTTCTCTGTAGGCGGTAATTTCAGCATTTGATAGATCGTCGAACTGCCATAATTTCCACCCTTCACGGCCAACACATACAATGCTTTCGAACCTAGTTGAACGACAGACACCGTTTCTCCTGGTTTAATGATGCCTTCGATTTGTTGTCTGGCCTTATCAACTTTCTGTTCATATTCCGTGATCCACTGCTCCGCTGCCTCTTGCTTTCCGAATATTTCGCTGATTCTTTTGAATTTTTCGATCGGACCTGTAGTAGATAAGCCTTCCCAGTACGGCAGAAAAACGGTAGTCCCAATTTTTTTATATTGTTCAATACTATCTTCTATTGAACCGATAATTAAATCAGGCTCCAAGTAAGCCAATTTCTCTGGATTCATCGGAAATCCGCCCAGATCTTCAATTTTGGACAGCATATCTTTGGAAATACCTGCTTTCTCAATCCAAGCTTCTTTCAACATCCCTTCTCTCACACCTACAGGAATAATCCCCAACTTCAACAGTTGTCCCATATATTGGTCTGATGCCACACGCTGTGGCTCTGCTGGAATTTCCACGTCGCCCTTCATAGTGGATACGATTCTCGTCTTTGCTTGCGGCGCTGCTTCCTGTCCTCCGTTGGAATTGCCGGAATTCGCTTGAACTTCTGCGTTTTTAGCCGGCGCTTGCGAACCTCCGTTTGTATTCGGCGCACTTGAACATGCCCCTAGCAGCAACGACAGACACAAAAATACTGTCATCGCGGTTAACTTCACACTTCTGTACATGGATATATCCACTTCCCCTTTATAGTGATAATGATTTTCAATGTCATTATCACTATAAAGCTTCACCTTGTTAGGGAGAATAGCAAATCTTTGTCTGAATAAGGGCAAATCTTCACCTTGGTCCCTGTACTTCCATTCCGTTTTGAATCGGGCGGGTGATACGCCCTTGTACCTTTTGAAGCTGCGGCTTAACGAGTGTCCATCAGGATACCCCACGCTCTCGGCTATTTCCTGCAATGTTGCATCGGTCTGCAGCAGCAGCTTTATCGCGTTGTTAACGCGAACCTCACCCAGATAATGTATCGGACTGGTGTTCATTTTTTCTTTGAACAACTTGGACATGTAACCGGCGCTGCACTCCAAATCATTAGCTAAGGACTCCAGTGTAATGGGTTCACTGTAACGCTCGCGAATATAGCGAATGACCTGCGTTGCCAGATCAGGCTTGAACGGTTCGATCCCCTGAACATGCAGTTGCCGCATGAGCTCATATACGAATTGATAGAACAACGATTTGACATGCAATTTTTCCAACCCGTTTGATTGCTGCCATTCGTTGTTCATCTGATCGATTTTATCAAAGAGGGAGAGCGGATAACATGGCGCAAAAGCGTATTGATATTGAAATGGATTGTTTTTTTTCATTATCTCTAAAGTTTCCTGACGGTAAGGTAATGGGACTGTAGCCTTGTACAAAATCATATAGTACTCAAAGCTTTCCTCGACCGCAATATCGAGGAACATTCCCTTTCCCCCATGGAGGACATGAAATCGTTTTGCCATATGTGCATTCCTATCCAGCCACACCCGGGCGCTGCCGCGCACTGCGTATAAGAAAGCACTTGCTGGCAATCGATAGGATTGCAACACTTCTCCCTGCTCCATGATCGTATGACGCACATCCATTACTTTGATGGAAGCATAATTCCACAGCAATATATGATCACTCAGTCTCATCGAGTTATTCCACTCCTTCGGACCTAAAACATTCTCATTCATGATTTTAGCAGAAACCATCACGAATGATAATCATTCTCATAATAAATTTTCTTCTCTGTTGACGATATTGTTGTTGAAGGCTCATTCCATCAATCGCTGGCAAGACTCTTTCTGTCGAAAAATAAAAGCGTGCCCCCCGTTAGCGCAAAAGGCTGCCACGTTCGGCAGCCTGCTATAACATATGGAACGCTCTTCTCCGTTACCGTGCCTTTTCTAAAACTCGGATAGATGGCAAGTTCCTTGGCATGACCCCAGCTTGAACACGATGCAAACCGATCTCGTTAAATGCATGTTTCACACATAATGAAACGGCCATCGTTGCATAGCCTTGGCCGTCACACCTTTCTTGTATTTTACCTCCCCTTTGCCTTATCCCCACGAAGGATCATACATGTGCTTGTTGCATAGGCAACGAGTACTTGATTTTCGTCATATACACTGCAATCAATCAATCCGACGGTATTTCCCTTTTTCATCACCTTCGCATCCGCCGTGATTTTACCGTTCCAGATTGGTTTTAGAAAATTAATTTTCAATTCAATCGTCGTAAAGCTTTCCTCTAATTGAAGTGTCGTCCCAAAGGCCACACCCATAGCAATATCCGCAAGTGTGCTTGTTATCCCTCCGTTTAGCGTTCCTTGGGGATTAGAATGGCTCTGGGTCGCCTCCATCTCAAATATGACTTGACCGGGGGCAATTTCTACAGGTTTTATTCCCATTAATTGTTCCACAGGCGAAGCCTGAATTTCACCCGTCATTGCTTTTCGATAACGTTCTAAAGGCTCGTTCATTAGGCACTATCCCCTTTCCGGATGTAAATAGGCTAGAAAAAATGGTTCGCGTCATCACTTTCTTCACAATATTCCGAAAAATAAGATTTGGCTGAAGATTAGGATCGAGCGATACTTTGGAGATTTGATAAGTAGCCTGCACCGGATGTACTTCGAAGAGGTAGTAGCTATGTAATATCCTTACTTATCCTTCACATATACTTGATCATGCCGACTGGCCATCTCATGGGCACGAACGAAGGCGATCAAGTACGACGAGAACTTTCATAACACCAGTGTGAAGCACACCTTTCTAAAACGTCCTTTCGGGAATCGCAAACTGGTGTTCAGGAACGCCGGAGCAATGGTCTCATTGCTCCGCTATTTTTTCTTCGATCATGACTCTTTACTTTTATTTATGAAATCTGTTGTTTGATCAGAAGCTTTGCAGCGCTGCGAAAATTGTCAGGGTTATATGAATCCCGCTCCAAGTATGCCGACATGAGAGCGCCATTGAATAACATCATGAATTGAGCGGAAAGCGTTTCGGGCTCTCTCGCTCCGGCCCGCTCGGCGATTAGCAACAGATTATGGCGCATCTCCCTATGGTACATAACTACCGGTTCATGGCTAGGGTGGCTAATATCAGGAAACTCTACAGCCGCATTCAAAAAAGGACATCCGCGGTAACCCGGTTTTTCCATTCTGGCGCCCAGACATTCCACCAAGTAATGAAGCTGTTCAACGGGAGCTTCGGGATACCGTTCCTCCGCCTCGACGAACGGTTTCATAAACAGATGGTAAAACTGCTCCAAATATGCCACGACCAGGTCGTCTTTAGTTGCGAAATTTCGGTAGAAGCTTGCTTTTGCCACTCCGGATTCTTCTATAATCCGATCGATTCCGACAGCTCTCACGCCCTCACGGTAAAATAAATCAGTCGCCGCTCGCAAAATTCGCTCTTTTGCGGTTTCTTTTTTTTTCATGGTAGTCACCTCGTTCGAATCCTCTCTCATAAAACCATTGACACGGTACAGATCTGTCTGTAAGATATTGCTGTGAATGATACAGACCTGTCTCACTCAATACTACGTTAAAGCCTGCCTTCTGTCAATGTATCTCCATTGACAGAAAATTTTTGGGAGCAAAGGAGCCTTCCCCTTGTCCACTTTATGGGTATTGCCTATCTGATTTCAATCACAATTAAATGATCAATTTTACCGAATATCATGAAGCCTTGCCTTAGAATTATACAGATCCGGAGATCTTGAAAAGTTAGCTCCCTATCCAATGAAATTGCGTCAAATTGAATGCCCCGCAACCGTTTCATTGCCGAGCATTTTGCAGAACTTTACGTCTAATTAAAAACATACAGTGAAAGCGAGTGAACGATATGAAAGACGAAAACGAAGTAAAACAAGTGGATGTATTGATCATTGGCTCTGGTCCGGGAGGCTACACAGCTGCGAAACGTGCTGCGGATGGAGGACTGCATGTTGCCATTGTTGAACGTGATCGGATCGGGGGCGTTTGCACCAATGTGGGGTGTATTCCGTCAAAGGCTTTCATTGCCGAAGCGCATCGCTTTGAAATAAGAGCCGAATCAAACGTTGACTTCGCAACAGTTCAATCCTTTAAACAGGCTATCGTTGATAAACAGTCAAACGGTGTGGGTTTCCTATTAAAAAGCAAATACATTTTTACATTTCATGGCGAAGCAAGCTTTATTAACGATCATGAAGTGCTGGTTCATGGCACTGAATCGAATACACGTATCCGGTATCAACATTGTATTATTGCTACCGGTTCTCGGCCCATCGAATTGAAAGCTTTTCCTTTCGGAGGAAGAATTCTTTCTTCTACGGATGCGCTAGAGCTCAATCAGGTGCCTGAGAGCCTCATTGTTATTGGTGGGGGATATATCGGGATTGAGCTTGGTCAAACGTATGCGAAATTCGGATCCAAAGTGACGATATTGGAGGGCTCAAACCAGATTCTCCCTGGGTTCGAACCGGATTTGATCCGTCCGGTTGTTCGGAAGCTGCAAGAAAAGAACGTCGATATCATTACTGGGGCATTGGCTGATCGAGCGGAACAAAGTCAAGATCAGGTTATCGTTCACTATAAGGAAAACGGGAACGCACGTCAGATCGAGGCCCAATACGTACTGGTAACAGTTGGGCGCCTCCCGAATACGGATGGAAATTTAGGACTTGAACGCATAGGTATTGAACGGACCGAAAAAGGGCTTGTCCGGGTAGATGAACAATGCCGGACAAATATTCCCCATATCTATGCTATCGGAGATGTTATAGCTGGCCCCGCGCTGGCCCATAAAGCATCCTATGAAGCTAAGGTAGTGGCAGAGGTGCTATTGAATCGCCGCGCGAAGGTAGATTATAAGGTAATCCCGCTTGTCGTCTTTTCCGATCCGGAAGTTGCCAGCGTCGGTCTTAGTGAAACTGAAGCGAAAACACAGGCAATAGAGGTTGTTACCGGAAGATCCGCGTTCTCGATCAATGGAAAAGCTTTGGCGCTGCAGGCCGGTGAGGGATACGTGAAGATTGTGGCGGAGAAAGAAACGGAGCGTATCCTCGGTGCTCAAATCGTGGGTGCGGAAGCATCCAATTTAATTGCCGAACTGACTCTGGCCATTGAGATGGGTGCCACTCTGGAAGACATAGCGCTGACGATTCACGCACACCCGACGTTAGGAGAAATCGTCATGGAAGCTGCCGAGGCGGCAATTGCAAAAAATCGCGCAAAGACATCATGATTCCAACGGTCAATTCGTATACGATGGCACAGCGGTTGCCGAATGCGCAGCTCATTATTATCCGGATTCCGGTCACGGGTTCCCAGTGAACTTCCTACAGCCTTTGTCTGCGACTGTGACGAGACGGCCTATCATTTAATGGCCTTCCTAAAGAAACATAACATTTCTGTCCCAAATGATATATCTATCGTGGGTTTTGATAACTACGTCTATGCAACGCTAACTGAGCCTAACCTAACTACAATTGAGGTTAATATTAAACAGATGGCCAAAGAAACGATAAGCGTTATTCAGTAGAAGATTCAAAACCCAGATTATAGTATCGGCATTAAAGTCGTAACTGGGAAGCTGATAATCCGAGACTCCGTTAAAGTATTATCATCGAAACTAGTGAATTGGACAAAAAAACGAGTGATGAAGAAGGCTGCATCCACGGCGAAATGGTTCGTAGCCTTTCCACACTCGTTGTCAGATTGGTTCGCTCAGCGAATCTGCGTTACTTGCCAGGGGGATGACCATCTTCCCCATTTTGATCAATTTGATTTCGACAGAAGGTAGAGGAAATAAGGAGTGACGAAGATCGTAATAATGACTCCCGTTGGAATATCCGCGCCCACACTGACCGTACGGGTGAAGGTGTCTGCCACCAAGATAACTAGCGCGCCTATCAGCGCGGCAGTGGGTATCATGAACTTGTGATTGGGGCCTACCAACCTGCGGGCCATGTGAGGACCAATCAATCCCACGAAGAAAAAGTTGCCGCCAAGCGCCACGCTGCCAGATGATAAAGCGACTGCCGCCAACGCCAGACCGATGAACTCCCGTTTGAGCGCGACGCCAAGGCCGGTTGCTGTCTGATTACCAAGGTTTAAAGCGTTCAGCGTATTCGATTTATATAGAACATAAAAACCGAGAACGATCACCCAGGGGAACAACACCATAATATATTTCCAGTCGTCCCCCCATAAATTTCCGATCTGCCAGCGTAGGGCAAAATCATACTGTTTCTGATCGAGACCGAGCGTAATCACCAGCGACAATGCGCCGTATCCGCTCCCCATGGCCACGCCTGTTAAGATCAAACCTGTAGGCGAAAGCTCCCTTCCTTTTCTGTAGGCAAGCGCAAAAATCAGCATCGCTGCGGTGATTCCGCCAACAAAGGCCAGCAGCGGCAACAACAGCGGCGATAAGAGCCCATTCGCCGCAAAAACAGTAATATACAGGAGTACAAACAAACCGGAGCCCGAGCTGATTCCCAATGTCCCCGGACTGGCCAAATCATTTTTGAGCAGGCCTTGCATCACACAGCCCGAGATGGACATGCCCATTCCCACTAAAATTGCCAGTGCGATACGTGGCAGACGAAGGTCAAATACGATCAGATTTTGCTTCTCTGTCCCCTGTCCGATGATCACTTGCAGCACCTCGATCGGGGACAAATTTAATCTTCCCACATTCATGCTAATCACCGCCACGATGAACACCAGCACAGATAAAAGCAAAATAACTCCAATCGGCCTTACCAATGCGGAACGCTTACTAACGGGTTGAGTCAACTAAACTCCCTCCTTTGTTTGCGCACGAGATAGAGGAAGTATGGAACTCCGACCAACGCAAAGATAATTCCCAGCGGCGTCTCGTGAGGGCGGCCGATCATCCTGCCGAGCAAATCTGCGCCTACCGTAAACACAGCGCCATACAAAGCCGATGCCGGTATGATAAACCGATAGTCCACACCAATTATAAATCGCACGATATGCGGAATAATCAGCCCGACAAAACCGATAGGACCCACAATAATAACGGAAAGGCCCGTCAATATCAACACAATCACCGTGGAAGAGCCTTTAATCAAATTGACGCGGAGTCCAAGCCCCCCCGCAAGCTCCTCCCCGAAGTTAAGAATCGTTATAGATGGGGAGAGAGTGATCGCCCATATCACCCCCATCACGAACAACGGTGAAACATAAGCCAGCTGCATCCATTCGACGTTGGCTGTCCCCCCGGCCGTCCAATAGGCCAAATCCTGACCAATCTCGTATTTGATGGCGATATACGAGCTGAAAGAGCCAAACAGCATCGAGATCGACATTCCCGCCAGCACCAGACGTTGCGGAGTCATTCCCCGCTTACCGACGGATGCCAAATAGTAAGTGATTGCCGTAGTGATGGCCGCGCCCATACAGGAATAGATCATCGTTTCCACATAAGTGCGCCCGGGCAAAAAGGCCATGCACAGCGCAATCGCAAATGTAGAGCCCGAACTGATGCCGAGCAGTCCGGAATCGGCCAATGGATTGCGGGTAGTTCCCTGCATGACTGCTCCACATACAGCCAAGCTGCAGCCAACCATAATATCCGCTACCGTGCGTGGAAGCCGAAAAATACGTATAATATGATGTTCCGTAACCCCCGGATCGAAATTGAATACGGCTCCCCATGCCAATTCAAGGCTCATGTCCGCAGCGCCGAATGAAATCGATGCTGCGGTTGCAAGAACCAGCAGAACGATACCTGCCAACATGAATAAGCTGAACTTCAGCCTTCCCTTGTAGCTCTTGTTTGCATCCATTAACATATTGACACCCTTAGCTCATCCGTCATATTCTTAATTATTTCTTTTCTAGTTCCAGCAACCGATCCACGATATAATCCAACTGCGCTGTCATGCTGGCAACATCGGAATAATAGAACAAGCCGCCATATTCTGCTGGAATTTCTATGATATTTCCACTCTTGACAACTGGAATACTATCCCAGATTACCGTATTCGCATATTCGGACTCATATCCCTCCTTCAGAAACCAGAGAACGTAGTCCCCAAAATATTGGGAGGCCACTTCATAGGACAGGGAATCGCGCCCTTTCCCTGACTTCTTGACCAATTGCTCCAGCTTTTCCGGCTTACTCAGCCCAAGATATTCATAGAGCAACGTGCCTCCCCGTGAGCCCGTCTCATACATAACCCCGTATGATTCTCGACCCCAATCCTGGAGAATACTGAAGGTTTTGTCTTTAAAAATGCCACTGCTCAGTTTTTCCTTCGCCTTTTTTAGCTTCTCCTCGTAGATGGCAATCGCTTCTTTGGCCTCTGCCTCATGACCAGTTGCTTCGCCGAGGAAGGATAACCGCTCGGTTGAGCTTACGTCCCCTTCAGGGACCACAATAACCGGCGCCAGCTTGGAGAAATTCTCGAAATCCTTAGGATCGTAAGTAATGATCAAGTCGGGTTCGTATCTCAATATTTCTTCGGATTCCCATTTTTCAGTGTTCGGGATCCCCTCAAACTGTTTGTAAAAAGGCATCGCTTTATCAGCACGAGCGTTTACCGCCACAGGCTTGATACCAAGCGCAAATACATCCCCGGCATACCAGTTGACAATGACACGCTGAGGATTAGCAGGCACTTCCACTTCCCCCATTACCGTCGATACTTTTCGGGTGCCGGACTTTTCCTCTGTCTGCTCTGCCTTCTCTTTCTCTGCTCCAACTGCCGCAGTGACAGACGATTCAGCAGGCGTCCCGGCTTGCTTATCTTCACCGCTAGATAAAGCCGTGTTGTTGTTTGTATTGCCGCAACCAGCCAGAACCATCATCACGACAACCAGCGCACATACGATAATGCCCGCTTGCTTCTTCATTTTGCTTACCATCTTCTCTTCTCCTTCTTAAGTAGAATAAATGCCTAAGCATGCTTGTCCTATGAAGCCATGCAACACTATATTACTGATAATGATTATTATTATCAACAAGAGTAGCTTATCAACTTGCCTATATTTTGTCAATCCGTTCTTTTTGTTTTGTTGTTCTTCTGTGATAGTGTTACCGTGATTAGGTTTTGCAGATTTGCACAGATTTCGCAATTAAAAAAAGCAGCGCACAAGGTGGGCTGCTTCAATATTTCATATCATTTCCTATTCGTTTAAATAGATTGTCGTCCGGTTCTGGATCAGCTTCGCTACTTCCTCCGCAGACTTTTGTCCGCTGAAGAATGAGCTCGACTCTTCTCCTACCATGGCAATTACTTTACCGTCCAGCATCGCAAACTGATACGGCGTACGAAGGCAATAAACTTCCAAGCTTCCTCTTCTCAATAATGTCCCCATCGCCTATGAACACTCGCAGGAAGAACCCGGAAGGCATGGCATACATACCGCCATTCAACTTGAATGCTTCCAAAGCATTCATTTGCAAATCGCTCTTATTCAACAGGGGGGCTTGTTCCAAATAATCGTCCATGTTCAGGAGAAGCTGTTTGCTCACGTATTCGCCGATAGGCAAGCTGCCCACGCCTCCTGAAATACATCTGACGACCGAGGTTTGCGCTAGCGATCCGATACATTAATACGTTGTTATACGTAGTTGCTAACCTTCATCCAGATTACTATAAATCCTCAGTGTTAATTTCATTATATTTATTTATCTCCTGATTTGTTTTCATTCCAATTAATATATTATTACACAAGCCTAAAGAAAGCCTTAAACGTTGGCGGGCTACGTATGCTGCACACGGCGAAGCAGGTCTTCTTGAGGAGCTGCGCACACGAATAGAGGCGTATGTGCACTTCTACATTACCAAGCGTTATCAATGGACATTGAAAAAATGACCCCTGACGAATTCCAGGAGCCATCTTCTAACTGCATAGAGTATTCTTTTTAAACTGTCCACATTACACTTAAAAATTCTTGATTATAAGCTCTAATGAATCAGGTCTCGAGTTAAACCATTTAACTCATTACAGATGACTTCCACCAGTTACGTCCATATTATGACCAGTAATAAAACTCGCTTTGTCACTCGCTACAAACGAAACAACATTTGCAATTTCTTCTGGTTGACCCTCTCTTTTTAAAGCACTCATATTCTTTGCATTTTCTTGACCTTCTTCAGTATGCAGCCAGTTAGCAGTTGAATCCGTATCAATGATTCCAGGCATTACGGAATTGATTGTAATTCCTTTTTCACCCAATTCCTTTGCCAGTGTAAATGTCATTGTATTCATTGCGCCTTTTGTCATACTGTATACCATCATATGAGGAAATGCGATACGTGTCACACCTGATGATAGGTTTATTATCCTGCCATTGGATTCTAAAAGTCCGATTAGAGATTGTGTAATAAAATATGGTGCTTTAACATTTGCATTGAATAGCCGATCGAACTCATCATAGTCCACTTCTCCAAATCCATTTGATGTAGCATGTCCAGCATTATGAACGATTGTATGCAGTGATACATTATGATCTTGGATTATCAATTTTTTAGTTTTCTCAATAAATTCTTTAATTCCTTCACTGGAATTGAAGTCACCCTGAATTAACTGTGCTTGTCTGCCAATTGATTCAATTTCCTCTTTGACCTGATTGGCTTTTTCAATATTTTGATTATAATGTAATAATAAATTGAACCCATCATTTGCAAGTTGGATTGCGATTGCCTTTCCTATCCCTCTAGAAGCTCCTGTTACCAATGCGTAATTATTGTTCTTCATGTGTTAACCCCTCCTTTAAAGAGAGTCTAAAGGTTAACCTAAGGGTAAGGTCAACTACTTAACACTTAGAAGGAAAAATAAAATCCGAAAGGCGCTTGGAGGAATACAGATAATCATCCGGGGTTAATATACGTTCATAAATATATGGTTCGGATAATTTTAATTCGTTATTTTTCATTATTTCATTTATCTTTAATACCGACTCTTCTTGATAAGGATCAATTTCACAGAAAAACTTTTGCATTTGAAAACCAAAATATCTTGTCACTCCCGATTGATTCAATTCCTGGTTTTCTAATGGCAGTGCGATACTAACAGGGTGAATTTTATTATCTGTCATTTTATATTTGATGATTTTTTCATTTTTTTTAACATTAAGTTCATTAATCAATTCCTCTGAATTATTCAGCGCTACACATATATTTTCATTGGGTAATAATTCATATTCATATACGATCAATGATTCTAGATACTCTACATTGACTTCATTATTTAAAATCGCAATCGGAAGATTCAGCTCTTTCAATTTATTTATTGCTTGATTTGCCTCTTTTATCTTATTCATTTCCAGTTGAAGTTTTTCTTCTATCAAGTTATTTATTTCATCATCTGATAACTTTCTATGAATGATTTTACTGATGTCATTTAAGGTGAATCCTGCTTGTTTCAACAAATTTATTCGTTTAGCAGTTAGCAACTGATTCTTATCATAATATCGATAATCATTATCTGGATGAATAAACACAGGGGTCAAAATATTATGTTCATCATAAATATACAAAGCTTTTCGTGATAAGCCAGTTAACTTGCTAAACTCTTTTATCAGAAGCAAATTATTAGAGAGCGTAAAATATTTTGTGTAAATAGTTAACATAACAAAGGAAGACCCTTTCTTGTAGAATTAAGTTACCACACTACAATTCACAGAAAGAGGTCTTCCCATGAATCATTTTACTACAGATTTAGTCCAAGCTCTAGTCACGAAACAAGATGTGACAGAAGTATTCCGTCAGCACCTAGAATCAGCTATGAATAGGCTGCTTGAAACGGAGTTAACTGCGTTTCTAGATTATGAAAAGTATGACCGTATTGGCGTAAACTCTGGAAACTCACGTAACGGTGGCTATACACGCACGTTTCATACGGAATATGGAGACCTCAAGCTCCATATTCCCAGAGATCGCAACGGAGAGTTTAAACAGCAAACTGTCGCTCCTTACAAACGTTCAAATGACACGCTAGAGTCCTTCGTCATCCACATGTTTCAGAAAGGTGTTACGATGACAGAAATTGCTGACCTTATTGAGAAAATGTATGGTCATCACTACACGCCGCAGACTGTGACCAATATGACAAAAGTGATGGTCGAACAAGTCGATGCCTTCGCTAAACGACCGCTAGCCAAACGTTATGTTTGTGTCTACATCGACGCCACATATATTGCAGTGAAGCGTGAAACCGTTTCGAAGGAGGCTGTTTATCTTGCTGTGGGCATTCGTGAGGATGGTTCAAAGGAAGTTCTTGCGTACGCGATTGCTCCAACCGAATCAGCCTACGTGTGGAATGAGCTGCTACAAGACGTTAGGTCCCGGGGTACCGAAGAGGTTCTGCTATTCATCTCCGATGGTTTAAAGGGGATCGTAGAAGCTATTAGGCAAGTGTTTCCTCAGGCTAAATACCAGTCTTGCTGCGTTCATGTGGCACGTAACATCGCTCATAAAGTACGTGTTTCCGATCGATTCGAGATCTGTAATGACTTTAAATCGGTCTACCGTGCAGACGATGAACAAGCAGGTAAAGCGGCTCTTGAGGACTTCTGTGACAAGTGGAAAACCACATATCCTAAGGTGGTAAAGTCTCTAAGAGAAAACCCGTACATCTTTACGTTCTACAGCTTTCCACAGTCGATCTGGAGAAGTATCTATTCTACGAATCTCATCGAATCGTTCAACAAGCAAATTAAGAAATACACGAAACGCAACTCAGTTTGAGGGATATAACCAACGCTTCGCTACACGTTGCCACATTGGCTTTACCAGGCACGTGCTGAACTCCAAGAGATGTTCACAACCAAAGATTGAAACACACTTACAAGAAATGGATTCTTCCATTTACACAAAATTCTTGACGCTACCTTTGTTTGTTACCTACCTTATTAACAGATATGAATTTCATTAATAATAATTTAATTACAATACAAATTATTACTCCCATTAGAAGAGTATAATAATTCACAAAAGCTGTATTTGTGTAAATATTTAAGAGTGCATACTCTCCCCACTCTAGTCGTTCAGATAAACTCATAAAAATACCTGTTGCTTTTGCATAAGCCATGTATCCACAAAACATAAAAATAATTATAAGTATAATATAAATACCCTTTTTTTTACTTAGTTGCTCCAGTTGTTGGCTCTTTATAAAGAATAGTGAAATAACTAATGATAAAAAAGCTAAAATCTCCAGACCAATTAAAATTAAAGCTGGATTTCCATTGCCTGATAGTAACTTATTTGGTGAAAGTTTTAAAGTCATCAAATCTACAGCATATATCAAAGCTATATTGACTAGAAAAATAATAAATATACTTAGTTGTAACTTTTTCATTGAACGCCTCCCATATATGCGTGTGTTATTCTGCTGCGCATAAAGTAATATAAACATATGCAGCAGAATAAAATTATTTCTTTTGAGGCATAGTCAAATGCATGTCAAAATTTTTGGCCTGTGCTGACCATGCGTACCAATTTGTATATTTATTATCTTTTCCGCTATCTGGATCTACGAAACCAAAATAGTCAGTGCCGAAAATAGGCTTAACACCGTTTCCTACAACAAAGTGATAATTAAATGGAGCATCGTTATTTACCCAAAAATCATATCTAATCCCAACTGGTCTCATTGTGTTTATAGCATCCCAGAATTCTGTATAATTACCTGTTGGATGATCAAATCTTAGTCCTCGCCATATAGTGTTTTTATCATCATGCTCAAGATGTTTGAATAGCCCACTAGCGAAATCAGTTAACGATGTACCTAACATAGTTGAACCCATTTCATTATATAAGTGATTAACTAATCCTGCATCTCCATTATAATAGTCACTACCTCTTACATTATACTTCAATAATTTGTAATAGTTTGCAATCATTGCTCCAGTAGAGGGGGCGCAAGCAGAATCTTGATTGTTGATCCCAGTTGCTCTCTGATAGATTCTAGTAATATTCAACTCAATAAGTTTATCTGGAGTACTAGCAACTGGATTTATTTCGGACAGATAAGAATTCCATTTTCCTATATTTACTTGATCTCGCGGTACAGAGAAATCAATATCATTTGTTGAATATTCAAGAGTATTTCTTTGAAGTCTATTTAATAATGACTGAAATGATTCAGAGTAAATTACTTGAGCTCCAATATAGTATCCTTTTGAATTCCCAACTTTTTCAAACTCTTTAACACCTTTGCCGAACTCTAAGACTGGCTCTCTATCTTTAGTAGCAGAAACAATTACATACCCTACATAATTACCATCTTTTTGTAATTTGAAATAGTAACCAACTTGCGTTTCATCTATGTCATAAAATCAGTTAAGACGGCCTCACTTCCATTCCATTCTTCTCCCATATCTGCCAGAGAGATGAATTTCTCTGCAACCGTTTGCGCTTCACTTTCACTAACTGACAAGTTTACACTGTAATCATTAACGATATTGGAAGACGCATTGTTTTCATTGGCACTGAAAGCATTTACGGGAACTGATGCAAACATTGACAATGCTGTAAATAGGACTAGTAAGCTCTTCAATTTCATTATTCTTCCTCCTTATCTATTTTCCATTACATCATAAAGCCTATTATTTACCAAATCAATATTTAACTGTCTATAGGTTCGCCGTAAACCATTTACACTCTCAATACACTATCACTATTCAACGTCTTCATGTAGACCACCATAATTATGGGTAATCTTTGAAATGTATATCTTACACTCAGTCATATACGCACTACTTTATTTTTTGTATATCAAGGGATATATCTACATAATCATTTTCTTGAGTTTTTAGCTCGAACCATACATGTCCACAGAAGCGTTTTTTAAACCACATCAATGCCCTCACTCTTATTGAGCATGTACTTTACTGCCTCCCATAATGCATCAAATACTTCTATTTGACAGTACTCCTTATCGAGTCGCCAATCTTTCACACTACAGGGCTTACAATTATCAATTGTAATTTTATGACCTTTACTGAGATTTAGGGCACGCTAGAGAGTATGGAATCTAATGTGCCCTAATGAAATTACTTCTTCTTACTCCAACAGAATGTTTTTAATGCAAATAAGATCAAGACAATCGTCAGCGCAATTGAGTAGTATAAGTTTGTCTGTTCGAATGAAATTGTATAATTCCACGACATGATTACCATAAGTACAAACAATACCAAGACAGTTTGATCTGATTTGAAGATGTTCTTTTTGAAAATGAAACTACCTACTAGAGCGGCTAAAATAAGAACAGCAAACATAATTAGTAAAATATTATGCATAGCCCCTACTTTCTGTATGTTCAACCATTTGATGTAATAACAAAAGATGGTATAGGGAGCCAGTGGAAATTAAACGTAACTCCCCTTCCATCGTTTTTGTAGGAAAGTTCATTCGCAAACCATAAAGCGCCAAAACCTGCTACCGCCGACCAAAAAGACACTATTTGACCTCCAGGAATCAATGACGACATGCTTGCTAAAAATCCAGATATTCCTGCTCCATGATTAAGTGCGTATATCCAACTCTTTGTTTCTGAATCGCTGTATGTGACTGCAACTCCCCACCAGTATGCATTGCTAAACGCATTCGTTTGAAATTCACTTGGCGGCATAATCTTGATCTGTCCATTTTGAATGGACAGATACCCATCCCGTAAAGCATCATTCATTCTTTCTACACCTATAGCGTATTGGTTGTAAACATCTAAGGAGACGATGTCCTTTGCCACAGGATCAAGAGAGAAGCTTTCTTTGCCGATGATGATGTATTTATCCATCACTGGGGCTGCCTCCAAGACACTTTGCGAAAAATCATCCTTACCAATTTCAAGGATTCGATTTTCCCGTGTCTGTTGTACAGGGTTTTGTGCTACTGCGGTCTCTGTTGCGAATGCTGCTGGAGCAAAAACGGACAATAACATGTAGGGTACCTTCACACGCATGTAATTTATACCATATATGCATATACGTGTCAACCGATAATAACATTGTTTTCCTATCTTTTGGATAGAATATTGATCTATATAGTATCCATATAATATCTTCAAATCGTTTTATATTTTACATTTTCAAAATACATATGAAATTGTTATAATTTATAATATTTTACTATTTAAATATTTGAAGGTATAAAGTTTGTGCATTGAGAGCGTAAAATATCTTGTGTAAATAGATAAATAGCAAAAAGGAAGACCTTTTCTTGTAGAATTAAGTCACCACAACACAATTCACAGAAAAGAGGTCTTCCCTATGAATCATTTTACATCAGATTTAGTCCAAGCTCTAGTCACGAAACAAGATGTGACAGAAGTTTTTCGTGCTCATCTCGAATTGGCTATGAATCGTTTATTGGAAACCGAATTAACTTCGTTTCTAGATTATGAAAAGTATGACCGTATTGGGGTGAATTCAGGAAACTCCCGTAATGGTGGATATACTCGTACACTGCACACGGAGTATTGTGATCTGCAACTCAACAATCCACGAGACCGCAATGGAGAGTTTAAGCAAGAGACTGTAGCTCCTTACAAACGTTCCCATGATACACTTGAATCCTTCGTCATTCACATGTTTCAAAAGGGTGTAACAATGACTGAGATTGCCGACCTCATCGGGAAAATGTATGGTCATCACTACACGCCGCAGACTATATCTAATAGGACCAAGGCGATGGTCGAACAAGTCGATGCCTTCGCTAAACGGACTCTAGCCAAGCGTTATGTTTGCGTCTACATCGATGCTACTTACATAGCAGTTAAACGTGAAACCGTCTCTAAAGAAGCCGTGTATCTGGCAGTTGGTATACGTGAAGATGGTTCTAAGGAAGTGTTAACGTATACCATTGCTCCAACCGAATCGGCCTATGTATGGAATGAGCTGTTACTGGACGTGAAAGAGCATGGTGTAGAGGAAGTCTTGTTGTTTATCTCTGACGGATTAAAGGGCATTGTGGCAGCAATTGAGCAAGTATATCCAAGGGCAAAATACCAATCATGCTGCGTACATGTAGCACGTAATATTGCTCATAAAGTACGTGTATCTGATCGGGCAAGCATCTGTGATGACTTCAAAGCTGTGTACCGAGCAGAAGATGAGCAGTCTGGGAAAGCCGCTCTAGAGACTTTTTGTGACAAGTGGAAATCAGCTTACCCCAAAGTAATTAAATCTCTGCGTGAGAACCCATACATCTTTACGTTCTATAGCTTTCCGAAGCCAGTATGGAAAAGCATCTATTCAACCAATCTCATTGAATCATTCAACAAGCAGATTAAGAAATATACAAAGCGAAAAGAACAATTTCCGCATGAAGAAGCACTAGAACGATGGTTTCTGAAGCTCGCACCTTCATTTGTCACATAAATATCAGTCTCTTTTTATTTCTTGCACGACAGGTTCATCAATCGAAATCACATCAACAATATGATCGAAACAGGAAACACCGTAGTGTTTGTAAGGTCCTGGATAGTCTTCTGATGCAAATGTTCCTTGACTTATAAAGTCTAAGTATCTTGACCTTGAGTATATTCTGAAAATCTTACCAATGAACTCTTCGTATTCATCCCACATTGTAATTGATTCGTTTCGTACTGAATAACCAATATAACTTTCAAAATCAATTTGTATTACTGGGGTAGCGGCAAATATTACGTCATGTTATCATAGTGATTCTGGAAGATACATTATGGATTGGTCTTCAAGAATTGAGTATTTAAGATCAAACTCTGATGATACAGATGCAGGCAGAGAATCTTATACTAAATCTTAAGGAGCGAACTATACATGAAATTTAACAAAAAGAGTATCGCCATCGTAATTGGGGTATTGTTAGCTGCATCAGGAACAAGTGTGTATGCAAGTACTGCATATACAGATCTGTTCCGAACAGTTACATTCGCAGACCTGTTTCCAACGGAATCTCCCGAGGAACAATCGGAAGTACAATTTATTCAAGATACGCTAGAGAAATCATGGAAAAAAGGGTTAGATCAGATCATTAGTCTAACGAATAGCAGTGCTACAACTTTAACGGTTGATTCTTATACAGTTCTAAATCATCTAGAAGCTACCGACGATTCCTTTTTGTCTAAATTATCCAAACAAGAAAAGTCGTCCTTTTTAGCTGCATATTACAGCGAAGAAAGACGAAAAAATCTTGATGTTGGAGATTACATGCCTGCTCTAATGCTCAGTAAAGACGGTCTAGAGGCAAAACAATATTGGGAGAAAAAGGACGGTTCAATAATAGTCATTGATCTAAAAACGAAAAGCGAAAATGGCGACAATTTATGGTATGTATCTGACAATGCAAAAATCTTAAACAGCAATTATTTCATTGAATTCGAGGCTGTCCAAATGTGAGTTGATTAAAACGGTTACTTTCCTAGAGAAACTCAAAAAATAAAAACGGGATAAAGCAGTCGCTACTTCTGCTTTATCCCGTTTCTGTTTTAATTGTTATTTTTCCTGTCAGAGAAAGCTTATTTCCCCATTTTTATGAATTAAAAAGACCACTAGTTCTTCACCAAAATAATCTATCTTACAACTATTCCAATCACTGACTAACCTTCTCCAAACACTCTCCAATTGCCACCAACTTCACCTAAGACGACGCTCGCCCCTTCAACTCCACTTGTAATGCTCCCCATTGTCAAGACACAGGTTCCCTCCAAGTCTTTTGATCTATCACAAATCACTTTAGAACACGATGTGAGCTTCATACTTAAAAATTACGCGAACGCCCTATCCGAATCCCCTCTTGATAGCTTATTGCTACCATACCGGCTTGGCTGCTGACAGAAATTGAATTATAGATCACACCATAGGAATACCACCAGGAATATGGAGTCCATTTACGAACCAGCTCTCCAGTGCTGTATTTTCGAAGCTCTGCAGTAGACGTGCTGCTTATCCATAGTTCATCGTGAGCTTCATCCACAAAAAACTCCTTAACGACATAGGGACTGCCAATAAACAAGACCTCTTCCTTCGGGTCACCTATTTTCCATCTGGTAATGATCACAGGTTTATAATGGGCATATTTAGCGGCAATAATGTAATCTTTGGAGTCCACATAAAGAGCACAAGTAACATAATTATGCTCAAAGGCAACCGAATGGCTCCAGCCTTCACCTAGGAAATCGACCACCGTTAGTTTAGCGTTTTTAGAGGCATATACCAGTTTGTCACTATGCACGGTAAATGCTAAGGTTTGAGTCATGCCTATACAATCTGCAAGCCCTAGCCAGACGAAATCATCGCGTTCTACTATTGTTTTCTGGCATTGTATATCCCACACAACGACTTCTTTACCAAACATTCCAACTGCAATCAACCGCTCATCCGGACTAAACATAATAGCCCCAATTTTTCGTTCTTTATAGCTATGCTCCAATACAACCTCTCCAGTGCTGAAGTCGATCACGTAAAAGGTACCGTAATACAAAGGAATTGGATAGCCGTCATCCCCTTGCGGGTCATAATCCTCAGCAGTAGGGACAATAACCATATATTTTCCAGTTATACTAAACTGCACATATGTATATTCATGATAATAAGCGTTTCGCTCTAATTGCTCCCAATCAAGTCCCGGGTGCAAATGCTCTGCATGCAACGTAAGCTTCTGTACATCATATATTTTCACAATGCCTACACCTAATCCCACTGCCAAAAAATGACCATCAGGACTAAACACAAGACTCATATTCGTGGCCTTCTCCTCTTGAAAAAGAGAGACACTATCGGAAAAAGCAGCGATTTCATCCCCATCGGCAGTTCTGAACAATTTTAACCATCCATCCATATACATTACAGCAGTTAATGAGCCATCTGGACTTAAAGAGGTAGCTCCGACCCATTGCTCACCACGAGCCAGCTCCACAAATAAAGGACGCTTCCCCTTCTTACCCTTCAATAATACGGACTGTGGATTTTCGTATTCTTCTATACTATCGTTAAGTTTTTGCAATTTACGAATCCAAAAAGGCTCCTTCGTCTCCATTCCCTCTGCCAGCTTGGCTTTTGCATCCACAAAATTACCATCCTGAATATTAGCCAATGCCATATAATAGGTTATTTTAAACTTATGCTCGGGCTTCAATTGCTCCCGTTCCAGCAATGGCCCCAATGTTCGCATGACTTGTTCGGTATTGCAATGAGGCTGAAATAGCAGCAAACTTCCCTCTACCAGTTGAAGTAACACAGACGAAGAATTGATATATCCAAAACGTTTGGTTCCCTCTGTATGCATTTTTTTGTATAAATCCAATTGTGTTTTTTCTACATCCTGCACCTGTCCAATGTAAAGAAGGGCTTCCATATATAGAAAAAATGCCTGCATATGCATCAGCCAGCTTTGCTGTGATGAGGATGACAGCCAATCCTTTTCAGCATATTTTGCAAATATCCTCACTGTATCATGAAATGAACCGGTTGCATTATAGTTTAAAGCTTCATCACAATCCTGATTAAGCATTGCTTGGGATAGCGCAAATTTAAATTTGTCCTCGCGTGTGTTAAAGGCCACCCCCTGCGGATGATCAATCAAAGCCAGCGGGTTTACCTCAACCTCCCTGCCCGCTTTTTCATAATAATCCGCAAAAAGCTTGATACTATTTACAGGACTGCTTGAAGCAGAGTAGAGCAGCATTTCCTGTAACTGACTGATAAGCTTACTTTGAGATTGTGGAGAAAAAATAACAGCGTTTCCAGTTAGAACGCTTTGTACCTCATATTGATCAGCCAAATCCGTGACTGTCCAGTCTGGCCAGCACTTTTTCACATGCGTAATGATGTCAGAATCATCACCTGCATACCATATATCCAAGCTTCTACATCTCGTATCCAAATGGAATCCCTGATCCGGGAAGTCCTCACTCCATTCCGCCACACGAAGCTCTGGCTGCCCCGATGCCGGGCTTATAGCCTGAATAAATGAGGATGGACCTGCTAATAAATATTCATCAAATGTTCCGCTTAGCGGGAATATCCGCACTTCCCCATTAGGAAATACGATGCTGGCAATTATGCGAATGAATCCATCTTTGGGCTCTGGTTCGATTAATGATGTTAATTCCGTAGTATATTCAAGCGATCTGACGTGCTCCAGCGGATAATGTAAATACATTGCCATATCAACAATTCCCGCCTTGGCCCATCTTAGTTCCCAACCACTCCATAAAGGCTGCATTAATGCAAACAATTGCCGCCTAAGCGGAATATCATACATGATATCCTCTCCGCCATACCAGAGTAATACCTGATGGTCCATATCCATAATTACTCCGCCTTCTGCCCATCTGTCATCAAGCCATCCCTCTGCAGGCTGCTGTCCCTCAATAAAAGAAAGGGTTTCCTCCGGTCCCCAGAATAAATCCCTTGGTAACGTATTGGCACACCAATGACTATAGTACAACTCATAACTTCCATTTCTAACTAGAATCAAATTCGCTCGCTGACCCACACTTTCCCCTCCTATGATTCCAAACTTTCATCCATATTTCTTGTTTCTTGTTCCTTTTTCAACTCCCTCAAAATGCACGGTTCGATTAGCATACAACCGCATCCGCTGTCTGGCTCAGTCCAATAAACCAGCGGTGAATCGAGACGGAATCCCGAAATGAGCAATATCCATAACGCAGCACGATTTTTCTCCTTCATCACCACAACAAACTGATAGTCCAATCCTATCGCCAGTACTCCAATCGTAATGTAGAATTTTAATGGTCGTTACCCCGTAAGGCATCCGCATAATTTAATATAGATTCCTGCTCCAGCAATGCAATCAACAGCATCGTCTGTTCTTCCCACGCCTCTGTCTGAATCTCATCACGCAGCAGTTCAATGAACGGTTCATACAAGCATGGATACTTCATCGCAACAGGGTGCTTCCGATCCAGCAATACCGCCCATTGAAGATAGCTGTCACAAATCCAGTGAGCAAGGGTGCCTTGTACTCTGCGTAATTCAGGGCAAGCTGCAAAAAGCTTGGATACAAGCTGCTGTTCATCAACGGACCGAAATGCAAACTCGGAAGGATCGATCCCTAATTTACGTTCTATGCGAGCAAACGCCACATTCCACGTCTCATCGCTTACACGGGACTGAGCGACGTTCTTCTCTGCCCATTTGATCCGTTGAATTTGAGCTATCGCGTGCTCCCAATTCCGCTGTTCCCAAGCTTCAGTGGCCCTCCGATAAATGTCAATGGGCTCTTTGCCAATGAGTAGCTGCCAACTGTGCTGATGAAATGCCCCGCCGCCCACCTCAATAAAACCATGCTCCTTGAGAATATAACCTCCTAGACAATACAACAGCAGCAGCGGTTCATATACGCGATAAGCTTGAGAAGCAGCTTCATTTCCTTGCTGCGCACACTTCATATAAAAAAACGCCAACTTGCTAATGGATCGTACATAGGAATGCCTCATTCTTTTTATTACGAAATAATCATTTTCTATATCGAACACTTCCGGAGCTCTTGCTATATGATAAGGGTAAAAAAATAATGGGTTTACTTTTACCGGTTGCCCTTCCACCACTAAAGACATACGCCGTAAATATTCTTGGTATAACAATCGATCCAGGTTATGTTCTGCCGGTGTTCTTCTATTTCTGTCGTCCGGATGCTTCATATCAGCTAAATAAGAGATTAGCTTTAATATCATTTCATCCCCGCTCTGCCTAGCAAACTCAATCAGGGAAGGATCATAATCATCTGTAGGGAGTACAAGATTTGGAAGCTTCAGCAAAAACTCTTCCACGTGATTTTTGACGTGAATATCCTTTTGCCCCGATAGATACAAAGGCACCTCCTTGATTTCCTTCACCTGTTGAATAGTAACTCTGGAATAATTACAGGTTCTGTATAATCGCTGATTGAAGCAATAGATTTCCTTCGTATTCTCCATTTCAACGGTTTCTTTCTCCGGGTCATAATAGCAGGAAAAAGGGAATCCCTGGAGTGACAAATTGCTGGAAAGACCATGCTGCTGCAAAACAGCAGCATCCGCAGCATACGCTTTAGCTGCAAAACGTGATCCCGTAACACGATGAATAGATACAAATAATTTGCCATCGTGACTTTGCCACCACGTGGAATCTTCCTGACTTGCCTCTAACAGAGGGATAGGTTTCTGCTCCGTATTGGAGAGCCATGCAGTAACATCGGACTCATAAAGTTCTCTTACCACCCATTGTTTTTGCTTCTGTAATAAACGGTAATACATCGCATGCTTCTCCAACAATTCCTGTATATTGTTCACGAAAGGATAAGGGTTCTCTGAGTTTAGATAATACAATTTTCCGGCACGGTCCATATAGCCGCTTTTATGGACGCCTTCATAGATAAAATGGAGACATTCCACCATATATTGGTCCTTATATTTGAAGACCTTGGGCATGCCGCAGCCCGTTGCAGGATGCCTCATTACATCTAATGTGCAACTGTGGTTCAGCTTTCCTCCAAAGGAATAGTTAATCCCTCCATACTTCTCCTGAAAATCCAGTAAAGCCTGGAAGACAGGAATCCCATTCTGCTTGAGCCATTCTTTTACTATTTCTTTGTCTGTGATCGTTGTTCTTCTATCACATTGCTGAATGAATTCATTCGCTTGCATGGATAATTGGTTTACCTTCATATCGCCGTTATCCCCCTGCTCCTTCTATAAATATCTTATGAATAGTACTAAACTGAGCTTTGGTATACATTGTTCACACTAAGCTATTTATTGCTGACCCAAATCAATGTTACACTGGAAGCATGACAGCATCGACATAGACAGAGATTGGAGCAGAGACCTGACATGAGTTATAACGTTGTATTTTTTGATATCGACGGCACACTTGTCAATGATGAGAAACGAGTGCCGCAAGACACAATCGAGGCGATCGCTGAGCTTAAAGAAAACGGGATTGAACCTGTGATCGCAACGGGACGTGCCCCTTACTTCTTTAAGCCGCTTACCGAGCTGCTTCATATTGAATCTTTTGTTAGCTTAAATGGAGCCTATGTAGTTTATAAGGGGGAACCTCTATATCAACGCCCTCTTCCGCGCGGCAGTGTAGAGAAGCTTGTTGAATATGCAAGCCGCAACCATCATCCCCTTGTGTTTGAAGGCAATGAGCAGTTTTATGCTAATTCCGAATCTCATCCATTTGTAGTGGAATCTATAGATTCCCTTCGAGTTGAGCAGCCTGGATTTGATCCTGAGTTCTGGAGTAAAACAGATATCTATCAAGCGTTCCTCCATTGCGAAGCGCAAGATGAGCATTTGTATGACCATGTGTTCGACGACCTTCGATTGATACGCTGGCATCCAAAAGCGATGGACGTAACGATAAAAGGCGGCTCCAAAGCCATCGGAATAGAAGCCATGTTGCGACGATTGAACCTGACTCCAGAGAATGCCGTCGCATTTGGCGACGGACTCAATGACATGGAGATGCTCCAGCAAGTGGGGCTTGGAATCGCGATGGGCAACTCTCATCCACAACTGTTGCCTTATGCTGATTACATCACCTCTTCCGTAGATGAGGGCGGAATCCGCCAAGGGCTGCGGCATGCTGGTTTAATTTCATAAGTTTATATGGCAAAAGGGGGTTAGCGGGCTATTGTCCGTTTGACCCCCTTTGTGCGCGGTATGCTTGCTTCTTCGTCGAGATGCTACGATTTTATCGGCTTTATCCGTGCTCAACTTTATACCCGCTTCAACCTTTATTTCCATGAAAAAAACTCCTGCCATTACCGAAGACAGAAGTTTCTATCATGATGGATGCGCGCGCATCCCTTGTTCATCTAAACTGATAATGGTCTGACATCGCAAAGGAAAGCGTCAGCACGCCGCCATTTTCCTCCAAATCCGCTCCCTGCTCTCTGGCATTGCAAATAACACTGTATATTGAACTGACACCGATGTATTGCTTATACACCTCATCATCAAATTGATCCGTACGAAAGCCCTCAAACAAAGCATCATAAATTAGATAATAGCTGGCAAGCTGAGTCCGATAAATACGAAAGGACTCCTCGCCCTTAAGCATCGACATTTCCTCGGTATATGTAAGCTTCTCGAAGGCATGCTCTGCACAAATTTCAGGTAAAAAAGAATACAGCTCCTCCGCTAAGTTAGTATCCTGCAAGCGCTCAGCTAATCTCTCCGGAAATTCGTCATACCGCTCCTGCGTGTCACACTCCATGAACATGTGAACAGCTGTCCGAGTAGCAGCAGCAATGTGCCCGCCTTCATATGGATACGGTGTGTACGTCTCCTCAGACTGCTGCAAGAAAATAAATTGCTTTTGTGAGGCAAATTCTTCTACCTGCCACTTGCTTGCCATTTCTGCTACAATATTGCCCAGCTCAGGGCTTGGAATATCATTAATGCGGCATTCGCCGGTAATATCGTCACCATTTTTCGCGCCATAGATTTTAATATAACAAAGCTTCTGGTTGCCAACCCGCTTCGCAATCTCATCCTTGAGCGCTTCCCAATATGGGGTTTCACGCATCTCGTCTGATGACTCGCCCAGACCAACGATATTACTTTTATAAACCTTCCAATTATGTACAGTGTCCCCGTATGTCGTGTGGAGCTGGTCAGGTTCCCTATCTTGCTCCATTGATGCGATACCCTCCATTAATGAAAAGGCAAATCCGCCGATGGCCATGCCAAGAGCATTTTTTAAGCTGTTGCCAATGCCTGCCGAGGTTTCAAATATATCGCGATCCCATTTCGGAGAACTCAATTGAAACTGAAGCATAACGGACTGATCTGTCCAGCTTGCCACATGAGGACGAATCGTGAGTTCCCATTCCGGAATAACGATACGATCTCCCTCCACAATCTCCTCCGCCTCAAAAATCCCCCTCATCCCGCGGTGCAGCAGGAAATGTGCAGGGTCCTCAACTTTCTCATCATCCAAATCTGACCATTCTTCTCTCTCTTCGCTCATCGCTTGCAGCTCCTCTCTCGACTTCGACAGTTGCAACTGAAGGGCCAATAGTTCTAACTTATCGTCAATTCAGTGCGTTTTCAATACATATCTTGGAATATGTAAGTAGAGTAATTATATTTCATTATCATTTGGCAGTCTTTCAACCTGCTGTAATAATTCATCCAATACTTTATAAATATCTTCTAAATCGCGGGTATAGGAAGCTTCGTATTCACCAATGATAAACTTATCTTCCCAATTCCCTTCCCTTCCTTTAATCCTTTCCCCATGCTCTCTCCAATAATCTTTCAGATGCTCTTTATCAAGGACCTTCAAAAACCCTTCAAGGCGAGGCACACGCTGCTTGGTATGACCGAATGTAGTTTCAAAATTTATAAAAAGATAATACAAAAAATGATCAAAGGCTTTTTCATTTAACTTCGGATTAAAACAAGTGTTAAAAAGGTAATTATTGATAGACTTATTGATGCCATGCCCGTCTTTCTCACCATTAATATCATAGTAACCACAAGGTATGCCGCTGCTATATATCGTGCTCCCAAGTTGATAGATAATAAAGGCTAGCAATTTCGATTTCAATCCTTGAACTTTACTATTTAACTCACTATTAGTTATCTGTGATTTAATATATCCGTAAGATTGGCCACAAATCTCTTCTGTAGCAAGCCCCATAATTCCATCAAAAATATTGATTTTTTTGTCAATATATCTTTTTTTGAATCCCTGGAATATATATTGAGAGATTTCACGCATTTCTGCAATAACGATGTCACTGACACTGCCTTCAGTAGGATTATTTTGCCCGCCGTGTGTAGACAATGCCCTTGACAAATTAAACATATCCCCGCCTCTGTCCGCGCAACAGCATAAGCGGAATACTAATAAATCGTGGAGGCCAAGAAGACCTCTTTCTTCTTTAGCCAGGTTCTCCAATATTCCATTATGTCTATGTTGATTTTCACCAAAAATCCATTCAGCAATTTGAACGACATTTTTGTCACTGTTATTCCAATGTTGTCTTCCTTCGTCTTCCCAACCAATTTTATCTAATAATTTCGCAATGAAAAAAATAAGCGTAAAGCTTCGAAGCCCAACATCAATTTTTTGGATTTCAAGACTTGAATATTGCGGTAAAGAATCCAGGGCATATGAAATAATCGCTTTTGCTTTTTCTGGCGTATATTCACTGTGCGGTGAATTCACTAAGATTCGCCAAATTTGTTCCTTATTCGCCTCTCCGCTTGTGAATGAAAACTCTTTCCGTTTGAACACCTCAGTAATGGTTGTTTCATTTAACATTTCATTTTTTAAATTGACATAAAATTTATACTGCTGCGTGTGGATTGGGCGGGATGCTTTGATGATTAGATTTAAGTACTGTTCAAGATTCCTGCCGTCGGAACTCCACTTTGATCCATTAAAACAAGCATAGGTAGTGAACTGCTCCTGAGAAATATTCGTCGCAGCTCCCAGTCTTTGCTTGGCATCAAAAACCTTATTTAAAATAAACCTTTGATTTTCAGTCAGACTTTTTAAATATGCCGTATATTTTGTGGAATTTTTATAGACATCTTCTTTGCCATGTGAGCCATCGTCTGTTGGATAGTCATCATCATAGATTCGAATAAGTGAAAAAAATCCTCGTTTCCCCTGTGCCTCAGTATTGTATATTTTTCTGAAAATATTAGGGTAGTTGATGTAGATGATTAATAAATGAATCAGATCATGCTTATCAAAATCCGAGTTCGAAAAATCCAACTGTTCAACTTCAAGTAAGAGAATTGTATTAATGAGTCTTTTTAGTTTTCTTGCATCACCTATAAAAGGAATGTACAAATAATATTCTTTGGAATGAAATATATCCTTGAGCCCCTCTACTGCTTTGGCTACCAATTCAGGATTGCTTAGCAGGTTTCTGGCTAATGATTTATCTTTGTTTTCAGTAAAATATTTTAATAGTAATTTATGATCTAAATACAAGCCCGTTTTTATGTTGATAAATTTTTCTAAAAACTCATTAATTTTTTCCGTATCTAATTTTTGATGCTCGAGTGTAGTAAGATTCTCTGTGTCATAACAGAGCACATAAGATAAATTAGGTAAAATAAAGGATTTTTTAATAACGAACAGCATCTCTTTTATATTTGCAAAGGTTAAGCGGTCTAAATCATCCACAACAATCACGATTTTTTTATCTATGCTACTCAGGACCATTCCTAATCTCTCAAATGTCTTGTCGATGGAGGACTTGTCGAAAGGTAACCCTAATCGAAATCCCATAATTGACAATGATAACTTCGAATCATTTAATAACTTTACATACTTTTCCAAAAGGAATTCCAGTTCCGGGGCGAAAAAATTCTCTTTAATCACCTTCAATAGACCATCCGTAAATTTCTCCAATAGGTTATCGCTGTTTTCAAATCTAAGCGGATCGAATGTGTACACGATAATTTTGTTGTTATAGTGTTTTTCCCAATGTTCTTTGCACAGATTGACAAAGGTCGATTTCCCTGTTCCCCATGGCGCATCAATTCCAAAAACTAAGCTTTCCGGCGAACCTTGGTTATATACTCTGTCAGCAAATCTCACGGCCGTTTCGAAAAATTCAAACGCGTCATCATCTTTGCTTTGTCCTTCCTTATCACTCATGAAGAGCGAATCACTATAATTCTTTGTCATCCGATTCATCTGCCGCTCTCTCATAGTTATCGCCACAAAGAAAACAAGGGGAAGTGAAAACAACACTGCTATATTCGACCAAGGCAGCGCTACAACCCAATTTTGAAAAGCCTCTATTCCTATGCCGCCTATGAAGAACATGGAGAGCACGCCAGCAGCAAAAACAATTAGGAGATCAAATCTCCCGCTCTTAATTATGATACTAGTCTTTCTCCATAGCTCTCTTTTCCTTTTAACTATGCAAGTCGCAATGATGAGAAGATACAACGAGCCAATAATCCAGAACCAGGCTTCCTTTTGATTATCAATGGAGCTGCTATAAAAACTGAAAACAATTCCTTTGCACCCAAGTACAATTTCCGCCAACAGAACGCCAAATAAAAACAATTTACATAGTAGGTAATAAATTATTTTCATAAATTCACGCTTATGGTTTGTTTCTAGCATCTTCGGATCCTCCGCCATGCCTTTATTAGCACTACTGCTATTTCACTCTCTAGTACTATGTCCAATATACATTTAGGTATATTATACCATATAAAAATATTATTTCTGAAATTTTCTCAAGTTTGCGACAAACAAAAAATGATGATCAGCCTTTAGGTCAATTTTCTTCCATTTTCCAAGCAACTCACAATTTGGTGTCTTTTACCGATAAATAATAAGGGAACAGCATGCTTCTATTAATTCATCATTATGGAGTGGAAAAATGACAAACCATACGACGGAATCCTGTCCCTAATGCGAGCACCGAATGGAAGTCGTTCCGGGGTACGTAACCTGGTGCGAGGAATGCAATTGGAACATCGATCCGAATTGGAGGCATGTATCTTCGCTCGCCCTCTTTGATCGGATTAACTTCCGCATGGGTATCAAAAAGTCACATCAATTGCTTGAGGAGAATTTGCAAGCCGATCGGATCACGTACCCCTTTACCTGGAGCAAAGACTGTACCGTCTGCTGGACGACATTGCTGCAGCCGTTCAAGCGCCGCCCATCGACGTGATTCGAATGGATAATTCATTTAATGCGTATTTCATAAAGTTCAACCGACGCAGAACCAAGGTCATCGGGATTGGGGTTCCTTTATTTTCCGCGTTGAATCTGTCTGAAAAGATCGCGATACTCGCCCACGAGACCGCTCATCATGCGCATAAGGATGTTACCCGTACATGGTTTATCGGGTCTGCGATGTATATTATAGCTTCTTGGTACGAGTTTGTGCTTCCATGCTGCGAAGAGGACGAAAAGCTCGGACCGCTCTCCACTCCGATTCGTTATGCCCAACTGCAGCTGGCTAATCTCATTTTCATCCTGTATTACTTTCTGGGCGCTGCGGTCTGGGATGAGAGCCAACGAGCCGAGTATTTGACTGACAGAGTTGCGGGCCAGATCGCGGGAACCGATGCCGCTAGCTCTGCCTTGAGCAAACTGCATTTCGCCCCAATATGTGCCTGACAGTAAACTGAAAAGTCAACTGGAGGAAGAGTTCGCGCGATTGGAGAAATTGAGCCAGCGCTATCTGTTGGATGATATTCGGGCGACATTTTGATGAAAGCCCCCAAGCTCTTTAAGTCGACATAGACAGAAACGGAAACTCACTCAACAAGCTGCACCGGCTGATGCCGGTGTTTTTGTGTTTAATAGAATGGCTCTGTTAAACTTTAAAGTTGATTTACACCGAAATAAAAAATAGGCTTGGTTCTTTTTCAGTAGAACCAAGCCTATTATATTTTAACTACTTCGACTTTCGAATATTTAAGTAAAGCTACCCGTTAGCTTAAGATAAAATTACGTTTCAAAAGAGTAAGCTCTCTCTACTTTAGCAATCCTCACTGAGTAGTTCGTATACCACTCTGCTTTACCTTTTTATTGTGCAACTTTATGGGCTGAATTTTCTTTCCAATTCTTTATTGCCTCTAAAGAATCCCAATATGAAACTGTAATTCCCAATTCATTGTCACGAGCACTTTCTACACCTAAAAAACCTTTCTGTTGAGAAGCTAATTCTTCCATTTTTTCAGCCGTTTTTCCATAACCTTTGTCACCATCAGTTCGCTGTGAAGTAAATATCACCGCATAATAGGGGGGTTGAGGAGTTTTTACAATACCACTCATTTTTAATTCCTCCAATCCGTTTTAATTTAAAAAATATATTATAGTTTTTTAGATACTCTTTTCAATTAAACTGCCCCTTTAGTTGAAGTACAAACAGTAACCTCTTTTGCGTATAATAATCATGCTATTAATTGCTCGGTATGATCATTGAGAATATTACCTACGTGACTTTTGAAAGCTATGTAAACGACAATATATTAAGACCTCTCGGGATGGAGAACACCGGAATCGACAACAACAAAAAGGTAATTAACAAAATGAGTTCGCCGTATTATTCCAATTGGGAAGATTTCATCCAGTACGAGTACATGGATATGAGTTCCAGCTTCTCTGCAGGGGCCATGTATTCAACAGTCGACGATTTGTACAAATGGGATCAAGCTTTGTACTCTGAAAAATTAGTATCGAAAACGACGATGGACCTTTTCCTTCAATCCAATGTTTTTAATTACGGCTTTGGGTGGTTTCTTGATAAACGTTATGATCGCAGAAGGGTATTTCAAGGCGGGGCGTATCGTGGCTTCCGCAGCGAAATGCACAGATACCCAGATGACCACACTACCGTAATTATGTTGACGAATTATGATTTTGTTCCCGTGTTCAAACTTACTGAGTCATTAACAGGGATACTGTTTGGGGAGCAAATATCTGTTCCACCTCGTCCGCAATCCTATACTCTCGATGAGAGAATTTATTCTAATTA
Organism: Paenibacillus sp. MER TA 81-3; assembly: GCF_023713585.1. NCBI lineage: Bacteria > Bacillati > Bacillota > Bacilli > Caryophanales > Paenibacillaceae > Paenibacillus > Paenibacillus sp. MER TA 81-3. The sequence goes on from NZ_JAMAWB010000002.1 coordinate 401,966, forward strand.
TATGGGGACGTACGAAGGATACGGCTGTAAAGCCACCGTAGATCGAAATGAGGATCAATTTTTTTTGTCTGGAACGATGAAGCAGTCATCCCCTTCTATCCGATTTCGGAGACTACATTACATCATACTTGGCACGATTGGGAATGTAATTTCACATTGGAGACCGACGACTCGAAAATAGGTTCCCATCCAGCGAACTGCCTGATGGTTCGCATCGGCAAGCATGTACCATTGACATCCGTAGATCAATTTGACCGTATTCGATTGCAGAAACGTTTTATGTATGAATAGGATAATCAGAACACTGTGCGAAGGGTGTTAGCCACGCTCCATCGTCAATGAATGCGATAAGTTACGCCCTCCGATCCAAGCTGCCGCTCTTCACGTGTTCCGCCTATCAGATGCTATCACCCACATCAGCCACAACAACGGCATTCAGTCGGCCGATCAATTGTTGCGCTGCTGATGCTGTAAACCGCAGTATGCCGTCGCTGTCCGTAATCTGGCCTTGCTGCAATCGAGCATCCAGCCAATCGGTAATAAAAGCTGGCGCATAGCCTCCCGTTCTCTCTTCCAATTCCCATAATCCCTGTAATAGAAATATATTCCTTTGACCAGGAGATTGCTTCGTCTGTCGGGAAGCAGGTATTCACCGGAATCCCGCCATTATGTATCTTCATCATCGCAATATAAGACGCCGGCAGCTTGTAGCCGAGTTCCTCCTCGATAGTAGCAATGAGCTCATCTGTCGGCGGTTCGTCAACATATTCCTCTAGCGCGTAATCAGAATCGTCCCAGAAATGGGTAAAATCGATATTTTCGAGCTGATTCAAGAGCTCTTGGTCCATTATGCCACCTCTATTCATGGGTTCCATCCTCGTCTTCTCTCGAAGATGTCGGAAATTTTCCTTCTATATAATGATTCATCAACCCTCTAACCCAAGGACGGAAGGCATTTCTTTGCACAGCCTCTCCAATCAAACCGAAATCATCTGAAACGTAGCCCGCCAGCTCGGAGTTCTGCGTGATAGCGAAGACTTTCTTAAATACGAATTCCCGCAGACGGTCAATTTCGGAGTCGGGAAACATTTTGACGTCGACTGTTTTTAATAATTCATTGTTCACGGTCCAGTTCTCATCGAATTCACCTGCGTCGCGTCTATCTAACAGCTCGTCCCAATCTAAGTTCGATGAAAATATTCTTTCAAAGAAAAGGTCTCCGTGTATTGTGTCTAGTAAATAATCTAGCGACTCCACTTTCATCATAACTCCCTCACTTCGGATCTCAGCATACCGTGTGCTTTTCCGGCTTCACAATGGACGGTTCGATTCCAACTGATTCCGTCTGCCATCCTTGTGCCACTCCTCGTAGATACCGCCAATGTCATGAAATGCCTGATTGACCATGGTTGTCAGCTCATTAACAATATCCTTGGTGTATGTTAAGCGGGTATTCACATTGTCCGCCTTAGATTTGCGCAACAGCTTCACATGGGCGATCGTGTTCAGAGTCTCTTCCAAAATCCAATAGAGCACGTCATCCACATTTTTCGTAGTTTTGCTTAACATCTGCACGCCTCTCTCATACATAACAAGCTCGTACGCGTGTTCTCCGATCCGCACGCAAGGGCTAAGATCGCCATAATAGTCACGCTGAAAAGGCTGAGTTACCATTTTCCCATAGGAGTCATCGTAAATAGACGTTTGCCGGAGCGTGCGGAAGATCATATTCGTGATTTCCAGTTCAGTATGCATCATAGATAAGCGCTTCCCCCCTTGAGGCCTCGTAAGCTCACCATTGAGCGGTGCGGCAATGATTTTGCAGCAGAAAATGAGCGATCTCCCGGAACCGCTCGGCCGCTTCCTCTTCATAGAAGACCGCAACTTCCCGGCCGTAGGCATAATTCAATCGAATGTAGCCACCCAGTTCCCGTATGAAGACCTTGCCTATGTTTTCATTTTCGATCAGCAGATCCGGTTTGAAAAAGTCCCGGCAAAGTTTGCCCAGTTCACGCAAGGTCAGGCTGCTGTCGTTCTCGAGAGTGAACAGAAAAAAGGCATGTTTTTTCGTATCATTCCATGGTTCAAAATAAGCCGGGACAGACTCTGCATCGCCGAACGTCTCTTGATAGATTCGGTCCAACGTGTCCGTATAGGAACCAGCCCTAGACGGTATGACTCCAATTGTCTCAGAATGTCTCGGCAGCCACACCATCCCCTCCACCTGCGGATGCACAGCAAGAAAATCGCCGTCAATCGTTGTCCCGATGACCACGCATTGACGAATCTGTTCCTGTGTTATCGGGCTTGTCCCATCATGCTCCCACAGACCATATTCGGCAAACGGCCGCAATACTTCAGGGTCGGGCGATTGTATATTGAACCAGCCTCTGTACGTGCCTTCGCCGTATTCTTGGAGAAAGCAGCTATAGCCATCGGGAAAAGCAACCCGCATGTCTTGCTCGACTTGACGGATCAAACCGGACGGAACGGGAGTCAACTGTTGAGATACAATATACATGTTCGAACCGCCTTTCTTAGGGAAGTCTCTTGGTCAGAGCAGAGTTTCAACTGGTGATGCCGATATGTATTTAATAATACCAATTCTAGCGTTGTTTTCGATGAGTCCTGCGAACGAAGCTACTAAAACATGTACCGATTTATCGTTCGTTCAAAAGGAGTGAATCCGGCGATTCATCTATTGGACTTGCGGTTCGTTGTCACGCTAGTGATGTTCTTTTGCTGCAGGTCCAATTTTAAAGGCGTGGTGACCAACGAATTAACCCTATCTGTTATGTTCACCATTTACTATACCGAATTTGCGAACATTAGTTCCCTACGCACATTTCCATTATACAACAATCACCAAACTATGAAAACAACAACACTTTAAAAAATATAGCTTGACACAAAGATAACTTTAAAATATAGTAATCCCATCGGAATTATCATTAACTGACTCGTCAGTTAAGTGAGAGGGGCGATGGAAGCTGGCTGCCGCACCAAAGCAAGATCAGGATCGCCGTCATCAACTGATGGGCGCCGCTCTGAAGATATTTGCCTGCAAGGGATATCACAGCACTAAAATATCCGATGTGGTCAAAGCCGCAGGAGTGTCGCAAGGAACGTTCTACTGGTATTTTCAAAGCAAAGAACAGCTCGTGCTGGAATTAATCGAAGACGGAAAAGAGAAACTGATTAAGGTGATTGAGCAAGGCTACCGCAAGCATGCAGGCACGGTAGACGATATGGTCAGTTCGTCCGCACGGCTGCTCACGGATTTGTTCACATTCGCCGACCGGGACCGGGATCTGATGGCTTTGCTGCTCATGAAAGGCCAGGGTGCCGACCCTCCAGTGCGGGAAGCTGTCTCGCAAACGTGGATTGCGTTCGAAGGAGCGTTCAAGAACAACATTCAGCGGGCTATGGAGCTAGGGATGCTTCCCCATACGAATGATCTGTCTCTTCGGGCCAGCATCCTTGTCTGCTTAATTACGGGCGTGCTATCCAAATGGTTGTTCGGACCGATGCACGAGGTTGATTATAAGTCCGTCTATTCCCCATCTGAAATAGCCGAAGAAACCGCTAAGTTCGAATTCCGGGGGTTGCTCGGATAACCCATTTTACTTATATGAAGACCCCATAAGAGGTCGTACAATAATGGAGGCTATCATCATGTCTGTCAAACTGCAAAAATTCGTCAAAGCCGCTTTGCTGCTCACTGTTCTATCTATCGCACTCGCTGCATGCGGAAGCAAGGCGGCCCAAGATGCGAACGCCGCAAATGCGCTCGAGCAAATCAAGAAGGCCGGAAAAATCAGAGTTGGGCTCATGGGCACCTATGCCCCGTACAACTTCCTAAACGACAAGCACGAGGTCGACGGCTTCGATGCGGATGTCGCTAAAGCAGTGGCGAAACGCCTCGGCGTGGAAGTGGAGTTCATCACCGGCGAATTCTCCGGGCTAATCGAAGGACTGCAGAAGGATAAATACGATGCGCTTGTCAGCCAAGTAACGATTACAGAGGATCGCAAGCAAAAGATGGATTTCTCGACGCCTTACGTGAAAAACGCCGTGAATGTCCTCGTCAAAAGCGATAATACGACGATCGAGAAACTTGAAGATTTCAAAGACAAAAAGATTGGCGTCGGGCTCGGCACGAACGATGAGAAATATTTGCGTGACGTCGCGATGCCGAAAGTCGGTACGTTCGAAGTCGCCACGTATAACGATGTCATCACGTCCCTGCAAGATTTGAACGTCGGCCGCATCGACGCGACCATTAATAACGTATTCGCCATCAAGCCGCTGATCGAGAAAAATCACTTCGACGTCAAGGCGGTCGGAGAGCCGATCAAAGAGGATTTCGCCGGAATCGCGATCCGCAAAAACAATCCGGAGCTTCTCGATGCAATCAATAAAGCGCTCACCGAGATGAAATCCGACGGCACATTTAAAGAGATTTTCCAAAAATGGTTTGGCGTGGATCCGAACTTTTAATTCATACGAACCGGGAGGGTACAGGAAATGGAACTCGTTACACAAAACTTTCAATTTCTATTGACGGGTGCGTACTACACACTCTTGATCACCATCGTTTCCATGTTCTTCGGACTCCTCATCGGGATGATCGTCGCCATTGCCCGCTTGAAAGGAAATGGGTTCGTCCGTAATTTGGCCAAAGGTTACGTTTCCATCATTCGGGGAACACCGATCCTAGTGCAAATCTTCATTATTTATTACGGACTGCCCGATTTCGGGATTACGCTTGGGCCGCTCACTGCGGCCTTTATTTCACTTAGTATCAACATCAGCGCATACTTGTCCGAAACGTTCCGCGGCGCGATATTATCCGTGTCCAATGGGCAGACGGAAGCCGCTCTATCCCTAGGATTGACGCCGTGGCAGACGATGCGGCGGGTTGTGCTGCCGCAGGCGGCCCGCGTGGCGATTCCGCCGCTCGGCAATACGTTTATCGGAATGCTGAAGGAGACGTCGCTCGTGTCCGTCGTTACCGTTACCGAGCTGCTGCGCTCCGCGCAACTGCTAATTGCGCAATATTATGTCGCCATGCCTTTTTATGTGGCCATTGCGCTCATGTACTGGATGATGAGCGTGTTCTTCTCTTCGATTCTGAACCGTATCGAAACGCGGTTGTCAAAAGCATATTAAGGGCGTGTGAATGACATGATTGAGGTAAACAAACTTGGCAAAAGCTTCGGCGATCTGGTCGTGTTCCGCGATATCGATCTGCATATTCGTTCCGGAGAAATCGTGGTTTTGGCCGGACCGAGCGGTTCAGGAAAAAGCACGCTGCTGCGCTGCTTGAATGGACTGGAGGTTCCTGACGCTGGATCGATCCGGGTAGGCGATGCAACATGGAACGCCTCGATGGACGCATCCGCTAAGAAGGAAGCGGTACGGCACATTCGGACGTTAACCGGCATGGTGTTCCAGTCGTTTAATTTGTTTCCGCATATGACCGCCTTGGAGAACGTCATTATGGCCCCCACGATTGTAAAAAAGAATAGCAAAGCACAGGCCGTCGAAACCGGAGAGTCTCTGCTCGCCAAAGTGGGACTGTTAAACAAAAAGAATGAATATCCTTCCCGGCTGTCTGGCGGCCAGCAGCAGCGGGTAGCCATTGCCCGGGCTCTCGCCATGCAGCCGCAAATCATGCTGTTCGACGAGCCAACATCCGCACTGGATCCCGAACTGACGGGAGAAGTGCTGTCGGTCATGAAGCAGCTTGCCACGGAAGGTATGACGATGATCGTCGTCACCCACGAGATGAAGTTTGCTCGGGAAGTGGCGAATCGGATTATTTTTATGAGCGACGGAAAAATCCAGGAAGAAGGTTCGCCTGACCAATTTTTCGTTCAGCCGCAGACGGAGCGGGCCCGCAAGTTTTTGCGGCAGCTCGCGAGCGAACCGGAAACGGAATAACGAGAAAGATTCGAAGGAGTTGACAGTGTGGTTCACGGCAAAGCAGAGCATTTGAAGAATGTCGCGGCACGGGCGCGAGCGATCATGGAGAAGGAAAATGTAGAAGCTCTTGTGGCATCAAGCTGCGAAAATTTCTACTACTTGTCCGGCCACCCCAGCACGTTCATGTATACATTGCGCATGAGCGAAGTTGCGCTGGCTGTTATGTTTCGCGACCCGACCCGCCGGACAGTCATCATTATGAATGAGTTTGAGGCCGCGGGCGTACCGGAAGATTTGCCCCAATGCGAGCTTCGAACGTATCCGACCTGGGTCGACGTAGACGATCCGCTTGGGCTGAGCGGAGCCAAGTACGAGGGGCGGCGGCCTGTAAACCATCAAGTGCAGGAGATGTTCGGGCTCCTGCGGCAGGTGCTGGCTGAAAACGGAATTAGCAGCGGCAAGGCAGCTGTGGAGCTGAGCTCCATGCGATATCCTGCCGTGAATGCGTTGCGCGAAGCTGTACCGGATCTTGAGCTGACGGAAGCGAGCGCGATACTGACCGAGCTGCGCGCACGCAAGACGCATTGGGAAATCGAGCAACTGCGCAAGAGCTGCGCTTACGCCGAAATCGGCATCACCGAAACGATAAAAGGAATCCGGACTGGCAGCTCGGCCGCCGAGATTGCCGACCATTTCCGGCTCGCTTTGCTGACTCATGCGGACGGATCGTCATCCCGCTTCCACATGATTTCCGTCGGCGCGCATTTCGCCCCTGCGCATATTTTCGATACGCGTCCGGGTCAGCCAGGCGACTTGATCAAATTCGATGTCGGCGTCGATGTGGCCGGATACGGTTCAGATATTGCTCGGACCTTCGTGCTCGGCTCTCCTTCGGACACGGTGAAGCGCATCTACGGCGCGCTGCGGGCCGGACACGATCGGCTGCTGGAGCTAATCGAACCAGGCCTGCCGATGAAGCGCGCGTTCGACGAAGTGATGCCTTTGATCCGCCGCTCAGGTCTCCCGAATTACAACCGGGGCCATCTGGGGCACAGCGCAGGACTAAGCCTCGCGGCCGAGGAAGCCCCGTTCCTGAGTCCTTCGGAGAATACCGTCTTTCTCCCGGGCATGGTCATCTGTCTGGAGACGCCGTACTACGGCCACGGTATTGGCTCGATCATGATCGAAGATATGGTGGTAATCACGGACAACGGCTGCGAGCGGCTGAACAAGCTGTCCCGGAATCTGATCTCGCTGTAGCTCCCCTGCTATGCTGCCAATAATGTCTGTTGAAAAAGTCAGAAAGACGGCAAAGCGCTGTCCTTCTGACCTTTTTGGGAGCCGATCAACCTCCACTAGCTGAAGGCTAGTAGATTTCAATTTCCGGATATCCGTTAGCGACATAATTGGCTCGTGAATTGCGAAATTTCATCTGCAAGCCAAAAGCCTTGGTAATATCACGGAGCGGATAATAGGTTTGACTATCCCACGTAATTATTTTACTCTTGTCCAAAGCAAGCTCTTTCTTATTGAACGATAGCGTCGTCACTCCATTCTTCGACGTTACCGTACCTGCCAATGTCTTCATTAACGTCCGCACCGGCACATATTCCTGACTGTTCTTACTGACAAAGGTTCCTTGTCCCGTATACTGGACGAATTGGTCTTTGTACTTGATCGCAATCGGATCTTCCTCTACCATCAAGGAATCTGGAAACGAGGAATATGTCCAGTTAGAGCTTGTGCCGCTGTTCGATTCCCGAACGTAGACCCCATTTTTCAAATTAAAATAATAATCTGCACTCATCGAGCTTTGCACAATATGATCACTGCCTGTTCGCCGCCAATACAAATAAGAATCTGAAAATCGTGCCCGCGTCTGAAATACCATACTGTTTATTTTTTTGCCCGTATCGGTATCGAATACTTCCAAGCGGGAAGATTCTTTGCTCAATATCTTATACGTGGTTACATACTTCCCTTGCGGGGAGAACATCTCGTAAGTCCATTGCCAGCTATTGCGAATGTTCAGATTTACCGTGTTGAGAACCGTTACCTTACCGCTAGGAGCAACTAGTTCCACTCGGACTTGGGAGCCTTTCTTATATCTGCGATAAGTAGACTTGCCAACCTTCCTTGAATATTGAACATTTTCATCCGTAGGTTTCGGCCGCTCCAACTTAATGAGCTTACCATCCGTTCTTAGGTGTATGTAACTTTTTTGATTGTTATCGTAGAAAAGCAGATCGCCATACTGTACGGTCGGCAGGTACAAGAACTCTCCACTATATACAGATACAGTTCCAACAGCTTTATTTATATATTTTCCGGTTGCAAGCGAATAGATCGATGCATTCTCATCCTGATGGACAATTTCATACACGCCTTGACTAATGAACGGTTGCAGCCAGGTCCCTTCTCCGCTCTTTAGATGCTTAATCACCCGAAATTCATGCGTCTGAAACTGATAAGAGAACAACACCCGCTCCGTATCTGGCTGGTCACGCTCGTATAATACCCCGTACATCAAATACGTGCCTGGTTTTTTCTCTATATCTGTCCGCAGCTCATAGAAGTGTCCTGGCTTGGCCCACTCTGCCAGTTCCGGGATGACTTCTTCCTTGGTTGTCATCCGTCCCGTCGTATAGTCGACGGTAGTCGTCTTGGCCTTGAATGTGTACCCCTCATCATTAAAGGAATAAGCAATGTCTAAGTAATGCTTCTGTACATCGAACCCACTGGCATCTGCTGATGATGAAATAGGAATGAACAGCAAACATAATAGCAAGCCTGCAATGAAAGAACGATGTCGGATGGATATCCTCTCCTTTTTATGTATATGCCTGACTCCTTGCTAATCGGTTTAACCGTACCCATTATCCGCTACGATAAGCCGATACTCCATGCAGAAATTCCCATATCCACTTATTCATAACAAAATAGAACGATTTATTTGTGCTGAGTATCCATTCGATATTCATCAATAAAATAAAAAAGCGACCTATCTCTTGAACATCTGCTTCCATTCCTGATTCATCAGACTGATCGAATCGTGCAAGGCAAGTGGGTACTGAGGTGGGAACTCATATTGGATATCAAATGGCCTCTCATTCTCCAGCAGCTGTACAATGTCGCGTCCGCCAATCACAGGAACCATTGCGTTGTATAGAATTAAGTAATATTCAAAGTTCTCTCCGGCGGCAATATCCACACATGTCCCCTTGCCTCCATGAAAGACATGAAAGTGCTCCGTCATATGTACAACATCATCCAGCCATACTTGCGCGCTTCCTTTCGTCGCATACAAGAAAGCACTCGCCGGCAGGCGATAGGACAGCAGTTGCTCCCCAAGTTCCATCATGACATGGCGGACGTCAAGCACATGAATCGACGCAGGTTCCATAGCCATATATGTTCATTGACGTTCAACGCATCATCTCCTCTCTCGCATCCAAATTTCAATTCTCCACGCATTCTTCTCCTGCGATATGCCAGCAATGCGTGAAGGGCACCTGCGCAAGACAGATGCCCTACTCTCGATATCCGATTAGATTGTTATTTAGCCTTAGCAGATTCCAGCAAACTGTTCACAATGTAATCTAGCTGCTTATCTAATGAATAAATGTCATTATAGTAGGACAGTCCGAAGCTTATGTCGATAAGTCGGCCTTCCTTCACAGCCGGTATGCTGTTCCAAATTTTATTGTCGGAAAGATCCTCCATTCCTTCATACGCGGAGCGGAATATGTAATCTCCGGAAAATCCATGCAATACTTCCATAGAGGCAGGAAGCACAGTCGCTGGTTTCTCACCGTTCTTGTCTATTTCCTTCTGAACAATTGCCGGAGCCTTCATCCCCAAGTATTCATATATTATCTGTGACCCACGACCATATTGCTTGCTGGAGATGACAGCCATGTTGCCCGCGCCGCCTTCCATAATGGATACCGTCTTGTCCAATATGCCGGCTTCCTTCAGCTTCTGCTTACTCTGTGCCACCTTTGCGTAGAAGTTATCCAGCAAAGCCTGTGACTGCCCGCCTTCCTTGCCCAAGGCTTCTCCGAGCTTCTTCAATCGTTCTTCTAAAGACATTTGCTCATAGGGCAAATAAACCGTAGGCGCAATCTGATTGAGCATTGCATAGGTTTCTTCGGAAGGAACGATAATTAAGTCTGGGTTAAGCGCAAGCACTGCCTCGGGACTTGGCTGGAACCATTCACCCAATGATTGAATGCCTGCCAATTCACTTTCAAATGCTGCCCCTTTATACACGTCTGAGATACCCACAGGATCCACGCCAAAAGCAAGCACATCACCAAGCAAATATAAGACGACAACCCGCTTCGGATTAACCGGCACTTCTACATCGCCTTTGACGGTGGACACAATTTTGGTTTTGGGCTGTTCTGCTGTCCCTGTTGATTGCTTGTTATCTGCGTTGCCGGCAACTGGTGTTTCCGAAGTGTGATTCGATGCTGCTTGTGTAGACTGTGCGCTTCCGTTCAAGGATGTGCTCCCTGTCGTTCCTGTCGAGCAAGCGCTAAGCAATAGAGTAAGGCAGAGCAATAGAGTGACCGCCACAGAAGATGTTCGACTGTCATGCATAGATAGGTTTCCCCCTGTTTTATAATGATAATGATTCTCATATTCACTATAATAGCGGCTTGTCTGCTGCACAATGTCATATCGAGCCACAGCCGATGGCACATTCGGACATGACTTTCCTCTGTTCTCCGTGCGATAACGGATTGGCGCGACTCCCACGTGTTTTTTGAACATTTTCGCAAAATAATAACTGTCTGAATACCCGACACTCTCTGCGATCTCCTGCAAGTTCGCTCCTGTTGAAAGGAGCAGTTCCCTCGCCTTGTCCATGCGAATCTGAATGACGTAATCCACGGGGCTGCTGCCAGTATGCTGCTTGAACAACCTGGATAGATGGCGCGGACTGGTGTCCAACATTGCTGCAAGCTTCTCCATCGTAATGAGGTCAGCATAATGCCTATGCACATATTGGATTGCTTGTGCCACCACATCAGCCTTTCGTGTCGGTATATGCTGGCTGTGAATTTGCCATAACAGCTCGTATACAAATTGATGGAACAGCGCCTTTACGTGGAACTGTTCCAGCTCCCCGTTCTCCTCCCACTCCTTATGCATGAGCTGTACACTGCGCAGCAATGAAATAGGATGATCCGGCGCAAATCCATACTGGATAAGAAATGGATTGCTTCGCTCCAGCATCTTGCCGAATCTCTGGTGGACACGAGGCGAAATTGACGCTTTATAGTATAGAAGATAGTATTCGAAAGCCTCTTCCGTCGGAAAAATGTCTACGCAGCAGCCTTTTCCGCCATGTACGATATAAAATGGGTTGGCCTGGTGCATCACGTCATCCAGCTGTATGTTCGCGCTGCCGTTCACGGTATAAAAGAAACTGCTGGCTGGCAATGGATATGAGCGAAGTTCCTCGTTTGCTCTCATTGTGATATGACGAATATCCATCACCTTAATGGATGCCTGATTCCACAGTACAAGCTGTTCGCGTAACCGCATCATGTTCAATCAACTCCTCGGCAGTCTTGATCCGCCTGTACATCAATTGGGCAACCATTTTTATTATAGTTGATAATAGTTATCATTATCAATAAATATTGGCGCTACCTCCCGGCATCATCTTCGGGCCGGTCATCGATCAGCACCAATCCAGCAACTTCATCACGATACGTATGGGCGAACAATCGAGCGTCTCACTCACGATCTTGCTTGGCATGCGGCATTCGTCCCTTTCTGTGCGTTGTACGAATCAGAAAGGCTAACCCTGCGTCATTGTTCATAACGTGCGGATTAGCCTCTCATGGTCGTATTATTTTATTTTACGAACTGAACGTCGTAACCTTTTGCTTCTAACTGATCGATAATCATATCTTTGATAACGAAGTGCCCTGCTCCGACGACAACAAAGTGGGTGGAAGAACCTTCTTTATCCAATAGTTCCATCAGCTTCTTCGTCATATTTTTGTCCCGTTCCCCGAACAATCTTTGGACTGAATCGCTCTTCACCATTTCCTCCGAACCCGTGAAGGATTGAGTGAATTGCTCCAGTTCAGCTTTGGTCCATAGCTGCTGCCATTGCTTAAACTGCTCAAGCGCATCATCAGGCTTGCCTGTCGGCGTCAGGATTTGATCCAACGCTTCGTTTAATTCTTTTTCTTGCACTGTAACCGGCACATTGTTGAAGAGTTCAGCTTGGAACTTGAGTCCTTCTAACTCATGAATCGGCTTTCCAGTTAACAATGCCGTACTCGTAAAGTACATATCAACGCCTAATGCTGCTGCCTGAGCCATTTCTTCAGAAGAACCTGTCATATTGGACAGCACGAGATTGTTCGAGATTGCCCAAGGCTTGAAAGCGTCAAAGGTACCCTTAGGCAATTTCAGTTGCTCCAGAACCTTATGCAGCTTTTCGTACGTTTCTTTTGAGACATGATCTTTCAATGCCGTGCCGTCGCTGTACGCCATCGACTCAAGAAAATACACCATATCTTTGTTGCCTTGCAAATTCACTTCTACCCATAATGTATCGGACTGCTGAAATGCATCTCTTACATTTTTTTGCATGGGATACATGTCAGGAATACCCAAGTGAATCGAACCTAACAGGTAGAGCGTATTTTGCCCTTTCGTTGCTTTCCAGAGAAGCCCCTTCGCTCCGCCTCCCACAGCGTCATACGTGTATTCAACAAGACGACTTGCGATTACAGCCGCTTGCTCCACCGTGCTCGGCTTATCAAGCTCAAGCCCTTTGTCCGTTCCGTTGACAATGCCTTTCTTCTGCAAGAACGTGATTGGCTCGTACTTATCCATTTCTAGCGATTCAGGCAATTCATACTGGGCCAACACGCCGTACACAGCATTCACTACCGTTTCTCTCGTAATTTCCTTTATTCCAGTCGGTACAACGGCTTTCCCTTTTTTCTTTAATTCGAGCGCATCCAATTTGGCTGAAGTCGCTTCGATCAGATATTGGAACTTATCTTGCGTGATCGGCTGTTTAAAAGTACCGTCATAGTACCACGTAAGCGGGAAAATGCCGTACTTCTCCCCTTCATTCAGAACTTTCATCGACCACGAACTGATTTGTGGAACGGCCGCAGGTCCTTCGTTCGCTTGCGCCGGTATGACGAATCCGAGCATGGCGATCAAGACTGCCAAACCGCTGGCCACGCGGCGCTTAAACATATTCCATTTGCTAGTCTTCACCCATATTCCCCTCTCAACAGGATTTATGTACAAATAAGCCCCAACGATTATATCTTATTCAGCTTATAAAAGGAAGATTATCCTGAAATCCTTGCAGAAATAAATCCATCGCACTTGCCCATTCCGGGCAGCCACCGTAGCGATGCCAACCATGCTGGGCGCACATAAAAGGTGAATCAGGGCATCCCTGACTCACCTTCTGGTCATTGGCGGCAAACTGCACGTTGCTTCATGCAGCCTAACCATCCTCTAGTCTTCTATCAGCTGATCTTGTATGTAACCGTGAAGTAATTCATCGTATACGAAGATGAGGCGGCAAATTGAATATAAAGATAGCCGTCTTCTGTCGCAGTGAAAATTCTTCCTACGTTGCTATTGAAAAAAGCGCCGAGATGATAGCTTGAATCATACACCGAATAGTAGCTGTAGCTGCCTTGAGCATAAATAGTTAGTTGCTGGCCTTTCTTCAGATAAACCCCTTCCCATGGACTGAGTTCATTCGGCCGCAGCGAATAGTACTTGATGAATTGCTGTCCTTCTTGAACCACGGGTTCGGCAGAGACAACAGGAACAGGGGCAGGAGAAGCATACGCCGGCGAAGCCGCAGCGAGAGCGGCCAACACTGACAGGGAGATCAGAAACTTCTTCACTTTATATCACTCCTTAAATATTTGTATTTTATGAAATATATGGATAACTACATTCTTTAATATAGCAAAAATATAATATATTGTAAATCTTTAATTTATTTTTATAGGTTCATAGACGGAATTCGCCTCGTCTGACAAGTCCCTCAATAGAATCAATATAAAAAGAGCGGCATTACATAGGTCATTCAGACCTGTTGGAACGAGCCGCGGCGCTCGCAGCTAGCCCGACGGGTGAATGTGCGTCGCAATTCGCTCAACCGCTCAAGAGTAGAATAAATAACGCTGCACGTTGCAGGGTTGTTATAGAATTCTTCATCCTCATATATCGCCTCGACCGCATAAAAGAAAGTAAGCAGGCCTTCCGGGGGAGTTGCCTTGGCCAACGGACGATGGATCGAGGCTGCTCATTCCGGCCACCTCGTCATGTTCAGCGAATCACAACTGATCGTGGACGAGATCAACCGCATGATCGACTGAGCCGATGCCGGTGGCCGCATGATTTCCATATATATAACGGCAGCCCAGGAGCTGCTCCTGGGCTTGTGGAGGCGGACTATGACAGGCATGTGTCATGATCCCCCATAAAAACGGCAACGTCCTGAACATTGCCTAAGATGGATCCGACTCGGCCATTGCAATGGCTACTAGCTCGGTGCTTTTTCTTTTCCATCCACAGAGAGGCCGGTAGCGATGAAGCGGCGATCATACGAATAGACCATTTGCTCCTCCAGCCGCTCGCCTGCCAACTGCTTGCGCACCAGTTCCCTTCCCCGCTCCGGAGACATCTCCTTATACCAGACCCCTTCCGGATAGGCGATGACGACACAAGCGTCCGTACAGCGACCATTGCAGCGGGTGCGTGTCGTATGAATCTGTTTTTTCGCTCCAAGCGCCGAAATTTCATCCCGGATCGCTTGCGTCACTTCATCGGCCTGCTGCTTCATGCAGCTGCCGCCGTTGCATATCAGCAGATGATGGCGGGTCTCCTCCAAATTCCATGTTGCCATGAATGTTCTCCTTCCCCCCTGTTGCTTTTTATGGCTGCACTTTATCCGGATACAAGCCGGCAGCGAGCGTCTGTAAAGCTATCGGCGCGCGAATGCCCTCCGCAGCCGCCGAGAGCGGCAGCACAATAAATCGCTTGTCTTTAATCGCCTTCACATCGGCAAGCGGCGCTTTGTTCAAGAGCAGCTCTTGCTTCTGTTCGGCCGTCGTGTCGCCATAATCGACAATGACAATGACATCCGGGTCGCGGTTCACCACTTCCTCCCAACTGACCTCGGCCCATCCTTTATCGATATCGTCGAAAATGTTTTTACCGCCAACCTTGGCAATTAAGCTGGTCAAATACGTATTGGCTGCCGTAAACGCCTTGTCTTCCCCGCTATCGAAAACGAATACGTTAAGCGGCTCGCTCACGCTGCCGATTTGCGCCTGAATGTCTTCCAGCTTCTTGCGGATGTCGTTCACGACCGCTTCGGCTTTGTCTTCCACCCGGAAGATGCGCCCGATATTCAAGATGTCCTGATACACATCCTCCAGCGTCGGCGCTGCCTTGTTAGATGATTCCTGCACATAAGTCAGCACGCCCTGATCGGCAAGATCCGCCCGCGAGCCAAGCGCTTTCTCTCCAAATGCGCTCTTCCATCCCGCATAGGCGAAATCGGGAGATACCGACAAGAACACTTCTTTCGATGGATATTTGTCCGCGAGAACCGGAATCTTGTCGTATTTCTCCTTGAATTCGGGCAGGATGCTGTCGTCGAGATAAGCCGTTCCTACCATCGATTCTTCCAGACCAAGCGCCAGCATCACTTCGGTCGCATGCTGGTTCAGCGTGACTACCCGCTTCGGCGCGTCCGGGAAGCTCAGCTTCTCCCCCATATTTTCAAGCTCCACCGGTCTGCTCTCGGACATTTGCGTCGCCGGCTGCTGAGCTTGCGCCTGGCGCTTCGCATCTGGCTGTTCCGGACTGTCACATGCCGACATCAGTACGAGCATCATGGTCATCCCTAGCAGTAGAAACCTATTGGTGAACGTTCTCCGATTCATATAATCCTTCCTCCGTCTATTCGTTCGTCATCTGTCATTTCTTCCGGGCAATCAACGTCATCGTTGCCGAGGCATCGGGCGATAGATCCGGCAGCACGCCGCGCAGCGGATATCCGCCGTCCACCCATGCATTCTCACGATGCGGATGCACACACTTCCCTGCCGCGATCGCCTCCTCTATCGTCTCTCCGGCATCCGGATCGATCCCTCTGTCGTTGACCCCCGGTGGAAGCGCTGTTCGCCACGGCGTGGACAAGCCGTAATTCTGGATGATCCGGGTCACTTCAAATCCTTCCGAAGCGAGCAGCAGCACGGCTTCTTTGGACGTCATCAGCGCATATTCGCGTTCAACCAAGTACCGGGATTCCATGGCACCGTCGATATAAGTCTCGTAAGCGATCGTGCTATGAAAGATCTGCCGGGACAATGAGGTTGCCCCGTCGATCCGGCGATGAACGAGCTTATGCGGCTGTACGCGCTTGCGCTCCAGCGTCAGCCAAGCGGCGCCGCCTGGAGGCAGGAGCAGATCTACGGTGATCCAGCCTCCTGCCTGCAACGAGCGATGAATATTGCGCAGCAGAGCAATATGCTCCTCCATCTGCGTAAAATGCTGCAATAACCCTTCCGGGCACAGTACATGGGTATAGGTGTCGGCAGCGCGGAACGTGAGAACGTCCTCTTCCACCAGTTGCAGCCGCTGCTCCGCTTCTTCTTTGAACATGCGCTTGCGCTTTGAATCCGCAGCCTTAATCATCAGGGGACTCCAATCGATGCCGCAGTAGCAGGCAGCCCGGCCGGCCAGCTCGACCGCCAGGCGTCCGGTGCCGACGCCAAGCTCCAGCACGCTCGGCGGTTCTGCCGCTTGCTCCAGCCAATGTCTGTAGAACGCAATCCCCGCTTTTCCGGCAAACTCGTCATAATATTCCGCCTCCTGCCCCTCGTACTTCGGACTCGGCTGCCATTCATGCCGCATGCCCTGCATACCGCAGCGGGAGCATAGCGTACCGGCCAAGTCCTCGAGCGGGATGCCTGCAGGGACGCCGTTGCGCGTATCGCCATACCACTCGTCATACATGAATTGGCAGTAGCTGCATCGGGTCATCGCCATCGGCTTCGCCTCCCTTCCTTTGTCATAAGCTGGCGATCATGTCCGGTAAAAACGTAATCGACGGTTTCCCCGTCAACGGATGGATTGCAATCTCCGTCCTAACCCCGAACACGTCGTACAGCAGATCTGGCCGCATCACTTGCTCAGGGCTTCCGGAAGCCGCCATCCGGCCTTCTTGCAGCACATAGATGCGATCGCAGTAGCAAGCTGCGATGTTCAAATCGTGCAGCGCGGCGAGACAGGTCAGCTTCAACGCCTTTATCAGATCCATCATCTGCAGCTGATACCGGATATCCAGATGGTTGGTCGGTTCGTCCAAGATCAGAACGCGGGCTTGCTGCGCCAGCGCCCTCGCAATCAGCACGCGCTGCTTTTCTCCACCGGACAAGTCGGAGAAGCTGCTGCCCGCGGCATGCAGCAAGCCGACGCGCGTCAGCGCCTGCTCCACAATCTCGTAATCCTCCATCGAATCCGCTTCGAACATTCTCTTATGCGGACTGCGTCCCATTATCACGATGTCGCGGACTGTAAAATCAAACGCGGTGGACGACTCCTGGCCGACCACCGCCAACTGTCTGGCCAATTCCTTTTGCGGCAACCGAGAGACACGTTGTCCGTTCAGCAGTATCTCGCCCGAATCGGGCTCCAGCACACGGTAAATATTTTTAAGCAGCGTCGATTTCCCGCTGCCGTTCGGACCGATCAAGCCGACCATCTCGCCTTCCCGCACATCCAAGCATATCGATTCAATCAATCGTTTATCCTGTATACTGAACGACAGGTCTTTCACTTCGACGTTCATTTTCCGCCTCCAAAAGAATATGAGTTCCGCCGTAACAGCCATATAAAGAAAGGACCTCCGCATAAAGCGGTGACAATGCCGATCGGCAATTCCTCGGGCGCCAGCACAAGCCGCGCCAACACATCGGCCCATACGATGAAGATGGCCCCCAGCAATAGGCTTACCGGGAGAACACGGCGATGATCCGAACCGACCATGAGCCGCACGATATGGGGTATCATCAAGCCGACAAAGCCGATCGCGCCGCTCACGGACACAATCGTTCCCGTCAACAGGGCGACCACAACGACCAGCCATTTGCGGAAGGCACGGAGATTGACGCCAAGTGTAAGCGCCGCCTCCTCCCCCATCAGCAAGGCGTTCAGCGCCCGGTACTGAACAAGCAAAAAGATCGTTCCGGCAATCACGATCAAGGCCGGGAGCGTCAAATACTCCCACTTAGCCCCCGTCAGGCTTCCCATCATCCAATACATCGCTGAGCGAATACCTTCTTCGCGAGGCGCCATCGTCACGATCAAATTGGTGAGGGCCGACATCATCATGGAAACCGCGATTCCCGACAATAAAAGCCGGTTCGTTGCCATCCTGCCCCCCACGCGAGCCAGAACCATAACGATGGCCATCACGGCAAGCGAACCGAGAAAGGCGGATAAGGAAAGCGCATATTGGCCGAAGAAGCGGAACGCGCCGAACAGAATAACAAGCGTGGCCGCCGCAGACGCCCCCGACGACACGCCGAGTATGTACGGGTCAGCCAAAGAATTGCGCATAAGCGCTTGAATGGCGGCACCGGCAACGGACAGCCCCGCTCCGACGACGACGCCAAGCAGCACGCGCGGAAAACGAATATCCCAGATGATATGCCCCTGTCCCGTGTCCCACGTCTCCTCGATCCATCCATTGAATCCCGGCATATGGGAGAAGGCAATTTTCCAGACCGTTGCCGGCGCGATCGGCACAGGCCCCAACATCACTGCAACTGTAATCGATAAGACGAGCCCCGCCGTCAGCGCCAATAGAATGGCCGTAAAAAAGAAGGAGCGGCGGCGGAAGTCTGCCGGTTCTTTCATCATTTCACAACCTTCATCGTTATTTATGTGTAATTATTAAGATTTATCACACCGATCCTGCGCCGATTCCGGTGACTATCGCTTACTTCGATTTTATTCGTAATCATTACCCTTAACGAAGTTTATCAGTTTTCACAATAATCGTGGAGAAATAGGAAAGCTTTTCATCACCATGAAGCTGGTTCAACCCGTACGTAATCTTTTCGGAAGCCATGGATGCATCGCTGACAAGCACCGCCTTCTCCAGCAATTGGTGCTGCTCCAGAAGCCGGAGCACCAGCGGCATATTACTCGCTGCCTTCATCAATACAATCGTGTCAAAGCCGGTCAGCGCCTGATGAAGCGCATCCTCCCCGGAAGTGACCGGAATGACCGCCAGCGATTCCTCATCCATAACAAGCGGCCAGCTGACACGCGAGGCCATATAGGAGAACGAGGAAATCCCCACAATCGTCTCCGTCTCTATCTCCGCCCGCAGCAGCTCCAGCAAGTAGCTGTACGTGCTATATATCATCGGATCTCCCAGCGTAATAAATCCGGCATTCTTGCCCGACAAAACATCCGCTTTAATCTCCGCAGCGATGCGTTCCCATGCCTGCTCCTTTTCCTCCTGATTGTAAGTCATTGGAAAATGGCGCTGCTTCACCGTCAGACTCTCCGGCAAATAAGGAGAAACGATCTTCAGTGCAAGGCTGGCTCCGCCTTTTTTCGCTTCAGGCGTATAGAGCACATCCAGCTTCTCCAAAGTATGAACGGCTTTCATCGTCAATAGCTCGCTATCTCCCGGACCTGTCCCGATGCCATAAAACTTAGCCATGCGCTACCATCTCCTTCTCTATCGCCGTTCGGATATGCTCGATAAACTGGGTCTGAATGTGAGGGTTCTCGCCAAGTCCCTGCAAATAAGCGGCTGCTTCGAATCCTTGCTGCATCAATTGCGACTTCCATGAGTCCCCTTCGTCCGATGCCATATCATGGATCGCATGGTCCCCGGCCACAAGCATGAACGGCATCAAATGGACCTTCCGGACACTCGCTGCCTTGAGTTGTTCAATGACACGTTCCAGCGGGGGATAGCCTTCCACGGTGCCCATATAAATGGGCTCGTCGGCAAGCATATGGTCGAGACAGGCGTATGCGCTGAATGCATGATGCTCCGAGCCATGTCCCATCAGCACCAGCGCTTCATCCCCGGCCAGGCTCGGCGATTGCGCTTTGACGGCTTGAATCGCTTTGCCGTAATCTTCATAGCTGTCCAGCAAAGGCTTGCTGATCAGCAATTGAGCGAATTGCTCCCGGTATGGCAGAGCCTGAGATACGATTTTTTCGAACTCCTCGCCGTTAATGAGATGCAGGGATTGGATAATGACCTTGGCGTAACCGGCCGCTTTCAATTTTTCGAGCGCCTGCGCAGGCGCATCAATATGAAGGCCATCGCGCTCCGCTAGTTTTTTTCTAATTTTGTTGGATGTAAATGCTCGGAACACATCGTAATCGGGAAACGTTTCCCTGATCTTATTTTCACAGGCTTCGATGGTTTTGGCACGCGTCTCCGGATAGCTTGTTCCGAAGCTGACGACCAGTATCGCTTGTTTCATGTCGGTATAACCTCCCCGGCTTCTTCTAAAAGCAACTCAATAAGCGAATCCGGCAGCGCCTCTTCCGCCTCGCGATATACCTTGAGCCCCTTCTCGCGTATCGTCCGGCTGGTCATCGGGCCGATGGACAGCAATTTCATCGAGCGGAGCAAGGCTTCTTCTTCCGGGCTCAACACAGAGAGCAGATGCTCTACCGAAGCGGAACTGGAAAAGCAGACGATATCATACCTGTTCAAGTCAAAAGGCCGCTCCGCTACCAATGCTTCCCGATATAGCGGCAAAGCAGCGAACTCAGCATCTCCATCCAGTTCATCGGCCAACTGCGCCGTATGCTTCTCGCTTCCGGCCAGCAACACCTTCGTCCCTTGCCGCCAATTCCCGGTGCAGGCTTGACGAATGATGTCCGCCGAACGTCTCGTCACGAGGATGTCAGCGGCAAGCCCATATTCACGCAGCTTCTCCTTCGTCTGCTTCCCAATCGCCGTCAACCGGCTCCCGCTCAGCGCGCGGTTATCCTTCCCGGACTCCAGCAAGGCCTCGATGAACAAGGATACGGCCTCCGCAGAAGTAAACAGTATTTCTTCATACTCTGGCAATGATGCCATGATCGCGTTCATTTGAGCCGGCTTATGAAGTTTTTCCATCCGAATACCGGGATAAAGGGTAACCTCTCCGCCTAACGCCGTAATTTTGGCGGCCAGATCGCTTCGCCCGGCACGCGCGCGCGGAAGGAGAATCTGCTTCCGGAACAGCGGTGCTCTCTCGAAAAAGTTCAATTTGTCCCGCAGCTTGACCACATCGCCGACGACGATCAACCCTGGCGCCCCGATTTTTTCTTCCGCCACCTTGCCGCAAATCGTCGTTAAATCTCCGGTAACGGTCCGCTGGCGGGATCTTGATGCCCATTCGACAACGGCTGCTGCCGTGTCGGGGCGGCGTCCATGCTGGATTAAGTTCGTGCAGATCGCGGGAAGCTGGGTCATCCCCATCAGAAAGATCAGCGTGCCCTCCAGCCGGGCTAAACTTGTCCAATCGAGCTGATCGCTGCCTTCCTTCAAATGTCCGGTAATGACATGGAAGCTGGAGGCAAAATCCCGGTGCGTCACCGGGATGCCGGCATAGGCCAACCCTCCGATAGCCGATGTGACGCCGGGGACGACTTCAAAGGGAATGCCTGCGGCATGCAGGGCTTCGCCTTCCTCCCCTCCGCGCCCGAACACATAAGGATCGCCGCTTTTTAAGCGAATGACTAATTTGTTCCGTTTGGCCTGCTTCACGAGAATTTGCTCGATTTCCGCTTGCGGAATCGGATGGTGAGAAGGCTCTTTGCCCACGTAAATCAGCTCGCAGTCTTGTTTGCGCTCCTGCAGTAGCACTGGATCCACCAGGCGATCATAGACGATAACATCTGCCTGTCGTAAGAACTCCAAGGCTTTCACGGTTAACAGACCGGCTTCGCCGGGTCCGGCTCCGACAAGAACAACCTTGCCGCTCATCGGTTTTCCCCCTTTCTTTCACACATATTTCTCAAGTTCATCGATGTCTGTAATGACATTCGGATAAGGCAGCGCCGGCCGCCGAATGACGACGCAAGGAATGCCGAGCTCTTGGCAAGCGGCTATTTTCTCGGCAAAGCCGCCCTTGGCCCCGCTTTCCTTCGTAATCATCACTTCCGCGCCGGCTTGTCGAAAAAGCTCTTGATTCAATGCTTGGGAAAACGGTCCTTTCATCGCGATAATCTGGTCGGCCAGCAAACCGAGCTGTTCACAGGCAGCTATCACTTCCGCCACAGGCAGCACTCTCGCGATCACATGCTTTCCGTGGAGCTTTGCCACATACTCCGGCAAGTTTTTGCTTCCGGTCGTCAGAAAAATCCGATCGCCCAACGCCGATGCGGCGCGGCATGCTTCATCAATGTCACGGACGAGATGAAGATGGTCTGCCTCTCCGGACGACCTTTCATAGCGAACATAAGGAATATTCATGCTATCGGCTGCGTTCATTGCATTCCCGGACACTTCCACAGCGAACGGATGGGTCGCATCGATGACCAGAGAGACCGTCTTCTCTTGCATCACCCGGCACATGCCGGCTTCATCCAGCCGCTGGCAGATGACATGTTCGGCATGCTGCTTCGCCAGTTGTTCGCCATATTCGGTCGCCACGGAAACGATATAATCCCGCCCGCGGGCATGCAGCCAATCGCAAATATCCAGACTATCCGAGGTCCCGCCGAAAATCAGGATCATAGAGAATAACCACGTGGCGTGACCATTCGGCCGCCGGAAACATAGGTTTCCTTATTGCCGACGATAACCATCGTCGTCATATCCACCTCTTCATAGTCGATGTCCGCCATCGTCGTCACGATTTTTCTTTCTTCTTTGCGGCCGACATCCTTCACGATGCCGACAGGAGTGGAAGGCGATTTATAGGCCATCATCAATTCCAGAGCATGCTTCAGATGATTCGCCCGGCCCTTGCTTCTCGGATTGTAGAAGCAGACGACAAAATCAGCTTCCGCCGCCAGCTTCACCCGTTTCTCGATGACTTCCCAAGGCGTCATCAAATCACTTAAGCTGATATGGCAAAAATCATGCATCAGGGGCGCTCCCAGTCTTGCCGCCGCGCCGATGCTCGCCGTGACGCCAGCCACGATCTCGACTTCGATCGATTCTTTTTCTTTATCCAGAATCTCGAGAATCAGGCCGGCCATGCCGTAAATCCCGGCATCTCCGCTGGATACGACCGCCACGGTCTTTCCTGTTTTCGCAATATCGACGGCTTCCTGACAGCGGTCGATTTCCTTCCGCATCCCCGTTTTGACCACTTCTTTATCCTGGATAAGTTCTTGAATCAGCCGTATATACGTAATGTATCCCACGATCACATCCGCTTTTTGAATGGCTGCGAGCGCCTCTCCGGTCATCATGTCTCTCTCGCCTGGCCCAATTCCTACTACATAAATCATGCCATCACCCCATTGCTCATTTTCGTTCTCTCTCCCATGGCCATTGTGATCCCGCATGCGGCGAACCTTGGTGTCAGTACCCGGCCCCCGCTGGCCAGATCGGCCGCGGATAGCGCTACGTTGCCAACCTGCACGGTCTGTCTGACGAACTCGGATACCGGATATTTGTCCGCGACTTCTCGCAACTGAGCTGCCGTATACGTGATGAAGGGACAATTCAATTTTTCCGCTAATTGCTTGATCGCCGGTTCATTCTTTTTGATATCGATACTGGCGATGGCGGAAAAGGAATGCGGATCGGTATCATGCTGAATGCAAAATTCAGTAAACGCCTGCATCATCTGTTCAGGCTCTGTTTGTTTACGGCATCCGACTCCAAGCACGCGTGTCTGCGGAACCATCTTCAGCGTGTGTACGTTCAATTCCGGCAGACGTTGCCGATGCGTGATCCACACCAATGCTTCTGTCTGTTCCGGAAGCTCATGCGGATTCGTGACCGATGTGAATCCCCGCCGGTCTATCTCTACCGGCACCTCCTCATATAAGCCCACTGTTTTCCCGGCAGCCAACAGACCGTTGATTCGCTTGCAGTTCTCGCGAAAGTCCGGTATCCATGCAGGCACGGACGGCACGATTATATCGAGCGCCGCCACCTTCTGAACGTCCGTTGCCGTTGTAATAACGGCTGCCGCCCCCGTAAGATCCGCCAGCTTCCGGCTCAATTCATTGGCTCCGCCCACATGTCCCGACAATAGACTGATGGCATGATGTCCTTTTTCATCCATCACGACCACCGCCGGATCATACAGCTTGTCCGAGATGACGGGAGCCAGCGTCCTGACGGCAATTCCAGCAGCCATAATGCAGACAAGAGCATCATATTGCTGGAAAAGAAGACGCATCCCGGTTGCAAAATCCGGTTGAAGTGCAGCAAATCCTTCGGATTGCAGCTTCGCTGGAACAAAGCAATCTGCCGCCAGCACCTCCTTGATCGTGGCTGCAAGCGCTTTGCCGTGTTCCGTGACCGCAATGATGGCGGTGTTCTTATCTGTACTCATGCGAGAAATCCTTGTCGTACAGCTTGGAATAATAATAGGTCTCGCCCAGAAAATCCCCTACCATAATAAGCGCCGTTTTCGTGATGCCCTGTTCCTTTACTTTGTCGGCAATATCCCGCAGGGTTCCCGTTACTTGTTTTTCATCCGCCCAGGTCGCTTTATAGATGACGGCCGCCGGCGTATCCTCCGAATAACCGCCTGCCACAAGCTCTGCCACCACGTTCTCGACAGCTTGCACCGACAGGAAGATAACCATCGAGGTGCGGTGCGCGGCAAAGGATCGCAGCGATTCCCTCTCCGGAACCGGCGTTCTGCCTTCCATGCGCGTAATAATTACACTTTGGCTCACTTCCGGCACGGTATACTCGACACCGAGCTGCGAAGCGGCCCCGAGGAATGAACTTACCCCAGGCGTGCAGGTGAACGGAATATCCCGTTTTTTCATTTCCTCGATTTGCTCCCGAATCGAACCGTAGATCGAAAAGTCACCGGTCTGGAGGCGGACGACTTGCTTCCCGGCCTTGACGCCTTGTTCCATACAATCGATAATCTCCGTCAAATCCATCATAGCGCTGTTGTAGATTTCGCAGCCTTCTTTGCAGTACTCCAGCAAATCCGGGTTCACCAGCGAACCGGCATAAATGACGACATCCGCCTCTTTTAGGAGGTTGTATCCTCGCAATGTAATGAGTTCTTTATCTCCAGGCCCCGCCCCGACAAAATGCACTTTCGTCATGCTGTCCCGCTCCTCTCTTTTTGGCAAGCGATAATAAAGGTCGGATTTTGGGGCTTAAAATAATGCCCTTGTCCAAGTTCATGCCACTTCGACACCTGCATTTGCATGATCTCGACTTCGTTCCAGGGCCCTTTTTCGAGATAGGCTGCCGCTTCGAGGGCATTTTCCATCAAGATGAAATTGAGCACAAGCTGGCCGCCCGGCTGCAGCAAGGCATGGCACCAATCGATGATCTCCGTTAATTGCCCCCCGCTGCCGCCGACAAAAATAGCGTCAAACACGGTATTGTCCAGCGGGACGGGAGCCTTTGCCGCCATAATCTCCACATTGTCAAGCGCCAGCTGCCGCCGGTTCTGTTCGATTAGTGACAACGCCTCTTCGTTCCGTTCGATCGCGGTTACCGCCACACGGGGAAACATCTTCGCAACCTGAAGCGCTATGCTGCCCGTGCCGGCTCCGACGTCGAGAAAACGGCGGCTTGTCTCGTCCAAAGCTAATTTGTCGATGGATACGGCACGGACCTCCGCCTTGGTCATCGGTGTCTTGCCGCGAATAAAAGCTTCATCCCTCATCCAAAATCACCACCACATTCATATCATATTGAGCCACAACCTGCTCCGGCTTCAGCCGGTGAATCCGTTCCTCAGGATAGCTGAGGTTTTCTCCGATAATGAGCGTTTTGTGCAGCTTCCGCCGCAGAATTTCCTGGGCGATTTCCGCCGGTCCAAGCTTGCTGTCCGTGACCATCGCCACTTTCGGGTGCGCGAGCAGAAAGTCGAAATCAGGCTGTTTTCCGTGACTGCTCGTCATGTACAGGTCATTCATGGCAATGCCGCAGCGGCTGCACAAATATTGGATGGAGCTGATCCCGGGTACAATTTGAAGCTGTTCCGGCGGGAACTTCTGCAGCGCCCAATTTCCGATGCCATATATTAACGGGTCTCCGGAAGCAAGCAGCACGATGTCCTGGCCGATCCTCTCTACCAAAAATGCTTCCAGCTCCGAGAGCTGCGCGGGCAGAAGCTTGCGTTCGGCCGGGTTGTCCTGCGGGATTTCGCCCAACTGTCGCTTCGAGCCGACAATCACGTCTGCCTTCTGTATGAGTAAAGCGCCCGCACCTGTCATCAGCTCCGGGCTTCCCGGGCCAATTCCGACAATATGAATCATCGCCATGCCTCCCTGATGGTTGAGATGTCGCAAGTGGAAGCCAGCATTCCCCGTTCGGTTGAAAACGTGATGACGTCGATATCCACAATCGGTTTGCTGTATTTCAAAAACGCTTCTGCCCGTTGCTTCACTTTGTCCGTAATGGTCTGAAAAACCTCGCTATACCCTTCCGCGACCATAATTTCTCCGGCGGCTTCCGTCGTCGTGCAGGCCGCAATTCGCTGGAGCAAGAGAAGGGGCGCGCCGGCAAGCGCCAGATTCGCCACCAAAATTTCTGCCCGGGCATCGGCATCTTTGCTGTGCGTTGTGAAAATACCGGCGGACACTTTAATTAATTTGCCTAAATGGCCTACCATCAGCACGTGTTCAAACGCGAGGCGCTGTGTTTCTTTGAGCATGTAGCCGACGAAATTACTCATGGAGACCACATATTTGCCGTCAATGCCAAGCTGCTCTTCCACGAAGCGCTCCCCGTAATTCCCGGGAACCAGAATGATTTTCCGGAAGCCCTGCGCTTTTTTCATTTCGAGTTCGATGGACAGCGACTGCTTCCACCCCTCCTCGGACATCGGAGTTACGATTCCGGTCGTTCCCAAAATGGAAATCCCGCCGATAATCCCCAGGCGGCTGTTCATGGTGCGCTCCGCGCGCTCTTCGCCTTCCGGCGCGAAAATGATGATATCCGCCCCTCGTTCAGGGCCGATCTCTTCCCGTACGGCCGCAGTAATCATTTGGCGCGGTACCGGATTGATGGCCGCTTCCCCGACCGGGACCGCAATGCCCTTTTGCGTCACACGCCCGACGCCCTGCCCGCCGTCGATTCTGATGTCCCCGCTGGCGTTCAAGGTGACCTGCGCAAAAATCCACATTCCATGCGTCGCATCGATATCATCGCCGCCGTCTTTTTGAACGGCGGACGTTGCCGTATGCCGATCGAATTGCTGCTTGTCCACCGGAAGCTGCAAGCATGTTCCGTTCGGCGTGATTATCGTAACTTCGGCTATTTTCTCCTGCTTGATCACCATGGCCGCAGCCGCTTTGGCCGCAGCAGCCGCGCAAGTGCCTGTCGTATAGCCTTTGCGCAATTTTTTCCCCTCATAATACACGTAGTCTGCCATCGGGCCACCTCTTCTTACATCGCGTACAGCACGGCGTTCATGATGGCCGCAGCCAGATTGCTTCCGCCCTTCCGCCCCCGGGCAACGACCGCCGGAATGTCGCTTTCATAGAGCGCTTCTTTCGATTCGGCCGCCCCGACAAACCCAACAGGCACGCCGACGACAGCCTCAACGTCCAACTCACCGGCAGCCGCCATCTCCAGAATTTGATAGACGGCGGTAGGCGCATTGCCGATGACAAACAATTTCCGCCCTTCTTCTCTGGCAGCAAGCTGAATCCCTGCCATGGAGCGGGTGATGCCTTGCTGTTGGGCAACCTCCGCCGTTTCCGGCTCATTGACGTAGCAGCGGTAGCGGCAGCCGTATTGCTCCAGCAGCTTTTTATTCATGCCGCTCAGGGCCATATTCGTATCGGTAAAAATGATGCCTCCCTGCCGGATCGTTTCGCGTATTTTCGTCAAAGCATCATGCGTAAAAACGAGATTATCCAAATAGTCAAAATCCGCCGTCGTATGAATCGCCCGCTTGATGACCAGTTCCTCTTCCCTATTGCGGAATGCATATTCAGGTCTTGTTTCCTTAATGATATCCTGTATGATTTCAAAGCTTTTTTCTTCAATCTTCTTAGGATTTTTGATGTAATCCATCTTTCCCTCTCCTTTCCCGAGTTAACTTACAGCCTCTAAAAAGGGAACAAAAAAACACGAAACCTAAAGGTCTCGTGTCCATACGAAGAAAAGGCAGTATCCAAGTGTGTTTATGAAATGAACACACTTGTGCCTGGGTTCTCTGCAATAGACAACTGTTCCCTTAGAAGTTGTTGCAAGGCTGAACAGAGGAGGTCTCCTGACTTGGCATCATTCTACTTTCCCGCCTTCCCGGAAATGGTTCCAGTGACATCAATGGGATTTCGTCCGCTTCACAGTAGCTAGGGCCTGTAGAGGAATCGCACCTCTTTCCCTGATCTCCGCTCAGTTTTCTATTCAATTTTTATCAGGTTGAATTTTTTTCACTTTAATTGCGTGAATCTCTCTAAGATGAATCATAGCTTGGTTGATACGATGCCGCCTGTGACAGAACTCATTGCACGTGAATTTGCAAGACAACAAAAAGAGCGTTTCAAGCCTGCTGATGGGCTAAAACGCTCTTTTTGATTTCTTTGTGATATGAATGTCCAGCCCTCGTTACATCATAAAACTCAATGTTTTCGCCTGCGCATCCAGATTACCCGCTGCTTTACCGATTTCGGCAAATTCCTCAGTGGCTTGCCTAATTTGATGCTGACATTCGACGATTGCGTCCCGGGAGCTCTTCGTCCCCCCGCCGACATGTCCTACCTTATCGGCGATTCCCTCGATGGCGGCTTGGACTTCCTTGGCCGCCTCTTGGACATGCTCCGCCAGCTTCCGTACCTCGGCGGCAACCACCTGAAACCCTAGGCCATGCTCCCCGGCATGGGCTGCCTCAATCGCCGCGTTCAGGCCCAGCAGGTGGGTTTGTGAGGCAAAATCCTGGATCATCTGAACAATTCCTTTGATGGACTTGTATTCATCTTCCAATTGCCGCAGGAGGGTTAAGTTATCTTCACTGTCAGTCACCGCGCGCTGAATGGCTGCCGCAACCTGCTGGTTGCGCTCCACGCCTTCTTCCGTCCGCTTCAGCAACTCTTCCGCCATCAGCCGCAGCTCGTCCTTCATTCGGGAGGCGGCGTTTTCCCTTGGCGTGATGTCGGTCGCCACCTTCAAGACAGCCACTGTGTGGCCGGTATCATCCAGAACCGGCATATACGTTGCTTCAAGCCACACCAGGTCCCCATTTTTCGCTACCCGGGCGATTTTCTGTTGAAATTTTATACCGTTCCGCAAATTCTCCCAAAACGTATCATACTCCGAACTGCCGACAAACTGTTGCGTGCAAAACATCCGATGGTGCTTGCCGACAAGTTCTGACGCCGTATACCCCATCGTCTGAGCAAATAGATTGTTCGCCCAAAGAACTTCACCCTGGATGTTAAACTCGATCATGGCGAGCGACTGCTCCAATGCGGCCAGCACCGCTTTCTCCTCCAGCACTTGTGTACTTTTCTGCCTCATGCCACTATTCATTCATGCACATCTCCCTTTTTTCATGCCATTGCAGCAGGCGTGCCATCCATACCTGCTTGCCCCCGGTTCGATTACGACCTCTGTATCCCTGCCCATGAGATGGCGCAGCCGCTGGCTGATGGCTAAGCCTCAGTCCGGCACCTCGATCTTTGCACATTGTTGAATGATCAGCTTGTGTCATGTGGACATACTGCGAATAAGATCTACCAATTTTTATGTAAATAATCCTCTATCTTTATGAATTGGTATTACTTTCATCCCATTTTCTAAGCTGATGTTCAATATGCTTCAGGACTTTTTTATTATATAACATAGATCTCACCACCTTTGAAACAAAAAATCTCGCCTGCATGGCAGACGAACGATACGTCATACCGCTTCCTGTTGTCCAGCAAAAAACTCTTTGTTGAGTTACTTCGCTCCTTTGTTCAAAAAGAGTGGTAGAGCGCAACGAACGTACAAACTGTTTACTTTAAAAGATGGCGCCGACACATTACAATATTATGGTAAGGGAGAGGAGAGATGTAATGATAGCCCAACAACAGGCGGCAATGCAATCCATGATAGAATGGCTGGCTGATGAACATGAACTCGGTCGGAAACCTAGCAAGATTGAGATCGCAGGGGAATTTGATCTGCACAACATGCACTACTACATATTCAAGTATAAGAAGATAATGCTCGGAAAATGGCTCCTCGGCGTCTGCGGCGGCTATGAAACTCCGTCTGACACGGAGCATTGCGGCCATGTGTTCAGTGAGATGCAGCCCTATGATCCAGCTACTGCGGAGCAGGAAGCGATTGCGACGGTCGAAATGATCCGCGAGTATTGGATGAAGCAAGCGGCCGCTTTGGAGGCGGAACAAGCGCAAAATGATGCTGCAGAGCCTGAAAAGGAATCATCTGGCATTTTTAACGGTTTCGTTCTGCTGAACTCTTCGGAGTGCGATCTCGATCAGATCAAGGAGAACCTGCTCCAGGACTGGAACATCTCCTGTTCACCAACAGAGGGAGAAGGTCAGAACTCCGAGGAAGAAAAGGAGGGAATCCTGGTTTTTGAGGTGGAGGGCTTCACCTTGGCCGTAAGCTTTGTAGATGCTCCCATACCGGACGGCGAGGCCGAACATTACGCGCAAGGGAACTACCTCTGGCAGGAGGCCGCGGAGATCACCAAAACGCATGTGGCTCAAATCATATTGGCTGCATTTACCCGCTCCGCCTCCCCGCTCGACAGCGGAAGGCTGTATACCAAGCTGGCGGCCAGCTGCTTGAAGCTCCCGAATGCAATCGGGCTCTATTCATCCGGCACCGTCTTTCAGCCTGAACTATTTGTGGAGCTGGCCGAGATGATGAAGTCTGGTGACGAGTATCCTTTATTAAATCTGGTACATTTCGGCCTGGTCAGAACGGAAGCAGGGACGAACGGATATACGGTCGGGCTGGAGCATTTCGGCAAGGACGAATTCGAAGTGCTCGACAGTCAGGCAGCCCCTGCCGAGCTGCGCAACTTCCTGATTGATATTTCCGCTTATGTCGTAGAGCAGGACATCACTTTACGAGATGGCGAAACGATTGGCTTCACGGCTGAACAGAAGCTGCCGATTACCCGTTCTAAGGGCGTATATGTTAACGGAGACAGTCTTAAAGTCGAATTTTGATACATAAAAGAGCAGTGAAGCGTTATGCTTCCTGCTCTTTGTCGTGCTCCGACGGCTGCAACTTATTCAGTCTTGTAATTTTTTCAATGCACTCAACTGCGTTAGATGCGACACATCCCGTGCTGATATTTCAATCCACGCATCCGTGTAGGATGCGATATATTATCACATATAGTATCAAATAGTCAAGTGGATTTCAATCCACTGTTGTTCTTCTGTGATAATGTCACCCTATAACTGTTCTGAGATAATGTCACTATGGGACAGGAGATAATGACATTGACGAAAGCAGAAATGAAGAAGGTACTCGTTGTGGAGAAAATCATAGATGGGCGGATGACCAATAGGGAGGGAGCGGCAGCGCTTGGTTTATCAGAACGCCAAGTCATTCGATTACAGAAGAAATACCAATCCGGAAAAGGGGCACAAGAACTTATACACAAGAATCGGGGGAAACGGACACGCCCTACCCAATGAAGTGAAGGAACGAGTCATTGAGCTGTACACAGCCAAGTATTACGGGAGCAATTGCTGTCACTTCGCAGAGCTTCTTGAGGAGCATGAATCGCTGACACTGAGTGCCTCCAGCGTAAGGCGCATCCTTCTAACTAGCGGGCTTAAGCAGGCCAAGCAACGGCGCCGCAGGAGGATCGGGCTCCGTCCTTTACGCTGCATGCTGCGATTGACGATGCAACAGGTACGGTTGTCGGTGCCGTCTTTCGTCCGAACGAATGCCGGGAGGCCTATTCCCTTGTCATGCAGCAAGGGATAGAAAAATACGGGATTCCCCTTGGGTTTTACAGTGATCGGCATACGATTTTCCGGTCGCCTAACGAAAAGCTGACGCTCGAGCAAGAGCTCGCTGGGGAGACCAAACCGCTCTCCCACTTCGGCAAGCGATGGCTGACTTGCATATTGAGCACATCAAGGCAATTACACCGCAAGCCAAGGGACGGGTGGAACGTCTCTGGCAAACGTTTCAGGATCGCTTGGTGATCGAACTGCGGCTTCTTGGCATCAGACGCTGGAAGAGGCGAACGCGGCTCTGCCCAGCCTATTGCAGAAGCACAATCACAAATTTGCCATAGAGCCTAAA
Organism: Paenibacillus sp. MER TA 81-3; assembly: GCF_023713585.1. Classification (NCBI taxonomy): domain Bacteria; kingdom Bacillati; phylum Bacillota; class Bacilli; order Caryophanales; family Paenibacillaceae; genus Paenibacillus; species Paenibacillus sp. MER TA 81-3. The sequence continues at coordinate 434,346 of NZ_JAMAWB010000002.1, forward strand.
ATGACCGTTTCGGCTTACCTGAAGCTTGATCCGTCTATCGATTTAAATCATGTGTTCACGCTTCGCAATTATCGGCAACTCGGGACCGGAAACACCCTCTCGTACAACGGAAAGTGCTATACCCTTACCCAGCCTGCTTCCCTTCGTCTAGATGCAAAAACGACGGTTGAAGTGCGGGAGACGTTAACAGGGGACGTATTATTGTGGCACCAAGGCCAACCCTGGGCACTGAAAGAAACTCAGAAGCCACAGCGCAGGACGTCTGGATCAAAAAAGGCGAGTTCTGCGTCGCCACGCAAACCCGCCCAGAATCATCCGTGGAAAACCACGTATGATACCACTAAAAATAAGCGTACCAATACCCGGCGAATAATGAACAATTCCACTGGTCTTACCATCACATAGGAGAAAATAGTAACCTGAATCCGTGATCTTTGCTCCTTAAAGTGGGAAAATTAAAGGAATTAGCAGGGGAACTGCTACTCATTTTTCATCCCGGAAATGCCCGGAAATCCTGTTGATTATCCAATAAAAGGTCGTAGAGGATGGAAAAAAATATCTGAGTACCGCTATGACGGCTTAGGCGCGCGCTCAGAGCAAAACAGCCGGGAAAACGTACGACTTTGTAATTCACCTGCCCCCGGCGTACAATGATGTGTTAGCGGTATACGAGGGGCAGAAGCTGTAGGAAAGTACAGCTTCTGCCTGGATCGTTTGCACAAGAAGCACAGCAACAGAGAGGGCGGGGGCTATTCCTGTGATCATCTGGGGAGCATTATTGGGATTCAGGATCCGAAAGGCAAACTGACGGAGACGTACAGCTACGATGAATTTGGCCTACTGCTAACACAGCCGCAAGTTGGTCGAGCCGTGAACTTCGCCTATACGGACTATCCGTATGAGGAGAACGGGCTGTACTTTGCGCAAGCGCGGTATTATAAGGCGGAGATTGGGCGGTTTATAAATGAGGATGCGTATGAGGGAGAAATCATTCGAGTACTACCTGCTCTCTTTAACTGACAGTAAAAAGTGTTCTTGTTTCATGTTGTTTTTCAATAAATTTAAGACCTTTAGGGCGGCAATCCCCCCTACCCCCCAGTGACGAATGAATCGAGCGGCTAAGTCAAATTTTCCGCTTCCCTTGCTCGTACCGTAATATGTTCAAAATTGCCCAGACCAAAGCCGATGAGAAGTAACAAGCTAAATAACTATAGCTTGTTACAATCCATTCGCTTATTGTTCTCCCCATTTATTATGAAATATTAGATTTTCAAGAGATTTTCGTTTTTCCCACTTCACTTGTTCTAAAATGGGAGCAGAAGGGTAGTCGTCCGTATATCCAATGGAAATTAAAGCAACAGGGTCAATGTGCGGAGGTATTTGCAAAATATCTCGAACATCATTTTTTTTGTAAAAACTTACCCATCCCATGGCTAAACCTTCTACACACGCCGCTAACCACATATTTTGGATTGCACATGCTGTAGAAAGAATATCCGTCTCCGGAATCGAATTTCGTCCTAGTACATGCGAGCCCCCGCTTGTTGGATCACAGGTGACACAGATCGTTAAGGGCGCCTCTTTAATTCCTGCAATTTTTAAACTTAAAAATTGGGTAGCGCGCTCTTCTTCGTAATGAATCGCCAAAGCTCGTCTTTCTTTTTCTGTAGCCCAAGCTAATCTCTCTTTGACTTCCATAGAATCCACTATAATGAAATTCCATGGCTGCATAAATCCTACAGAGGGTGCATGGTGTGCCGCTTGTAAAATTCGGTCGATAATCTCTTTAGGTACAGGATTCGGAAGAAAATTCCGAATGTCTCTTCTTTTATGAATGACATTATAAACTGCTTCTTTTTCGATCTCATTAAACATGTGATGCGCCTCTTTCATTCTGTGTCGTGTCTCCATCATCCATTGTAGCTATTCTTTGATAATGTGGATAATGTGGATTTTTTCTTTCTCTACGTTGTTTTGAAATCGGTATCATCTCGAATTATCTACTCCTCGATCCGTTCACCCTTTAGGATATCATAGATTCCACATATCCGACAAATTAGATCAATTTTCCACTTATTTTTCATTCTACGTTTGAGTCGAGCGACGATTCGCCGTTGTGTTCGACCAAATCGATTTCTAGCGCCCCGGACGTGTTTCATTCCAATCGCAGGCAATCATGGGCGGTTGTGCGCGAAATTAGGCAACTGGCTATCGCTTGATGACCGTCGGTCTGGCCTTCGGAGAACGAAGGGCAGGTAACCTGGGGATGAATCACTTCACATCGTGTTTTCATGGACATTTTCATCACACTTCCCTTCGGTAACATTTCGATGTAAATGAACCGGTACTTCTTTTAGTAACATTTTAACTGTGTGATCGCGCCCTCTGTTGTTCTTCTGTGATAATGTCACCCTATAACTGTTCTGAGATATGTCACTATGGGACAGGAGATAATGACATTGACGAAAGCAGAAATGAAGAAGGTACTCGTTGTGGAGAAAATCATAGATGGGCGGATGACCAATAGGGAGGGAGCGGCAGCGCTTGGTTTATCAGAACGCCAAGTCATTCGATCACAGAAGAAATACCAATCCGGAAAAGGGGCACAAGAACTTATACACAAGAATCGGGGGAAACGGACACGCCCTACCCAATGAAGTGAAGGAACGAGTCATTGAGCTGTACACAGCCAAGTATTACGGGAGCAATTGCTGTCACTTCGCAGAGCTTCTTGAGGAGCATGAATCGCTGACACTGAGTGCTTCCAGCGTAAGGCGCATCCTTCTAACTAGCGGGCTTAAGCAGGCCAAGCAACGGCGCCGCAGTAAAGCCCATCCGCCACGCGAACGCAAACCGCAAGCCGGCATGCTGTGGCAGATTGACGCAACTCCTTATGCATGGTTGGAGGATCGGGCTCCGTCCTTTACGCTGCATGCTGCGATTGACGATGCAACAAGGTACGGTTGTCGGTGCCGTCTTTCGTCCGAACGAATGCCGGGAGGCCTATTCCCTTGTCATGCAGCAAGGGATAGAAAAATACGGGATTCCCCTTGGGCTTTACAGTGATCGGCATACGATTTTCCGGTCGCCTAACGAAAAGCTGACGCTCGAGCAAGAGCTCGCTGGGGAGACCAAACCGCTCTCCCACTTCGGCAAGCGATGGCTGACTTTCATATTGAGCACATCAAGGCAATTACACCGCAAGCCAAGGGACGGGTGGAACGTCTCTGGCAAACGTTTCAGGATCGCTTGGTGATCGAACTGCGGCTTCTTGGCATCAAGACGCTGGAAGAGGCGAACGCGGCTCTGCCTAGCCTATTGCAGAAGCACAATCACAAATTTGCCATAGAGCCTAAAATGACCGTTTCGGCTTACCTGAAGCTTGATCCGTCTATCGATTTAAATCATGTGTTCACGCTTCGCAATTATCGGCAACTCGGGACCGGAAACACCCTCTCGTACAACGGAAAGTGCTATACCCTTGCCCAGCCTGCTTCCCTTCGTCTAGATGCAGAAACGACGGTTGAAGTGCGGGAGACGTTATCAGGGGACGTATTATTGTGGCACCAAGGCCAGCCCTGGGCACTGAAAGAAACTCAGAAGCCACAGCGCAGGACGTCTGGATCAAAAAAGGCGAGTTCTGCGTCGCCACGCAAACCCGCCCAGAATCATCCGTGGAAAACCACGTATGATACAACTAAAACCAAAACTAAGCGTACCACAAATAACAGTGCATTCCAAGATGCAATGTACTCACAACATAATAGCTATGCAGAGGTCACCTGGTAAGGCTGACCTCTGATCACACAAATGACATTTTCATAGCACAGTTAAAGTGACATTTTCACAGACGATTGACAGTGGATTTCAATCCACGCATCCGTGTGGGATGCGACCCCTGTTAACGACAAAAGCCCTGTATACAGTAAGATTTCAATCCACGCATCCGTGTAGGATGCGACCATGGCATCGAGTTAAACGGACATCACCGAGCGATATTTCAATCCACGCATCCGTGTAGGATGCGACATCGCGGCCAATAGAGATTCAATCTTCTCGATTCCCATTTCAATCCACGCATCCGTGTAGGATGCGACTAGAATTGGACTCAACATCCCAAAGCCTTCATTTTCATTTCAATCCACGCATCCGTGTAGGATGCGACGATGTGTTCAGTTTCCGCCCAAGCACAGATTCAGCATTTCAATCCACGCATCCGTGTAGGATGCGACCGGTGTTGATTGTGACGGGGATGTCCGCGTACTACTCATTTCAATCCACGCATCCGTGTAGGATGCGACTGGAAACCTTATCGACGCGTTTGAAATCACGGGAATTTCAATCCACGCATCCGTGTAGGATGCGACGGACAACATATGGCACAAACCGAACGCTACACCGATTTCAATCCACGCATCCGTGTAGGATGCGACGCAGTATTTTTGCAGTTTCTTTGCAGTATTTTACGATTTCAATCCACGCATCCGTGTAGGATGCGACAGCGAAAAATAGCACAAGATATAACAAAACAATCATTTCTTACTGAAAACTTCATAGGAAATGGGAAAACTAGATTGAAATAAGTTTCAACAAATCCATTTTCACCAACTTTTTTGGATAATATTTCAAGAGAATTGGTGCGAATCCCCCCGGGATTTCATGTGAGCTGCACATTCGCACCTGGCCGTTTTCAGCATTTTTATTCCATTTTTTTATACTCCCTCGTTTGCACCAAGCGCGTCTTCATGTCTTTCTCAGTATATCACAAGCAAATATTTTTAAGTTATCTGGCCTCACAAAAATCCAAATCAGGAAGCTGACTTTCACAAATAGGAGTAAATGATAGAAAGGAGAGGAACGGGACTGCCCCTAATCTCTCCGACCGTTTCCCGCATCTCCGAAGATATTACACACAAACCGCTGCTGCCCCCTACGAAGACAGGAACGACGACATAATCTCCTCCATATCGAACGGAGTGACCCCGCGCTGAAGGGCAAATACCGTCTGCGCCTCCTCTTCCCGCTCTACAAGCTGTCCGCGCGCCAGCGCGTGCAGTCGAAATAAATCATACAGACTGGGCTTGGCTGTCGTTGTCATCGCTTTGCCCATGGCGACAACTCCAGTCTGATGTCCTTCCACATTGTTATAGAAATTCGGATTACGGGTCAAAGCAAGATCGCACCAAATCACGGTGCGCTCCGCCAAATCCAGTATAGCTGGAATGGCTATCTGCGTGTTGGCCGTCAAGTCAATCCGATCTACTACGGTTGCAGGATCGAACACTTCCCCCGAATTCGGATGCTGACGCATCATCCAGCCAGCGAAGCATTCCGGCAAATCGCTATACACTTGTCCCGTGAACGAATGCAGCGAGGCAACAATATATCGTCCGCCGTACTTGATGACAGAGGGGATATCGATGTCGATGAATTCGCATGCGCCATGCGGGGCAGCTACGATATCGCCGCTATGCGCCGCCTTGTAGCGCGCAGAGCGCAAGTTCGTATACGAGATATGCTCCTTGTAATTCCAGACGTCATCGTACAAGCCGGCAGAGAGATCAATATCGGTACGGCCTGTCGACTTTCCGTCTGCCACTCCTTCTTTCCACCACAGGAAAAAACGAATCGTATCCCCTTCCGGCATGGCTAGCTTGCTGCCGCGCACGAGCGTACGCAGGGCCTTGCTTGCGGAACGCTGGGAGAAGGGCACCATATAGTTCTGTAATTGGGCATCGAGATATACATTCCCGAGACCAGGCAACTTGGCGAAGCGGGCGAGCAGCGTCTGCTCACAAATCTCCACTACAGCAGCGCATGCATCCGACGCAATGGGAGGCCGCGTATCTGGCAAGGAGAACGCTTTGGCCACATTGCCTTTCGGGAAAAACAGCCGCAGTTCATTGGAATACTGGCGATACTTGAAATGCGTCATCACCTGCAGCAAGACCGCTGTCGCCACCCGATCCGCTACCGATTCAAAAAACGATGCAATCCAGGACGCCTCCGCTCCTTCCAGGCGCAGCAAATGATCCAATCGCCGGGCAAATTCACCCGGCCGCTCCAATAGCTGCTCCACGGCCTGATCGGTATCGAAATAGCGCAGCGCCTCCTCGACACGATGACCGAATGTCGCATAGGGCCGGTCGTTGCGCAGCACATCGAACGCTTCCTGGCTTAGCGGATAACGGCTCTTGTATTCCGAAGGATGCAAAATCTCGCCAAGACGCACCCATCGGTCGCGATAACGCAGCATATCTTCGATTGGATTCGGGCATTGCTCCAGCAAGCCAAGCAGCAACCGCCGCTCTGCACGTGTAAACTTGCGAAATGGCGTATTCGCCGCCAGGCTGACATCGCCATCCGACCAGGCAACCGCTAGACGCAGCACATCTGTCGCGGTCTTCACATAGCGTTGAATGCGAGTCACGTCCGCTTTGCCGCTACGCAGCAATGTAGCAACGATAAAACCAACCTGCTCCTTATGCCGGATCGCATCCGGCAATAAAGCGTCAATGTCATGGTCATGCTCAATGACCCAAGCCAGATCCTTTTTGTCCGTGTCCGAGATGGAAGTATTAGCTTCCATCAGCTGACGCATTAACTGGAAGAAGCCCTCCTCGCTGCCGAGTTCGATCATGTCCAGCTTCACCTTACTCTGCAATATCTCCCGATCGATCGGCTCCATCTCCGGCACTTTATTCGTCACATAATGAAACCATGCATTCAAATATAACTCGGCATCGCTGGTTTCCATGACTTGCTGCGGGAAATTCGGATACATCGGCCGATATGGAACATGTGCGCCAACAAGCTTTTTCAAGCTATGGATCAATGCTTTGTACCACCTGATAAACGAAACCTCCGGTAGTGTGCGAAGAGCCGCAAGCAGTGCTGGAGAGCAGGTGAAGCCGAGTGCTGCTATATTTTTCATTGCCGTCGCCAACTGCGCGTCCGGAAGCTTGGATTGTTCCGGGACCACGATTACTTTTCGGCTTCTGCGCAAATAAATGTCGTTCTGCATAATGGCATACCCCTTTTCATTGAACTGCATCGCCAGGAAAGCCGCCCCTCTAATAACCCAAGTTGTTGTAGAAGGAAGAAAGACGATAGCCTGGCGACTGCAGTCCGCTATCTTCCGGAAAGCTGCTACCCTAAAACCATGGTAAGGGACGTAGAAGGAAGGTTAGCAATAGCCGGAAGATGGGAGCGCCGCTCAAGCCAATGCCCGCTCGGCCACTTGGTTACTATCTTCGCATCTTTAACACCACACGAACAGGGCGCAAGTATGGCGAACTTGGCAAAATGATGCATGTATACGTTTTTCCTTTGTTTGCCAGGGGCACTCCGCAACTGCTATACTTATAGGCACATTGAACAAAGGAGTGAAGGGGAATGACGGAGAAGACGCGCATCGGCAAGACGGACTTATGGGTGAATCCGATTGGGCTTGGCGCCAACGCGGTCGGGGGACATAACATTCACCCGAACTTGAACGATGAGACAGGCAAGGAGGTCGTCCGTACGGCCTTCGATCAGGGCATCGACTTTCTGGACACGGCGTTCATCTACGGGCCGGAGCACTCCGAGAAGCTTATCGGTGAAGTGATCAAGGAGAGGAGCAACCGATCGGACATCGTGATCGCCACCAAAGGGGCGCACAAGTTCGTGGACGGCAAAGTGGAGCTCGACAACTCTCCCGCCTTCCTGACGGCCGCCGTCGAGAGCAGCCTGCGGCGTATGCAGACCGACTATATTGACTTGTTCTACATTCACTTTCCAGACGAACGGACGCCGAAGGACGAGGCCGTGGGCGCGTTGAAGAAGCTGAAGGACGAGGGGAAAATTCGGGCTATCGGCGTATCCAACTTCACCATCGAGCAATTGCGGGAAGCGAACAAGGACGGCTACGTCGACGTCATCCAGGACGAATACAACCTGATCCAACGCGACAAAGAGCGTGATCTTCTTCCTTATGCGGCGGAGAACAGCATTTCGTTCATCCCTTACTTCCCTCTGGCGTCAGGTTTGCTGGGCGGCAAGTATACGAAGGATTCGCAGTTCTCGGACGGACGCGCCCGCAACCCGATGTTCCAGGGCGAGGCGTTCGCCGCGAATCTGGAGAAGGTGGAGCAAGTCCGGCACATAGCGGAAGCGAAGCAGGCCGAAGTAGCGCATGTCGTGCTGGCCTGGTATTGGACCCGGGACGCTATTGACGTCCTCATCCCGGGCGCCAAGCGGCCGGAGCAGGTGCTGAACAACCTGAAGACCTTGTCCGTCCGGCTGACTTCGGAGGAAATCGAGCGGATTGATCAGATTTTCAAAGCGTAATAGCATATTGAGATCCGAGGGCTGCCCCACAAGTCAGTGAAAAATGACGATAGGCAGCCTCTCGTGTATGGAACAGGTTCCGCAGCGGCTCTGCTCTCATCAGTCGCCTGTCTCTCCACAACCAACTATCATCTCCATGGATATTTTTCTATAGGAGTCACAAATGCAGGTCATACTTATTGTGGGTCTAGAGGAGATTTTTAATTTAAATTGAATTTAAACTACTAGTTAGAGAGTGTTTGTATTAATATATGCTTCACTTTCACGGAGGAGGTATACGTTGTAAAATAGAAGTGCTTGATACCCTCTCTTTTCCGCGGGGGCAGCATCGCCTTCGTGTTGGGAAAGCCTTCCTCATCCACCGAGCTGACTATCGAAAACCCTTGAGCATCTACCAAATGGTTCACACGTTTTTCCACATCATTCATGTTTCATTCACTCCTTATCGCATCTATGATTTGATACATAGATTAATGTCCTGCGAATCAGAAGTAAATTACGCACTTTTTTGTGGGTATTCTTTAATGCGCTAGCCTATATAAACCCCTTTGCTGCCAGCACATCCGTCATCCCGTGCTCCTTCATCAAGTCGATCCCGATATCCTGCATAATCACAATCGCCTCAAGCATCTTTTTGCCACGATCCGTCAAGCCGTATTCCACTTTGAGCGGATAGCCCTCAAACGTCTTCTTGTATACCATGTGCGCATCCGACAGTTCCTTAATATGCTCAAGCAGCATCTTCTGCGTAATTCCTTGGATGTCCTTTTCCAATTGGGAGAGCGACATCGGATTTTTGCCGAGCTGCCATAAAATAATGGGCTTCCATTTTCCCTTCGTCACATCATGCGTCAGTTCTAGTGGACAGGTATATTCCGTTCTTAACTTCATCCCGACCCGCTCCCAACATATGAATCTGTGTCAAACTCATCAACTCAACTAGTCCCAATCCATGTAAGCCTCAATCTCTAGCTTCTCTTTCCGGCATTCGGGACAGGCCAGTACCGTTGCTTCCGGGTACAGTTCTTCCAGCGGTTCAGACGTCAGCGGCTCCGCGCACCGGGGGCAGACATGACACAGTTCAAACTGATCGGTATCCGAGCGAATCTTCAAGTACAAGTCATTATGAAGATAGCCGCACTGCTCGCACACATAGATCACATCGCAAGCGGTATGTACCGCACTGTCTTCATGGATAAATGAGGCGGCCCGCTGCCGATCATCTTCCTTCTTCATTACCGGCAAGAGCGAACTTATATAACAATAACTAAACCCGATACCTAAAAACACATTACTGCGGTACGTGCAATGTCCGCATTTCAATTTACATGCTATCCCCATATCATTTCCCGCTTTCCTTCAAGCTTGGTTTATGCAATATGGCACAGGAGATGTTCATTTAACCGAAATCTTGTACAGCTCTATTGCTAGCTTAAGCGATTGATTCAGATGACGAATGACATCAACTAACATGCAATTTCCTTACTTAAATTCCATCTTTAATTTCAATAATTTGTTTAATATGTCTTTGTTCATGCAAGTACAGTGATCTAACCCATTCAATTAATAACATCTCTTTAAAAACTGGGTGTATCAAATGTCTTCTACTTAGCAGTGATGGGTCTTCTACAGTTTTTAATACTTCGTTTAACTTCTCTCTTGAATGATTTAATTTTTCAATTATTTCTTTACCTTCTAAAGATTCATCGTCCGGTTTAGCAATGTCAGGAGCTTCTATCTTATTGCTTCTATCTATTAAAAATTCCAATTGTGGTTTATTCTCGATTAACGAATCTTCTGTACTCTTTAATCCTTTCTTTATTGCCATGACATATAATTCTTCTGTCTTGATTAAGTGTTGACATACCTGACTAATAGTCCAACTGTTTAGTTCTTTACGCTTGCTTAATTGATCTCTATTCAATGCATTAACAATTCCAAGTAATTCGTCTCTTGTTTCTTTTAATTTTTGATTGATTTCTTTAAGTTCCATGGACAACTCCCTTTCTTTCATTTTTTACGGATCTTTTCGATAACGTCCTTGTGTTCACGACGTCCACATCATTAACACGTATGACTATCATTCTGAAAACATTGAACGGGTCCCCGCCACCGGTCATCTTGTACATGCTCTTCTAGGTATTTCCCCTTCGTCACTAATTCAAAAAAGGATGCCGGTATTCATCTGTCCGCTGATGATCCAAATATTTATCATGACCATCAAACTCGCTCGAGTCGTATCGATATAGTTGTAATAAGTTCTGCAGCACTGGCTTATCCTTATACGGAATTGGTTGTATTTCGAGCATCATTGCCCTCCACTCTCATACTATTCTGTGTACTGGTTTTTATCCAACGTATCCCTATTATATATATTGTGTACGGGACTTTTATATAACGTGTTCATACATCGTTGATCACTACCTGTTCACACTATTCCGTTCGATGTCTGATATAAGCATATGGATATTTATGCTTTGCGCTGATTTCCTAGTTCTTCGAATAACCATTCAAATTAACTATTTCATTTCTTTTGCTGGAACGTATGAGTGATCTCGGATTACGACGGTTTCTGGCCTAAAACATATCAATACATTGCTGTCATCTAAATTCCCAAATCTCGGATCCATCGTTCTTCATGTGGACCTAAATATCGTGACAGTAATCGATATGCTAGCTCATTATCAAATGATTTAACCTCTGCATGACCTCTAAATCCCGCATGTGTAAAACAAGTCCACGATAAAGATCAAAATCAACAATTCCAATTGCACATTTTGGATTTTTCTGTATTCTCTTTGGAAAACTATCTGTCGAAGTAATTCCAATAATCCATATCCGCTCTCTTTCCCAATGAAACCAAACTGGAGAGTCTCGTGGACCCTCTTCCGACATGGTTGAAAGATGAGCAAATAACGAAACTTTTTCCCCGAAATCTAATTATTCTCATGATTTTCCCTACCTTTGAATAATTAAGAGGCTGGTTTCCCTTATTCACGACGCGACCCGGCCCTTAGATAGCTCCTCTCTTAGGCCGGGTCGTGTGTTGTCTGAGTCCTCTTCCATGATTATACATTTGATTGCCAAGGGGCGAAAGCCCCCCGCAGCGTGAATACGGTATTAGAGTTCAAGAGAGTTGAGGCGTCTTTATGAGAGAAAGAAGGAATATGAGAGGCGCAGACGAAGAAATATAGATCGAAGTAATCATGTGACCTAGAAGAAGGAGGAACTCATGAATTATCGAGGAAGGTTTACCGGATGCTCTATGCAAAGTCTGAACTATGAACAATGGCGGTTGTTTGCATAGAGCTGGAGGATTCGCTACCGCCCAGACATCGCATCTTATGCTGCTGCTGATAGCTTGGACTTTGCTTCCTTCATCAGTATTTATATAAGGAGCAGAGCGAAGATGAAATATGTGAACGCAGATCAGGGGCGATAGCCCCGACGCGTGAATACGGTGTTATCTGCTGTTGCCTCTACTTTGAATCCTCATTCAGCTCTCTAATCAGTTGTGTATCTTGTAGCGATAGTTTGCTTATCCGTTCATCAACAATGCTCTGTCCTTCAATTGAATTTATAAACTCCCTTACCTCATTTCTTATGGTATTAGTTTTATTAAATAATGAGATTTGTACTCTTTCTTTCTTGAACCCAATTAATGTTATTGCAATACCTAAGCTAACTAACGTGATGGCGTCACTCAATGCATTAACTTCTTTTACAGGAATATTGATTTTTAAATTAGGTAAAACGATTATAGCTATCACTGCACCCGCAAGAAAAATTAAACGTAGGACTTTTAATGATTTATTCAACTTAATCCCTTTCTTTTCTACTATGCCTTCGATAATGAACTCTAATAAGTCAGATAATATTAGGAATAACGCTGCAATCGAGACATATAACAACCACTTCCCAGTCGCATTTATAATTGGTGTTAGTCTTAGTGCTGATAAAACAATAAAACCTATTCCAACTGCTTTTGTGAACATTGTGGTCAAGAAATGTTCCTCCTTTTCATTTTATTGATCTTGCAATGCAATTGCAGATAACGTTCTTGTATCTACGAATCCGAGAGGCTTAAGGCGCGAAGCGCCGGGTCCGACCGACTTAGCCTCGCAGGGTTGTTCGCTGATTCATCTCCCTTGCTTACTACTCTTTGCGAACCAAGGGCGAAGCCCGCAGTGTAGATACGATGTTATAGGATGTCAGTGCTTTTCTTGAAAATATTAAAATCATCATTAATTTTTTTACTATCGTTTCCCGTGTTACGAAAGATGCAAGCATAGCTAAACGGCCTCAGTCCCATGAAATTCAGGACGAAGGCCGCTTAACTCATTATTATTTTTGTACTGTCTGCATGACGGATTGCAGTTCACTGTCGTTTAGACCAAGCATCCGCGCTGTTAAAGCATGGATTTCGTGGATAAGCTCTGGGTTTTCCACTAGCGACATGCCATAAGAAGGAATCATTTCTTTAATTTTCGGTTCCCACGCTTTTAGATGCTGCGGGAAGCATTGTTTGATTACCTTCAGCATAACGTGAACGGCGGTAGAAGCGCCCGGAGAAGCACCAAGCAATGCAGCTATCGAGCCGTCAGCGGCACTAATAACTTCCGTACCAAATTGAAGCGTTCCTTTGCCGCCGTGAGCTGTATCTTTGATAACTTGCACACGTTGGCCCGCCACCACCAAATCCCAATCCTCGCTCTTGGCGTTCGGGACAAACTCCCGTAAATCTTTCATGCGCTTTTCTTTCGATAACGTGACTTGCTGGATCAGGTACCTTGTCAATGGAACGTTTTTTGCGCCTGCCGCCAACATCGTTACGAGATTATGCGTTTTTACGGAAGTTACCAAATCAAACATGGAACCTGTTTTTAAAAACCTTGGTGAGAAGCCGGCAAACGGTCCAAAAAGCAACGATTTTTTGTTGTCAATATATCTTGTATCAAGATGCGGAACAGACATTGGAGGAGCACCAACCGGAGCTTTGCCGTATACTTTTGCATGATGCAGCTCTACAATATCTGGATTGTTACACACCATAAATAGTCCGCTTACCGGAAAGCCTCCGATCCCTTTTCCTTCAGGAATACCGGATTTTTGCAGCAAATGCAGGCTTCCTCCCCCGCCTCCAATAAAGACGAACTTTGCAGTATGGCGCTCGACGGCACCGCTATCGATATTCCGCACTTTCAATTCCCACGAGCCGTCGCTAGTACGTTTTATATAATCAACACTATGTTTGAATTTGATATCAACGTCTTTACTCTTTAGGTGATCAAGCAATAGTCGCGTTAAAGCACCAAAGTTGACGTCCGTTCCAGAGTCGATTTTCGTTGCCGCTATAGGCTCATTCAATGTCCGGCCTTTCATAATAAGCGGAATCCATTCCATCAGCTTTGCCGGGTCATCGCAAAATTCCATTCCCTGAAACAGAGGATTGTTTGATAGCGCTTCAAAACGTTTTTTCAAAAACGCTACATTATTTTCCCCTTGTACTAAACTCATATGAGGCAATGGCATAATAAAGTCCTGCGGATTACGGATCAGATTGCTGCTTACCAGATAAGCCCAAAACTGCTTTGAAACCTGAAACTGTTCATTAATTTTTATAGCTTTGCTAATATCTATGGATCCGTCCGGTTTTTCGACGGTATAGTTAAGCTCGCACAGTGCAGCATGCCCCGTTCCCGCATTATTCCATTCGTTAGAGCTTTCCTCTCCTGCATTTCCAAGCTTCTCAAACACTGTAATTTCCCAGTTCGGTGCTAATTCTTTCAGCATTGTCCCCAAAGTCGCACTCATAATTCCGGCACCAATTAAGATAACGTCTGTTTTAGTTTGTCTGTTGATCATTTTTACCGTCCTTACATGCTAATGTATTTGAAGAAAAGATATAGACGCTCCTGTCTGCTTGGCTCAATCGTCAACATAACCCCAGGAATACACAAAAACCAAGACCTTAACCCAACTACTTGCAAGGGTTGTGGCTTTGGTTTGCCGTTTCCAGTGAATAGCCGCCCTGCGAGCTCCTTAGTTGCGCTGTACTGCTTTTTTTGGACATGAAAAATGCTCTACGTAATAACAACGTGGTACCACCAATTTTGGATTAGCGATCATCCCCAATATGCTTTTCTCACCAACGACTTAAAAACAGCAATCTTAACAGCAAAAATCAGCCTGAGAGCAGAAATCAAATGTTCTCAGAGGAAAGGAATATCTAATCTAGACCCCTTTGTTAAATTATAGATTCAAAAAGCGATTGAATCTCCTCATTTGCTGATAAATCTGGGGTGCCGTCAGTCCATTTGAGGATTAATATTATCATATCATAAAAATATCCATTTGTTAGTACTGATTTTCAACATAGATGTATAGATACTAAATAAAGCCTCTGCCGTCACTTGTGACACGTTACACCGCATATCCATCGAAGGCTGTTCGCCCCGCAAAACTTTAAACTATCTCTAAAAAGTTCTGATAAAGATGATGCCATTTCTACCCCGCCTTACATGGACACATTCCAACTCATCACTGATATTCTTTTAGGTTACTTATCTTCTTTAGGTTTAGGAATATATTCTAACAAATCACCAGATTAGAGTCTATGTTCAATGACCTAAAGAAGATGAATTCTGATTGCGTACAATTTTCAGGCGAGTCTGAACAGTACTTCAATAAATTCGAGAATTTTTACCTGATAACCTCCAACATACTTCATTCCTCTATGAAAACGCTTAAATCTCATTACAAGCTATTCTGGAAAGTAAAATATATCTACAGGGGTTTAAAGATGCCTTACATCTTTTTAACGAAGTACATATTGCTTAGTAATAAGAGCCTTTGAGGCTCTTATTACATATTTGACCCTGTCGTATAACGTTCTTGTATCTACGAGCCTGTGAGGCTTAAGGCGCTCCGCGCCGGGTGCGACGGACTTCGCCTCGCAGGGTTGTTCGCTAACTTGACTTCTCTGCTTACCACATCTTGCGAACCAAGGGCGTAGTCCGTAGCGTAGATACGGTGTTAGATGATGGGGATGCCTTCTCTGTGTTGCCAACAATGTATTCTCTTCTTGATTCTTTTTTCATGTTTTTATTTTCTCAGAAATTCATCTCTCACTTTGATACATACATTTCCTTCTGGTATTATATAAGTAATAAAGACTAAGTGCGCTAACACTTGGTCCATACAATTGGCTTGGATGGTTTTTCCTTCTTAGTCAGTTGGGAACGAAAACCCACCTTCGGCTTGCAATCTTAGGGTGGGTTTTTTACTTCTTCTTGTTGTTATCGATATAAGTTAAAAGTGCAAGAATTTACCTTTTCTTTCACCTGCGCACAAGTGTTCTTATTCATTATGGATATTAGTTTTCAAGATTTTATGATGTTGTTTCAGTCTGCATCCCTTTCGTATAACGTTCTCTGTATTCACGAACCCTCACCGACTTAAGGGCCAACGGCCCGGGCGCGACCGCGCTTAGGTGGTGAGGGTTGTCTCTGAGTTCACCTCACCTCGAAAAGCCTCTGCAGACAAGGGGGCGAAAGCCCTGCAACGTGAATACGGTGTTATGTGATGGGCCTGACATCTGCGAAAATTCCCCATTACTCTCTTCCCCTAACTCCTGAGGACACTCTGAATTTATTGAATTAAACACCTTATGTTTCTGAAAGCTCAATTAATTCATTTATCTCATTCTCTGGCAGCAATATGTTTCCGCAATATACTCTGTCTGAATGGAATTCCCACTCACCATATGCAACCATAATACTCTTACATTTAAATTTTTTCACTAATGCCCACACTCCTAAATCCCCTTGTGCACTAGCTTGAAATAAAATCCAATCGTTATATTCAGTCATATATGGTTTTCCAAAAAATTTAAAATATCCTAAATATCCTTCTCCGTCCTTTTGTGTGAATTTATCAGTGATCATTTCTAAGCGTATTACTTCTTCGATCTTAATATTTATCCAAGCTCTTTCTTCATTTTTAGAAATAATACTTTCAAAACTGCACTTAATAATTGCTGATGAATCTATTTCATTTGGATGTTCCTCCCATCCGTTAAAACTTGATAGAGCAGGTCTGAACAAAGTCCAAAACTTTTCTCCAACTGACATATTAAAAGGAAAATGCACTTGTACTTTTTTCATCTCACCAGCTATTGGGGGGATTGAAGTCCTTTCCCAATTCCTAATACTCAGATCTGGTACATCTTGCGAAAAATTTGACCATTCCATAACATCTTCATACGCAACCATTTCAAAACCTTTTTTATCATTCAAGTTTTTTTCCGGTACTTGTTTACATGCACTACATATAAAAGTTAAATTATCAAATTCCATAACATTACCTACTTTTAATTTAATTTCCCTAGTCACTTCATGAATTGATGTTTTATTTGGTTTTTAAATTTACAGGCCTTTCACATAACGTCTCACATTCTATAATGCTTTCGCATTAAACAAAAAGTTAATGAACTATCGTCTGACCATGTACCAGGAGGCTGGCCATGAGAGCCATATCCGATCATCTCTACTATAGGCTCTGCAATAAGAGCTTTCCTAGACCGAAATTCGGCAGGTACTCAAAGTGCATCCCCTACGCAAAGACCAAGTATTCCAGCCTGTACTTTATCCATGCCAATGTCTCCTCCAAGTAATTGAGACGTCCGAATAGAGCCATCACCCTGCGTCATGAATGTTATGTTATCCAATCTCCTTGCCTTTTCGATCAACTTCCAACCCTTTCAAGTAATTCTATTCGTATACCATCTAATTCTTCTTCTTTTTCATCCTTGTCGGTGCGTTCAGCATTCTATGTAAATCAGGTTGCAGCTCTTTTAACTCCCCTTTATCTTTACCTCCATCACCGTGGCTTGTTGATTGCCTACAATATCAGTTGTTTCACGGATACCCTCACCTTCATAAGTAAAATGATTATACCCCATATTTCCAATAGTTAGGTCATATAGATTAATTCTATGTTCATAACCTTTTCCAAAAGCTTATGTAGTCCCCAAACTCACCATCTTCATCTTTCATGCAATACTCTGCATAGAAGATCTTATCTATTATCTTTTTGTTATTATCATAGAGCGCATAGGGATAGCGAAGAAAGCTACTCTTCAAGCATACGACGATAACTTCCAAACATTAATAAGGGCATCCACAGGAGGTGAGGCGATCGAAGGTGACATATTAAACAACGGCTATGGTTATTTAAAAACACACTACTTTCCGATGTCCGTCTTATCAAGCCCCGAAAAAATCCTCGAAGAAAAATTGCAGCAGTTCCAAGATAACCATGTGAAAGGCTTAATTATTGATCTGCGCGACAATAAAGGCGGTTATGACCAACTAGTCGCTAACATAGCTGGATATTTCGTAAAGGAAGAACGATTTTACGAGGTTACAAGTTACTATAATAAATTTACGAAGAAATTTGAGATTAACCATAACGAAACTCGTAAGATCATCCCGACAAAACCTTCGTATGACGGAAAAATAGCTATTTTAATCAACAGCCAAACGATAAGCTCCGGGGAAGGACTGCCTCTCGTTTTATATGTTAGTTTTTAAATGATAATCCTTTTTCTTGCAAAGAAGCCCTAAGTTTAGGTAAAGATGCTGGTCCCATACCGTGAAATTGCAAGATCTCTTTTTCACTATACGTTGAGAGCTTTTCCAGAGAGGTTATTCCATTTTGTTCCAATGCTCGTCTAGCTGGTGCCGAGAGAAGTGAAAGAAATCCTGTGTCGGGTTTGCGTTCTTGCTCGCAGATCGGGCAGGTTGGGCAATCGCTACTTTTAAAGTATTGGTGTCCTTTGTTGCAAGTTCTTGTATTTTTGCTTGAAGTTCCCATTTTCAATTGTCATCCTTCCTTAAGAATTAGTTCGTATGTACGGTGGTCTAGGTTACGCTACGACTAACGTTGTTGAATTCACGAACTCTCACTGGCTTAATGCGCTTGTGCCGAGTTCGACGGACTTAACCAGTGCAGAGATGTCTGCTGGATCCTACTACTTATACAGTTATTGTTCGTTTCTCATTCTCTATAAATTCATCCTTGGTTAAACCAAAAAGGATTAGGTCAAGATACTGCCCCTTTGTGTATATTACCTTACGTCGAACTCCTTCTTGGATACAGCCAAGCTTCCTCATCATGGTTGCAGAGGCTTCGTTTCCTTCGAGTACATAATCATTGAATTTATTAAGACGTCGCTCGTAAAAGGCGTATCTTAATAACATTCTTACAGCTCTTGTACCGTAACCTTTACCTCGATGATCCTGATCAATTTGTATACCTATACTGAATGTACCATTCTTTTCATCAATGCTATTTAAATTTATTCCTCCTACGTTTTCACCTTTTACATTTTCAATAGTAAACATAATTCGTCCGGTGCCTGATGAAAAATCTGAAAATGTCTCAACGAATTTCTTTGCTTCTGCAATCGTCGGTGGCAGTTCAACCGCACATTCTAATAAACGACGAGCCGTCGAATCAAATCGATTATAATAATATCCCTCCCAATCTTCGGGCTGGGTTGCACGCAATCTAATCTCTTCGTCTTGCCAAAAATAATTGGTATAGTCTATTTCTTTCATTTCTATTCCCCCAAAGAGTAATTTACGAGATTTGAAAAGTGGCTTCACCATTTAGCCTCGCAGGGTTGTTCGTTGATTCCACTTCCTTGAAATGCCTCTGCGAACCGAGTGATAGTGTAGCTGACCGTTAAAAAGATTTGGCAAGACGGAAACCAAGGTCATCTATGCTAAATGTCGGATGGCTGCGTCGACGACACGACGCCCCGCACCCCCTGGCCTCTTCAGCCCAGCTGCCTCCTCGAAAAATTCGATAGGAACCGTACACTTGTTCATCATAAATATCCCAACACCACTCCCAAACATTCCCTAACATATCATACAGCCCCCATGCATTGGGTTCCTTTCTTCCCACTTCATGGACTTGGCCTTCTGAATTCTCATTGTACCAGGTAATCTTATCAAGCTCTCCGTATCTATAGCCAGTAGTCCCTGCTTTACATGCATATTGCCACTCAGCTTCTGTAGGAAGTCGATAGCCGTTTGACTCCCAATCACAAATCATGCTTTCGCCATCATTACTTATCGAATAACACTCTTTCAGTCCAGCTCTCTGTGAGAGTAGATTACAAAAAGAAATTGCTTCATTCCAAGAAATATTCACGACCGGTTTTTGATCTCCGACAAAAGAATGAGGTGTTTGATTTGTAACAGCATCGTATAGACCCATAGTTACGGGATACCGTGCAAGAAGAAACGGTCTTATTTCAGTTTTCCATTTTCTTTTTTTCCACGTTGGAATTTGCTTGATCTACTAATAATCCCTTCATTACTCAATCTGTTCCTAACGATAAATGATATTTACTAACTGTATGGTCGGAATAGGTATCAGATGTATTACACCCGATGATGATCAACAAGACCAGCACGATAGCAACCAGGCGTTATGAATGGGTATCATCTCTTTTCAATGTTGATTCCAAATAGGGGACGAATCGCATTTTTTTGTGATATATAAACCATCAAAAAAGTAGGGTGAAATTTTGGAGTTTCCAAGCTAAGCATTATTTTATCTCTGTCTTAATAGGAACTAATGAATCTATCCTGCTCTTCGCTCTACTGGATGGGTAAAAGCACAGTTGCTAGTTTCATAACCCTTCCGCCGTTAAGAGAATTTCAGAACTTGGTACAGCCCTCAAAAAAACACTTGACCGCTGTACCAAGTTCTGAAGTAGGGTTTCAAGGCGGTAAGGGTTATTGTGCTCGGATTGCTCCGAGCATCGGAAGCCGGAGTTTATTGGCCGTCATGTAAACCATCGAGATCAAATTTTCAACATTTCGGTAACCTCTAGATCGCCGTTTAGCAGCTTGAACCAGACCGTTAATTCCTTCGAGTAGCCCGTTGGACATTCCTCACGGGCTGCTGCATTGACTGGCATCACTGCCATCAATCGCATCGCCCATGCTTCAAAAAGCCATGTAAAATAAGACAGCGCCCGAGCTCATTTTACTGGCACTTGCGTCACCTTGTTGCACGATCTGCATTTTACTCGTGGTAATCTGGCATGCATGAAGGTTTTCTAATTCCAAAAGTCGAGGTGTCTCCATTGCTTCTTCTCGGTATCATATGCCTTATAAGCAGATCCGCACAAGGGACAGGCGAGTATGGTTCCTCGCTCGAAGTCGATGTACAAATGCCAAGCTTGATCTTGGCATTCAAATTCAATATGTGTGAGTTTCCAGGGTTTTTCCACCTGTAAAGCTATAAGCTATATTGTAGGTTTAATTCCCAGCTGATTGGTTACTTCATCTAAATCAAAAGAATCTCCGAACAGACTGTAATATGCGTTTACTTTTGTTTTTTCCTTCAGAGCTCTTCACCTCAATAATATTGACCGCGTGGATTTGAGATAACGTTCTTGTATCTACGAGCCCGAGAGGCTTAAGGCGGTTCACGCCGGGATCCGATGGACTTAGCCTCGCAGGGTTGCTGATCCGCTTCTCCTAAAAACCTCATGCAGACCAAGGGACCGTCAGGTCTCGCAGCGTGAATAATGTTAGACGATTACTGTGCCATCCCTGGAAAACGCCATAAAAGAATAAGTCTATAAAGTCTTCTCAAAAATGTATAGGTCATCTTCTTCTCTAACTTTGGTGAACCCGCACTTTGTATAGAAATGATGATTCTTGACACTCCAGCTAGGAGTATCAAGCCACCATTTAGTGCTATCCGGAAAGCTTATTTCGATTTCTTTCATTACTTTCATACCGATTCCTTGATTCTGAAAGTTTGGATCAATAAAAATTCTTCCTAGATTATGTACTTGATTGCTTTCTATAAATATCAAACCCCCCCCTATTATTTCTCCATTAAAGAGCACCTTGAAATATTTACAATTTTGCATCATCTCTTCTTGCCAACCTACGGAATCATATCCTAGTGGACCACCGATTTCGTTATTATTGAAATGTTTTGATTCTTCATCAAAGCTGGCCTTTTGTATTTCAGCAAGTTTTTGTGCATCATTTTTTATTGCTCGTTCTAGTATCAACATTTGATACACCTCCATTAATGTGATTTATATTAAATTATCTTTTTTGTTTTTGATTATTTTATCTTGCACAGGTTTCGTCTAACGTTCTTGCATTCACGAACCCTCACCGACTTAAGCGCCAATGGCCCGGGCGCGACCGCTCTTAGTCGGTGCAGGGGTGTCCGCTGAATTCACTTCCCCGAAATGCCTCTGCGGACCGAGGAACCGTCAGGGTCCGATGCATGAATGTTTTGTTATCTGTAGTTACCGGCATCTCGAATTCACCTACATGTATCTTTATAATTTCAAGCAATAAAGAACTTCGTCGTCTACGATTTTACCTGTATTTTCAAATCCAAATTCTCCATATAGTTTTTTTGCAGAATGGTTTTCTGGATCAAACGATAAATATATTTCTGAACATTCCTTGTTCTTACTCATCTCTTTAATGATTAGACTTAGTGCCTTTCTACCGAAACCTTGACGTTGAAATTTATAGTCAATCATAATACGGCATAATTCAAAACAATTATCCTCCTCTGAATATCCATACATTGTAAATCCCACCATTGTATCTTTACTATAAATTGCTTTTGTTATCCATCCTTTTTCTATCTTTGATTGTGCAATCGAAACTGCATTTGAAGCTACAAATTTCTCTACAAGGTAATGATTTTTATCAGGATCAGTCGTTAGAAAAATACATTCTAGCCAGTTTGTTTCGTCTATGTCCTTTAATAAAACTTCCACGAGATCGCCTTCTTTCTAATGTTCTATTGGTAATTGCAGATAACGTTGTTGTATCTACGAACCCGAGGGGCTTAAGGGAGCGCCAGCGATCGTGTCCAATGGACTTAGCCTCGCAGGGTTGTTCACTGAATCCTCTCTCTGCATACAACTTCATGTGAACCAAGGGCAAAGCCCAAAACGTAGATATGGTGTTATATGAAGTATCTGCCTTCTTGAACTACTTTCATAGTGTCTTTGTAATGTTATAATATATTTTTTTAATGTATTTTTGACTCCCATATTGAATTTCTTTTGGATAATCTGCTTTGATTATCTCTAACTTCAGAAAATCATCATAACTCTCTTTTATTTTACTTTTAATATCAGTTTTTGAGTGTAAATCAAAAAGTATATCCCTTATTTGCTTTTCTTGTATAGTTTCGCATCGTACTCCTAACTTCACCATGTTATGTTGATCAGTGAAGTCGTTAAATAAATCTATAAGTATAAAACTATCCATATCATTATTCTTAAAAAAAACAAATACGTCTCCCTTACCAGCTCTATAGGGTCCATTACCGTATGATAAATACACATTATATAATTCCGTAATATTTAAGCTAATATTAAGTTCCTTCATCAATTCTTCTAGATTAGAAGCTCCTAATAGCTCCTCATCTGTGTCATCTATCAACACAAAGAACGGTAGATAAACAGAAAATTCAATATATCTTTTCATTCTTAATCCCTTTCATTGCTTTGGCCTGAAGGCCTAGTTTTTGCGGATATTTCCTATACCGTTTTTGTATTCACGATACCGAGAGGCTTAAAAGGAGCGCAAGCGAATGGGTCCATCAGACTTAGCCTCGCAGGGTTGTCTGCTGATACCCTTCTCCGATTATCATCTGACAGACCAAGGGGGCTTGACCACTGCCGCGTGAATACGGTGTTATGTGAAGTTCTTGCCTTCCTCGAGATAACTATGCATTAATCATCATTTAGGGTGATTTCACTATCAAGATCAAGGGCAACTGTTTCGGAATGAAGTTCTCCTTCACTATCATTCCATGTAATTGTTAAAGTAGTATTTTTATAGTTTTGTTTATCCTTCTTTAGTTCATCATAGGAATACTCACCTGTAACAGAACCTATATCATTTAGATTGTTTAGAATAGCTACTGGTCCATCCTTTGAACTTGCTTCATTTACATAAACTGTCTCGTAATTTCCACCACTATTTATTTCTTTGATTTCATACTTGTAATAGGTGCTATTCTCAATATTCTTTGGATCTCCCTTGTAAACTAATTTCCCATGTCCTCGTAGAATTTTACTTGGAGAGACTATTATTTTGTAATTTTTTACGTCCCAAATTTCCCCCATACCATTAAGATTGTAAACTTGAACACCAGTGTTTAGTGGTTTAATATCCTTAAAATATAAATAACTCCAAATGACATTAGAAATAATTATAATACCTAATAAAAGTAAGATGATTTTTTTCATTTCCCTCTCCTTTGTACTGGCACTCATTTAATGCAAGAATTTCAAATTACGTTCTTGTATCTACGAACCCTGACTCAACTTCTCCGCTTACCTCTTCTTGCGAACCAAGGGGCGAAAGGCCCGCAGCGTAGATACGGTGTTATGTGATGCCAGTGCCTTCCTGAGATACATTCAGTAAGCTTTATGAATATTTTCTTTCCAGGGTTTTCTTGAATACTTTAATAGGTTCTTCATAATCAATTGGTTTATATATCATCGAGTTTAACCAAGCACTCAGATCAAGCGTATGATCAAACTCTGCATTTCTACAATAGAGTGACATTTCAGTCATGGTTCCAAGAACACTCTTAACATTTGTTTTGCCTATGCATACTTCCCCTGCTTCAAATAAATATTTATTGACTAAACTTCTCCTCACTCCCTCTAACAGTAAATATTCTTTCAGTTCTGATATAAATTTCTCTTGCAATTTGACTATATAAGTTGAATTATTGAATCACTTAGAATCTAACACAAAGACGATCGATGATGGACAAGGGATATTTCATGATCTCGTCCATAAACTGCTGAACATTTTTGCGGATTTCGGCGACTGTGTGAT